>NZ_JBFRCG010000010.1:0-372807 GCF_040965595.1 Paraburkholderia sp. EG287B
GGCAAGGCCGGCCCTCCTGCCTCCACCTCCTGATTGCCGGGTAGGCCCAGACAGAACCTGCCCACGCTCGCCGAGCATGCCTCATTTACGCACGTGACGTCGAGAGCGGCCCACGCGAGCCGCTTACAAAAAGTCCGCTTGGGACGGTGTATGAAATAACGCACGCTCTGACAGGACCGGTCCTGTTTGATTTCATCGGTGCCGCCGACGTAATCGATCTCCTGCAGTCGGTCGAGCTTTACCTCTCCCCCTCCCAATAGAGACTGCAAGGTTGTTCCGCGAGACCACTCGAAGCGGAATGCATAGCACCTCTCGACGCGCCTCCGGGCGCCGATGTGCAATCGGTAATCATCTTTTGGCTCTTTACTCAGCCCGGAAATACTTGTTGCCGAAAGGGACAATAGCAAACACGGAGTCGGGAAACGAATCGGTCCGTGATAGACAGATCGCCGTGTTTCGCATGCCGTACTGATCAGTGATCGGGAACAGGCATGATCTGCTGCGTGAGATCGGGAAAACATGTCTCATGACTGGTCGGCGCGTCGGCGGCGATGCCTGGTGCGCGAATGTGCACGCCAACCTCGCCACACGGGAAGTCGGGGTTTGCCGATGCGGAGGCCCGGTTCAGGCACGCGGTAACCAGATTGCTTCCACACTCATTCCGGTTTGAGCGTTATCCGGCCGTTTTTTGTCTGATTCGACCATCTTGTCCCGGCGCCAAGACGCTCTACATGTTTCTGAAGTCCCCGCGCCCACGCAAAGTCGGCCTCACGTCCGAGGTCACGCACGAGCCTGATAACCTTCACCCGATGGCAGTGGCCCAGAAACTCGTCAAGCACGTCGGCGCGCAAGTTACGCAGGCCTGCCGACAGATTGCTCGCCTCCTCAAGCGACTGACCTTTGCCGATGTCACTGGCGAGTTCCAGGATTGCGCGCTCGGGCACCGACACCTTGACCTCCGGGTCGCCGGCGGGAAGCGGCTTCAGGCCCCTGTCGTAGGGCAGGTCGTTGTCGAACAGAGAGGTGGTCTGGAACGAGTAGGCCAGGTGCTGGCCCACCCAGGACGGGATGCGATAGGGCTTCTGGCCCCATAGCACAACCTTTTCGCGAAATGCGATGTTGTGACGGACGCCCTGCCAGGCAAGGGCGGTTTTTCCTCCAACGTGAAGGCCTGCAATGCGGCGAGTCAGGTAGGCGATCGAACCGTCCCGTGTCGGCGTGTCCCCGGTCAGAAGGTAGACGCCCTGCGAGAGCCGCTGCAGCCACCCGGATCTGACCATGTGCGCCGCGAGCGCAACGCTGATCCCCATCTGCCGGAGCTGGCCGGAATCCACAGGATGACCGCGCCGGCTTTCCTGCATCAACCGCTGGACTGTCCTGTTACTCATCGGATACCCGAGGTTGCGTTATCTGGTTGCAGTATATGCTTGAAAGTCGAATTTTTTGCAATTTTTTAACGCGGCCGGAAGATCGAAAATCGCGTCGCCGCGCGATTTCCGGGGCCGGTCCTACCCGGCCCAATGTGAAATCCCACACTGGTGGTCAGATAACTATCCTTATCTGACCACCCTCGAGTCCTTGCTAAAATCGGCCGCCGGAAAACGCGCCGCCGCTGCGTGAATGACGTTGGCCCCTCGTTTCCGCCACAGCCGGTGCACATGCGCACCCTCGCCCTGGCCGTGGTGCCGGTGCGGCGGCGCGCGCCGCCCTCGCGCAGTTCCCGGTGACCGTGCCTCGGGCGCCAAGCGCGGACTCGGACATGCCCGCTACGCGATCCATGGATGCCAATCCGTCGTGAGCCAGACCAAATCTGGAAGGCGATCCAACCGACAGAACAGTCCGGTGCAATCCGGGCTCAGGCAAGTCAAACGCTCACTTTGGCGCGTCCGGCGTGGCCACCTGCTGCCAGTCGTCGGCAATGGCCTTCCAGTCTAGGGAGTACCCTGGATTGACGCTGCGACTACAATGCCGAACAATTAGTTTCATACAGAAACTATTGTAGTGTGAAATAAATGTGAATCAATGATAGCTCGCTGACGGAACGCATCTCCCGGCACGCGGCTTGACTGTCACCAAAAAGGCCATTCACGATCAGAATGAGGCGACCGAAACACCAGATGTGAGCGATGGCCGACCGAGTGAATCCGTCAATCTTGTGAAGTCCGGTGTCAAACCACGCGAGTCGGAACACGTGCCTTGAATTCTTTGAAGTCTGTCGGAAACCACGCCGGCTTGGTTTCAACCATGTCGCTCATGGCTCTCGCTGCGGCGTCATTTGTCATGGAAGGGTAGTCAATGTCTGCGGAGCGGCGCCCATTGCGCGTGATGATCGAGGACTGGCTCGCGCCCGATCCTGTAAAGGGTTTTCGGATCACCGAAATCAGAAACCGGAAATCGCGACACGGTTGCTACGTGTGCGTCGAGACGCTAAAAAAAGAAGGCCCTGTTTCCATGTACTTTTTTCGCCACCAAGACGGCCTGTGGCGCATTTTCCCGCCGGCGCTAGAGCGCCCGGCAATGCGGGGTACGGGTTTTTCGACGAATGATTAACTTAATTCAGTAGTACGATACAGCTCTGACTATCACGATGCTTACTACAATCCGCGCGCGCGTCATTATCGCTTGCCTTTGCATTGTCTTTTGCGCGCTCACCGTGAATGCCATCGCAAACTACCTGGTGGTCCGAACGTATAACAACGATTCGATAAATAACAACCTCGTCGCGCTCGCCGACGGGCACGTCGCAGGCATCAGCGACTGGGTTGCATCGAAGACAGCCGCAATAGTTTCGCTGGAAGACAGTGCACTTTCCGCTGATCCTGTGCCTCCGTTCAGGCAAGTTGCGTCTGCCGGTGGTTTCACAAATGTCTACGTTGGGCTGGCGAACAGGACAGCAAAATTCGCTGATTCGACAGGCGTTCCCCCAAACCTTGATCCGACCGGTCGCCCATGGTATCAACTGGCCGCGACCGTGGGGGCACCGGTTGTCACGGAGCCATACATCGATGCTGGGTCGGGAAAGCTCGTCGTCACCTTCGCGGTGCCAATCGTTCGCGACGGTGTCTTGAAAGCGGTAGTTGCCGGGGACGTTGGCATGGACAGCGTGATCGCGAATGTCAAATCGATCCACCCGACACCGGCTAGCTTCGGCATGCTGCTCGATGCAAGCGGAAAGATCGTCGCGCATCCCGACGCGAAGCTGACATTGAAACCCGCATCGGACTTTGTACCTGATCTCGATGCCACCGGAATTGCGGCGCTCGTGTCGGCATCACGTCCGCTTGAAGTGCATATCGGAGACGGGACAAAGTTGCTGCGAGGGCGTGCCGTCCCAGGGACAAGCTGGGTCCTCGTTATAGCACTGGACAAACGGGACGCGACCGCAGGTATGCGATCGCTCGTCACGACTTCGGCGATCGTGTTGCTGCTGATCGTCGTGGCTTCGGCGGTGATTGTAAGCGCCGTCACGGCGACTGCGTTCAAGCGGCTCTCGCAAGTGCGGGACGCGATGGACGGGATCGGTTCTGGCACGGGCGATCTAACGCAGCGTTTACCTGTGTACGGTAGGGATGAGGTCGCGCAGATTGCCGTGGCGTTCAACACGTTCGTTTCGAAGTTGTGCCTCGTAATGCGCCAGATTCGCGACAGCAGCGAATCCGTGCGTGTTGCCGCAGCAGAGATTTCCGCGGGCAACCTTGACCTTTCGAGTCGCACTGAACTGGCCGCAGCCAACTTGCAGCAAACAGCCGCATCGATGGAGCAGATCACGTCGACTGTACTGCAGTCTGCAAGTGCCGCACGGCAGGCAAATGATGTCGCGGGCTCCGCATCGACGGTCGCTTCTCGTGGCGGTGAGGTCGTCTCCGGAGTCGTTAGTACAATGAACAAAATTGAAACTGCTTCCGGCAAGATCGAAGCGATCATCGGCGTAATTGACGGAATTGCGTTTCAGACTAACATTCTGGCGCTAAACGCCGCGGTGGAGGCTGCACGTGCTGGCGAGCAGGGCCGTGGCTTTGCTGTAGTCGCAGGTGAGGTCCGCAATCTTGCACAACGCAGCTCGGAGGCGGCCAAGGAGATCACATCGCTAATCGAATCGACGATCGACAGCGTTTCTTCAGGTTCCAGTCAGGTACGGCTCGCCGGCGACACGATGAGGGATATCGTGAGCAATGTGGCTAATGTCACGGTCATCATGGGTGAGATCACCAATGCTGCCGACGAGCAGACCCGGGGAATTCAGGAAGTAAACCGGGCGGTAGCTCAACTCGACGAGATGGTGCAGCAGAACGCCGCGCTCGTCGAGGAATCCGCTGCAGCGGCCTCCGCGCTGCAGACTCAAGCGACGCACCTTACCGCCGCAGTTGGACAATTCCGATTGGACTAATCGAGTGCAGACATCGCCAGAAGCACCGTTGGAGCCGGCGGAAGCGGGCCATGCAACTAAGGGTGCAGTCCTTCACTGCCGCTCCAGGCTACTTGTCCCTGCGTGTATCGATCATCCGATACTGTGGCTGACTCACGATCGGGTGCTGTGCCGATTCCAGTCGGATGCGGAACGGGCGTCTTTCGTTACCTGGCCGTCCTTGATTACCACCGGGATGTGCTTTGAGCCTTCGCCCAAAAGTGCGATGTTCGCAAGGGGATCACCATCAACAGCAATCAGGTCGGCGAGTGCGCCTGGTTCGATAATTCCCAACTCGCCTTCGCGCCGCAGGAGTTCGGCATTGGTCAGCGTCGCAGACTGAATGATCTCGAGCGGAGACATGACGTCAGAGCGGATCATGAATTCTCGCGACTGCAAATGATGCAACTGGCCGAGTAAGTCACTGCCAAAGGCTATACGCATCCCCGCGCCGCGGGCAATTTCAAGTGAGGTGAGGCCCGCAGAGAGGACATGCCTATTGCGTTCGAGGCTGACTGCGTCGAGGCCATATTCCGCGCCGTAGAGAGCCATCGCCTCGTAGGTCGCCAGAGTAGGGACGAGGAACGCTCCCTGCTGTGCTCCGAGTTGCGCGCTGGCCTCATCGATCATGTTGCCATGCTCGATTGAGCGGACGCCACATTCGAGGGCACGGCGAATTGATGCGGCCGAGTACGCATGCGCGCACACGTAGGTTCCCCAGTCCGTTGCGGCTTGAACGGCCGCCCGGATTTCTTCCACCGTATATTGAAGGCTGTCGAACGGGGCAATCGGTGAAGCCACGCCTCCTGACACAGCAATCTTGATGTGGTCTGCGCCTTGACGGAGTTCCTCACGGACAGCTTCCAGAATACCGGGTACCCCGTCTGCGACACGAGCTGAAAGATCGAGACCATTGCAGCACACGCAGCTCATTCGGCGGTGTTCCGTCCGATCGCGAAAATCGACGTGACCACCGGTCTGGCTGATCGCACGGCCACAGATGAAGAGACGCGGGCCACGTACAAGTCCAGAAGCGACCGCTTCGCGCAATCCATGGTCGGCCCCTGCAGTGTCCCGAACGGTTGTGAACCCTCGATCGAGCATGCCGGACAGGATCGGGCCAGACCGAGCAGTGGCCAACGTCGGCGGAATGCCCTTCATTTTGAGAGCGTCCAACTCCGAAATCATGACATGCACGTGGGCATCGATCAGCCCAGGCATAACCGTGCGTCCTCCCAGATCCAGCACGGGTATGTCAGTTTTGGGGTCCGAAGCGTCGATGTCCCGGATTCGCCCGTTTTCGACCCAAATATTTGATAGCTCGCGAAGCTCTCCCGTCCTCACATCGAGCACGCGGGTATTGCGCAGGAAAAGACTGCTCATAACATCCTTCAACGTAGGCGTGCATGCATGATGAGCGCATCCACATGTCCGGCATCCTGAGGCCCGACAAAGTTTTCGTCAATAAGGGGTAGTGCGAATTTGTCGTAATAGTACACTGTACAATTAGAAAGTTACATAAAATCAATATGTTATGGCTATTTATGTTCAATTTCTTGTTTAAAAAATAAACATGATGTAGGATTCGCGTTTTCTGATATAGCCCGCTGGAAAGCAGGCAGCGCACGACCCGCTCGTGCTGTTCTGGTCCTTAAGGAGGTCCACGTGGAGAGGCAAGCTACAACGATCGACCTCGCGCGCTATGAGCGTGCCGCGAGATTCCTGCCGCCGAATTTTGTGCTGCAGTTGAGCGGCACACTTATCGACGGCTACTGGCTGGACAAGCATCGGTATTTTTTCTGCGTCGCCGAGGCTGGCGCAGATGGTGAGATCGTCAACCGTCCAAAGCTCATTGATGCGCGCACCCACACCATCACGCCGGTGATCGCATTCAACGATCTTGCCGAACTGCTTTCGAGCCAATCCGGAAAGCAGATCGACGCCTCCGCGCTGGCGAAGGCGCGGTATGACATGCCGGAGGCTGGGCGTCTGGTCGTGAAGTCGGGGTCCGACGCATACCATGTTTCACTCGAAGGCCCGACGCTTATGCGGGCGGAGGAACTGGACGCAGTGCCGGCACTTCATTCGCCAGACGGACGACTCGCCGCGTTCCTCAAGGAGAACGCGGTCTGGATCAAGAGTCGCGAGACCGGTGCGGCGCGGCAACTGACGCCCAATGGTGAGCGCTACTACGCCTTTGGCGCGTGGGTCGAATCCGGGCTCTCGCCGCTTAAACTTCGCAAGAATCCAGTGCCCGATGGCCTGTGGTCGGCTGATTCCGAATGGTTCGTCACGCACCGGATCGACGAGCGCTCGCTACCGGAAAGCGGGCTTGTCCAGAATGTACCCGGCGAAGGAAAGCGCCCGAAGGTTCATACCTTTAAAGTCTCGAGCCCCGATGCGGATCTCGCTGAAGCGGAATTCGTTGCATACCATCTCCCTAGTGGACGATCGATCAGTTCAGCTTCACATCCCGTGCAGGTCGGCATCATGCCGCCCTTTCTCTACAAGCAGTGCTGGTTCGCGGATGCCAGCATCTATTTCCTGGACTGGGATCGCTTTTCGAGCGAAGTGTCGCTGGTGCAGATGCCGCTCGATGGCGGCCCATTGCGGACTGTCCTGACTGAAAAGGCGGAGGCGGGATGGATCGACCTTAATCCGCGGCACAACGCGCACCCGATGATCCGGCCTCTGCTCGCATCGAACGAACTGATCTGGTATTCGGAAGCCGACGGCTATGCACATCTCTACCTCCATGACCTGGCCACGGGTGCCCGCAAGGGCCGGATAACGGAGGGCAAGTGGATGGTCCGCGAGATTGTCCACGTTGACGCGACGGCCCGCCGTATCCTGTTCCTCGCTAGCGGCTTCGAGGGACAGCGCGACCCGGCCTACCGCCGGCTGTGTGCCATCAACTTTGATGGTGGTGGCTTTGAGACTTTGTTGGCCCCTGACGCCGACATCTTTGCGGTCGAGGGCGCGATTGCTACCGATGCAGATTCCGGTACCGATCTTGCACAGTTCAACCCCTTCAGACCATCGTACGCGGCGAGCGGCGCCTCGGCGGACGCGACGTTCATCGTGCTCGGGACTGCGGCAACGGACAGTGCGACGCGCATCCTGCTCTTCGACGTCACCAGTTCACGGAGCACAGAGCTAGCTAGAAGTAATGTCGATAGCATCTGGGATGCGCCTAAACCGCAGCCTTTTGAAGTTTTGGCCGCGGACGGCGTGACGAAGCTTCACGGTGCGATGTATCTGCCAGGCGACTTCGACCCGTCCAAATCGTATCCGTTGGTCGACTGCATCTATCCGGGTCCGCACGTCAACTGGTATATCCGTCGTTTCCCGAGCTGGCCAGCGCTGGATCTCCAAGCGCTCGCGGAACTCGGCATGGTGGGCATCGTGCTCGAGACGCGCGGTATGCCGTGGCGAAATCGGGCATTTCACCAGGCGGGGCAAGGCAGGATGCTGGAACCCCAACTGAGTGATCACATGGCAGCAATCGAGCAGCTTTGTGAGCGCCACAGCTTCCTCGACCGTAACCGCGTCGGCATGTTCGGCCAATCCGGCGGTGGATATGCGACGGCTCGCGCGATGTTCGATTACCCGAAGACCATCAAGGTCGGCGTGTCTGTCTGCGGGAATCACGATAACCGCAATTACATGGCTCACTGGATCGACAAGTACGGCCCGAGACCCGAATCGCCAGAGCGTGAGTCCCAATGCAACGTGGACGTCGCGCACAAGCTGGAGGGCAAGCTCTTCCTGATTCACGGTGAGATGGATGAAAACGTCCATCCTGCACATACGTTGGCTGTGTGCGACGCGCTGATTGCCGCAGGTAAGGACTTCGATCAGTTGATTGTCCCCAACGCCGGGCACATGCTGATGCTCGAGAAGCCTTATGTTTTCCAGCGAGTCGCCAATTATCTTGTGCGGCACCTCGTCGGTGCCGAGCCGCCGCCAGGATTCAAGCTGCAATGGACTGACGAAGGCGTGGCCGCGGCCATGGGGATGGCGATGAGTTCGTTCGCGTAGTCCGCAAGTCCGAGAGGCGCCGACGGGTGTTCGGCGCCTTTCCACATCCGGTATCCCGTGAAGGTTAAGGCTTCTATTGCCGTGACTGGCGGGAGCCGTTAGGCATGCGTCGCAAGACTGCACCCCTCGCGATGTTGCGCCGGCGTGGACGACGTGAGCCCGATTGGGTCCATCGGTCTGCAAAATAATAATATGTAATCCTTATAAAGATCCGTCGTCCAGATAGGACGTTCGGGTCCCGATACGTTGATTGAGGGGTATCGTGAAAGACATTCGAATCGGGGTTCGTTTGGCGATCGGCTTCGGTATCTTGACTGCTATCGTTGCGGCAATTGCCCTGTTGGCGCTCAACAGGTTGAACGCTCAGGCCGCGTTGACGCGAACGATCACCGACCAGCAGTATGTCAAGGCCGCCGTAACGCTGCGTATTTCGTACTTCGCAACCGATATGGGAAGGCTTGCCAGGGCTGCGGCGATCGAGGGAGGTGGTCAAGAGAGTTCGGCCACGGAACGGGCATACAACGAGGACCTCAAGCAGTTGACGGCAAAGACGGCGTTGATGGACCGACTTGTTGTTAGCGATGAAGAGAAGCGTCTGCTAGAACAGCTCAAGCTCGCACAATCGCAGTTCCTTCCATTCCTCAACGAGGTCGTTGCGCTAAGCGCCCAGAACAGAAGCAAGGATGCGGTTGATCTGCTGCTCGGTCCTCGCCGTCAAACGCAAGAGGCGTATATCGCGGCTCTGGACGGAATGGTTCGGTCTCAGGAAGAGCAGATGGCCGAGACCGGGGTTCACGCCAGCGAGATCAGCAAGCAGGCAACAATAGCCATGATCGTTGCACTGGGAGCGGCTGTCGTCGCATCGATTGCACTTGGATGGATCGTTACCCGCAGCGTGACGCGGCCACTGGCGCGCGCCGTCGGAGTTGCAGAGCGGATTGCTGGGGGGGATCTGAGCGTCCATATTGGATCCTGCTCACGCGATGAGGCTGGGCAGTTACTTGAAGCGCTGAAAGCCATGCAGGCGAGCCTTGCAGGTACCGTAGGAATTGTGAGGAAAAATGCAGAAAGTGTCGCCAATGCGAGCTCCGAGATCGCGCAGGGAAACCTCGATCTTAGTCAACGGACGGAAGAGCAGGCTGCCTCCCTCGAGGAGACAGCAGCGAGCATTGAGCAACTGACCGCAACTGTCCGACAGAATGCGGACAGCGCACAGCAGGCAAGTCAGCTGGCCATCAGCGCGTCTGTTGCCGCCGAGAAGAGCGGGTCTGTCGTGCGACAGGTGGTCGAGACGATGGAGGACATATCCGTGAGTTCAGGCAAGGTGGCAGAAATCACCAGTGTCATCGAAGGCATTGCGTTTCAGACCAACATTCTGGCGCTAAATGCGGCAGTAGAGGCAGCCCGCGCAGGCGAGCAGGGCCGCGGGTTCGCAGTCGTCGCCGGGGAGGTGCGTACGCTTGCGCAACGAAGCGCCGCAGCTGCCAAGGAAGTGAAGGAACTGATCGTGAGGTCAGTCGACAAGGTTTCTGAAGGGGCTGCGCTTGTCACCGAAGCCGGTACGTCAATGCAGCAGACAGTGAACGCCGTGAGGCGGGTTCAGGATATCGTGAACGAGATCGCATCTGCGTCGCTTGAGCAACGCACGGGCATCGAGCAGGTTCAACTCGCGGTGTCGCAAATGGACGGTGTAACGCAACAGAACGCCGCATTGGTCGAACAGGCCTCCGCAGCCGCGCAGGCGTTGTCGACGCAAGCGAACGACTTGCGCGGCGCGGTGTCGTCTTTCAAGCTGAATGCGTAGGTTTGAGGACGGACCAGCCTATGCGCGAGCCGTCAGCCAGATTGTTGGCTGACTGGAGGCGGCGCATATATCGCTTCAGCGACGCGCAGACATTGGCTGCCCTTGGGCCATTTGCCCGGACCTGCGCTTGGTGAATTCGCGCGTTCGGGTCGTATGTGATCCGCTGCACGGAGAGTGCTCGTATAGCCGGACGTGAGGGTCTTGGCGTCGTTCGCCGGTCATCTCGATGCTCCCCCCGCTGCGATAAATTTGAACATGAGCCTCCGCCTTGATCGCTCGCGCTTCCCCCGCTGTGTGTGGAACTCTCGTATCCCAGTCTCGGGTGCCGGGCTTCGTTCGGCACTGACCGATCCGGGCATACGCCCGGCGCAAAAGGGGCGCATCCCGCCCTGACCATTCCTTTCCTACTCGCGCACTGCGCCGAGCCATCGTGCGCGGATCGGCTGCGCGACGGACGCCGTCAGCCACCACGGCTGTGTGGCTGCCTGCACAAAGATTTGATGCGGCAAGGGTACGCCCTGAACTTCGCGGCGCGACTTGAAGCGAATCTGATCGACCTCTCGCGTATCGCTCGTTGCCAGACCCTGTCGCATTGACCGGCTTGACAGCCTGGGCAAAAAAACGCTGCCAGTAGCGTTAACCATGAGCATTTCTCTCTTGTACACCGTATAACGGCGCACTAGTATGGCGTCAATTGTACGGCGTACAAGAGGCTGTGCTAGCAGGTCAGTTCCTTCAGGCGGAGCGCTGCAAAGAGGCTGCATGCACCGAGGTGGCGTCGCGCAGAGGGGAGGAAAAGCAACGACAGCAAGTAAGAGGTCGCCGAAGACGTCACGCTGTGCGTATCCAGCGCAAGGTTGATAGGAAGCTGTCGATAAATAAGGGGGCAGTAGCGAGTGCGGTGCCAGATCGGGGCGCACTGCAAAGGGACCAGCCGAACTAACGCGCGGTCGCGGTGACATTTTTTGCTGGGATGCCATCGACGTCGAACATCGAAGCGATGACATCACTCAATGCCATAATCGTTTGGAGATCAGTTTTTCATGAAAAAAGTCTGTTTTGCAGCCGCCATTGCGCTGACGCCGTTGCTCGCGCATGCGCAGGGTTCCGTCACGATGTACGGCATTATCGATACGTACGTCGAATACGCTCACGGAGTAACGGATTCCGCAGGAAACAGCACCAACGTCTTCCGGACTGGCAACGCCGGTACCTACGGCAGCCGGTGGGGCCTGAAGGGCACGGAGGATCTGGGCGGCGGGTACGCCGCTGTCTTCGATCTCCAGCAAGGGTTCCGCCTGACAAATGGCACGATTCCGGGTGGCGCCGGCTATGCATTTGCTCGCATTTCAACTGTGGGTTTCTCGAGCCCGTTCGGCAAGCTGACGTTTGGGCGCAACTACAACCTGAATGCCTGCACGGCTGATCTCGATCCGCTGTATCAGGCTCAGTACAGCTCTTCGTCGCTGCTCTTCTACCGCAACCAGACTTTCACGGATAACGCGGTCACGTTCGCAAGTGCACCGTTCCATGGCGTGACCGCCAACTTCCAGTATGGCTTCGGAAACGTCGCCGGAAACTTCCAGGCCGGGAAGACATTCGGTGCACAGCTTCGCTATGACGGTTCGTGGTTGTCCGCGGTCGCACACTACGACGAAATCCGTGACCCGAACGGCGCACTTTCGAACCTGTGGGCGTATTCGCGCGAGTATATCGTCCAGGCGCGCGTGAATTACCAGAGCGCTGGCTTCTACGTTGGATACACGGGCCTCAGCGCGCCTGACGCGTCCGCCGGAAGTCCGACTCACGCGGACGAGGGCTGGGTCGGCGTCGGCTATCAATTTACGCCGGCTCTCTATGCATCGACCGGCGTGTATCACATCGTCGCTGGCGACGCCGGCCGTGCAACCCTGGTTGCAGCGAGAGCCGAATATTCACTCTCGAAGCGCACGACCCTCTATCTTGCTGGCTCGTACGTCATGAACAGTACGCACGCAGAATTCGCCTTCAACGGTATCGACACCCCTACGGCCGGCACCAACCAGTTTGGCACGATGGCCGGCATCCGCGTCTCCTTCTGAGCATGCAAGCAGGTATGCCGCTCAACAACATCTCGCAATAACGATGGGGTAGAAACATCATGAAAAGTAAGGATAACGCAGGAAAGGCCACGCTGCTGGTTTTCGCGATCGTTCTGGCCGTCTTCTCGTATTCGATGCTTGAGACAATGCTGGTGCCAGTGCTGCCGCAGATTCAGAAGATGGTCAACGCGTCGCCAGCGGAAATTGGCATGGTCTTTACCGTGCTCCTGCTGGCTGGATCGGTGTCAACGCCCATTATCGGACGACTGGCCGATCTCTATGAGAAGCGCGTCGTGATTCTGTGCGCGCTGGTATTCGTGTCGATCGGCATAGCCGTGGCAGCGACAGCTCAGTCCATTATGGCCTTTGCAGTCGGTCAGTTCCTGCAAGGTTTGGGCTTCGCTTTTGGGCCACTGTCCATCGGGCTGTTCAACGACACCATCCCGCGTGAACGTGTTGGACTGGCAAACGGCCTTATTATCGCTGCGGCTACGCTCAGCGGTGCGCTGGGGTTGGCAACTGCCGGTCCGATCGTCGAGGCATGGGGGTTCCGCTACATTTTCTGGATTCCGCTCGGGGCCCTTGCGCTTGCCATGCTGATCCTGCTGATGGCCGGTTCGGACAAGAAGTCGACGCGTGCTGTCGTAAAGGATCGTTCGATCGACTGGATCGGCATGATCCTGCTGTCCGGTGCGATCGTTTCGTTCCTGCTGGCTATCAAGAGTGCGCAAACGACCGGCTGGTTTTCCATGAAAGTCGTTGGTTTAGCCGTGGTTGCCTGCTTTCTCACCCTCTTTTGGGTGAAGTATGAGAAAAAGATTGCAACCCCTCTGCTCGATGTTCGCTTGTTGGCGAAACGTGAGATCGCCGTGATCTGCGTGTTCGCTTTCGGCGTCGGCTTTACCTCCATCATGAGCTACGTGCTCGTTCCTCTTATGGTGGCGGCAGACCACAGCACGGGATACGGCTTCGCGGCGACAGTCACGCAGACTGGGTTCTTCCTGCTTCCGTTTAGCCTGATGGGCACTCTCGCGGCACCCTTTGTTAGCAAGGTGCAACGGCACATCGGCGGTCGTGGCGCGATTATGTGGACCGGCTTGTTTCTGGCCCTCGGATTTCTGATGCTTGGGTACTTCCACCAGGCTGCATGGCAGGTCCACATCGCAATGGGTTTGATTGGTCTGGGGACGGGCTTCGGTCTTACGATCGCAATGAACTCAGTGGTCGAGATTGTGCCTCAGGAGCGGACCACGAGCGTCAGTGGTCTCGTATTTGTCCTGCGCAACATCGGCGCTACGCTTGGCGTCAGCGTCGGCGTAAGTTTTCTCACGCAGGCAACGGACATGAAGACGATGGTCACCGCCTGGAGTGGCTATCAGAGCGCATATACCTTCGGTATCGTCGTGGCGGTGGCATTGATTGTTGCAGGCCTCTGCTATCCCAAGCGCTCCTCGGTGTCACAGAATTCGACGTCGCAGATTCAAGGGGTTTAGAGGTCTGCGTGCAGGGCGCAACGCGGTGGCGCATTCAAAGGCATGAGGTGGGCTCACTGGCTCTCGGTAGCCGGTGAGCCCACCCTGCCTTGTCTACTCGGTGTATCGGCAGACGTCATGAACGGTGTGGAAGTTCACTTCCTGCCAGATGCATTGGCCGGGAGCACCAAGCATGACGCGAGGAGTCCAGGATGTATTGGATTGCTTACTTTGCGGGGGCCTTCTTCATCTTCTCCAGGCCGGCAATGAAGATCTCGATGTACATATCAAAGCTGTTGTCGAGAGCAACCCGCACGCCGTTCTCCCACCGAAGGATGAACGCCTGATTCTTCAGCAGGGAGAGGTTCCTCGACAGCACGGGGTAGTCGACCGGGCTGATTTCGTCCAGTCTGGACTGCGTTTCCTTCTGCCAGTCCTCACCACTATCCGGCATCGGCGAGAACTCCTGGGTTGTAAAGCCTACAAGCGTTGCGATCGTCGAATTGTAGGCGTCGACGAGCCTCGGACCCTCGAAGCCAGCTGCGGAGAGCGCACACAGAATCCCCTCGATCAGCCCAAAGTCAGCGCGCGTGTTAGCCGTCAGTTGGGCGCCGAGGAGCGGGGCGGTGTTGGGATGTCGCTGTATTGCCTGCCTGCAACGAAGCATCACTGCGCGCAAATAGTCCTTCCATGCCTTCGGTTCGATGTCCGGTGCCACGTCACGCAGAACAAGGTTCATGACCGCAGCAGCGACAAGATCCTTCGTTGGGAGGTACCAGTACACCGCTGACGGATACACGCCGAGGGCGGCAGCGAGATTTCGAAGGCTGAATTTCTCAAGCCCTTCACGGTCGATGAGATCCAGCGCCACCGCTGTGATCGTAGCTTCAGTGAGCATGCCACTAGGGGGTTTCGGAGCGCGCAGCGCCTTCTTTCCTCGGGCGCTCGTGGTATTGCCTGATGCCTTGACAGTCATGATTGGAAATTAATTGCCATTAGCGTTTACGATAGAGAATTTCTTCTTGTACAGTGTATAAGAGAACTCTACGATACGATCATTGTACATAGTACAAGAAGAGCGACCAAGGCGCCCTGGCACATAGCTCAGCATTGTCCAGGCAGATGTTTCGAGAGATGGCGCTGTTCGGCAAACGGCTACCAAAGTCCGTTTCGACGCCCGCCTATGGTGGTGCCAGGCCGTTGAGCCATCGACGCCCGGTGAGCCGGCACGGACGACTCGATTGGCTTAGACCAGCGGCACCTCGGTCGATATTTGCCGGCGATCTCCGGCCTGGGATATGGACGGAGTTCCGCATTTCGCACGATCTCGTCCGCTTTTTTTTCCTGGTTCGGCGAACCGGCCGTTAGAAGTCAATACGATAGTTATCACTTGCCAGACGTCATGAACGACACTCTCAGCAGTAACCGTAGTAGCGCACACCTGACCGTTGGGGATACCACGAAAGGCGGTAGCGTGATGAGCTTTTATCTGCCTAAAGGCTCGAACCGTCCACCGCAAATCGATCGGGGCGAGGGCGTATATCTGTACGACCGCAGTGGGAAGCGCTATTTCGATGCGACGTCGGGCGCAGTCGTCAGCAATCTGGGGCACTCGAACCCGCGGGTAGTGGCAGCGATGAAGGCACAGGCAGACCGTGTCACGTTTGCCTATCCGCGCTTCTTCGAAAGCGAGGGTAACGTGCATCTTGCCAGCCGCCTGACCGAACTCGCGGGCGACGGATTCGATCGCGCCTTTTTTGTTTCTGGAGGCTCCGAAGCCAATGAGTCTGCAATCAAGCTCGCGCGACACTATGCCGTGGTGACTGGGCAGAGCGCGCGTTTCAAAGTGATTGCGCGCGATCCGAGCTATCACGGCTCGACGATGGGAGCGCTGGCCGTGACCGGTGACTCCTTTACGGAATCGATCTACGCGCCAATGGCGCGCATCATGCCGAAGATTCCGGCGCCCCTTACGTATCGGCTGCCTGCGGGACAGACTGAGTCCGAGTACGTAGCAGCTTGTGCGCAGGCGCTTGAGGACAAGATTCTCGAGGAAGGGCAAGAGTCTGTCCTTGCGTTCATCCTTGAGCCGGTCGGGGGACTCTCCAGTGGGGCGGTCGTGTCGCCTGCGTCCTACTATCGGACTATCCGGCAGATCTGCGACAAATACGGTGTGTTGCTGATTCATGACGAAATCATGAGCGGCGCCGGTAGAACAGGCGCTTTTCTCGCGTCCCATCACTGGAACGGGGCACGGCCGGATATTGTCACCCTCGCGAAGGGTCTTGCCGCGGGCTACACGCCGTTCGGGGCCGTCCTCGCGCCGAACCGGATCGTTGAGACTGTCGCCGAGCGTGGCGGCTTTGTCCATGGCCACACGTACTTCTCCAATCCGTTTTCATGTGCCGTCGCGGCAAGCGTCCTGAACGAAGTCGTCGAGCAGGGGTTAATCGAACGCGCTGCTACGATGGGCGAGTATCTGGACATGAAGTTGCGCCAACTGATGAGCCGATCGCGCCTCATTGGCGATGTGCGCGGAAAGGGTCTTCTCATGGCGATTGAGATAGTCGCGGACAAGGAAACGAAGCGCCAACTGCCCACTGAACTGAATGCACCGGCTATGCTGACCGAACATGGCTTGCGTAACGGAATCGCACTCTATAACCGGCGTGCTAACCGCGGGCAGTTCGGTGACATCCAGCTGATCACCCCACCGCTTATTGTTGAGCCGCAGCAGATCGACGAACTGGTTGTCGCGCTCGAGAAGTCGCTACGGGGGCTGGAGACGGAGCTCCGCGACAGGAAGTACCTCGACTGAAGGGGGAAAGCCTGCCGACGGCAGGCTTGGAGTCGTGGATCGAGCCTTTATTTAATAGTAGTACTACGTTTTAAAATTGCGGACATCCATCGGTATCTTCGCCTCGCTCGTAACGGTTGGAGCGGGGCGTCGCAACCTCTATCTAATGACGAAGGATCGGTTTTGGACATGCAGCGCAACACGACATTCCAACGGGAACGGACTATCCGATTTCACCATTGCGACCCGGCCGGTATTGTGTTCTACCCACAGTACCTCGTGATGCTCCACGCCTTCATCGAGCGTTGGTTCGATGAAGGGCTGGGTTATCCGTACAGGACGTTCATGGGAGAGCAACGTCTGGGCATTCCGGTGGTTCAACTGGAGTGTCAGTTCTTCGTCCCGAGTCGTATGGGCGACAAGACCAGGTTCTCGCTCGCGGTGGCGCGAATGGGCAGCAGTTCAATTGACCTCGTGTTAGAGGTGCACGGGGTCAACGAACACGGCGTCGAGGAAATGCGCATGAAGGCCACGCAGACGGTGGTCGTGATGTCACTTGATACCTATCGAGCGGTAGCGATTTCCGCGCCGTTGCGTGAGCGTCTGTCCGAGTATCTGCAGGCTCCATCAGGTTCGGTGCCCGAACCTGATGACGAGCGTCTGGAAGAAGTCGCATAGATGCAATTCCCGTATCAATAATGAAAGGAGACAGAGATGGCCAAGCAGAAAGTGATCGTGCTCGTTGCGCCGACGGGTGGCATGGCATTCAAATCGCAGAATCCGAATCTGCCGACGCAGCCTGCGGAGATCGCCCGGGATGTGTACGACTGCTACAACGCTGGCGCCAGCGCCGTTGCAATTCACGCGAGACTGCCGAACGACCTGGCGACTTGCAACTCGGATATCTACCGTGACATCAATACGCGAATCCGCGCGAAATGCGACATCGTGATCAACAACTCGACGGGCGGCGGCATCCATGGTGACATGGTGAAGGCGTTCGAGGACGGGATGTTCGACACGGTGTGGGCTGAGCGCCTGAAGGGCATGGACGCGGGCGCGGAAATGTGCACGCTCGACGCATGCACCTTTAATTCGTCGTTCAACGGAACCGAAGTGCTGCTAAACACCCCGCCATCGCGTTGCCGCGAGTTGGCCGAAGGGATGAAGCAGCGCGGAATCAAGCCGGAGTGGGAGGTATTCAATCCGGCTCATATCCTTCAGGATGTGACGAGCTTGATCGAACAAGGTTACGACGAGCCGCCGTACATCATCAACATGGTGCTCAACGCGCATCGCGGGTTTCAGAACGCGATGCCTTATACGCCGCGAATCCTGCAGTCAATGGTCGATCTTCTGCCGAAAGACAGCGTTTTCTGTGTTAGTGGCATCGGGCCGGCCCAGATGCCCGCAGGGATCAACGCGCTGCTGCTTGGTGGAGCGATTATTCGCGTTGGGCTCGAAGACAACCTGTATTACCGGCAGGGCGAACTGGCGACCAACGTCGCTCTGGTCGAACGCACCGTCCGATTGTTGAGGGAGATGGACTACGATGTCGCCACGCCGACCGAGGCGCGCAAGATGCTCGGTCTGCCGCGCACCGACACGAGCGTACGCCCCCAGTTCGCGATGTCCTGACGCTAGCGGGGGCCATGATCGAGTAGAGGGCCGCCTACTCTGAGTCTTGTCGGGCGAACGGCGGCCCGCGGCCGTGGTCCATGCGAGCGTCGGGCCGCCCGCCTGACGGGTGTTGATCAGCGCTCAGTTTGTATTTTGTGGTGTCGAGTCTGGTCACGGCGGGCGACATCAGCCTGAAGGCTGCGCGCTCACTGTATTGACAGGCCGGTACCGCCCGGCCTGTATCGTCTTCGGTTTGGCGACGCTGAGCGTTGGCTGACACGGCGGGAATGCGAGACGACGCTCCGTCGTCGTCTGGCGACCGCGTGCCCCCGCCAGGGATTCGCCCGGCTCAATTCGCACGCACCTCCGTCACAAACGGCAAACGGTGCGCCGCCGTTCCCACGGAATATGAAGTGGGTCTTCGCCAGGCGCGCTCACGCACGCCGGCAGATGACCGACGACTGAACGATTCGTCGAAGGTCATCACACTCGGCTCCTGGCTCATGGCGAACGAAAATAAGGGGCGGCTGACTGTAGTCGCGCTTCCACGGGTCCGATCTCTGACAGCCATTCTTGCACCGAGGCGAGAACGCGATACGGCGCTCGACGCCCACCCACCTTCCTCTCGTCGATATTGACCTCAGTCTCTGCAGAAGCGTCGGGCTTCTGGTGCTCCGGGCAGCCGACCACGCGGGGCTTGCGGGTGCGCGCAGTCAGCCGGCAGCGCTGCCAAAGGCGCGCGGCCACCCGCGCAGTGGGCTTCCGATTGGCGAATTTTTCCCGCGTCTTGACGAGTCCCACGGATTTCGCCGGTAACCGACGAATCGGCCGGTCGCAGCGAAACTCGCTGAACTCTATCCGCTATTGGCCCCGGTGGCATACCGGCTGTGACTGACGTCGACCCGGGCACCACCGCCTTGTGTGGCGCCGTCGCGGCGAGCAGCAGACCACCCTCAGACGAGCTGGTTTGAGCCTTCCTGGTTCGGTCGCCGACGGGTAGTCAACCCCGTCGCGCGGGCGCACCATCAAAGCGCCGACACCCTCAACCTGGAACTTTCCCTGGCGCTTCTGCAAGGCCGAATTTATATTTTCATCTTGCAACTATTTTTCTCTGTAACTAATATGGCATCGGGTCGGGTACAGGAAGCGACCACGGCAGGCGCGTCACGAAACGTGTCTGGTGCAGCGCCGGCTGCTGACACAATTGCGGCCGCGCGAAGAAGGATGGAGAAGTGAGTGAGCCATACCGGGTTTGCGAGAACAATAACTAAAGAAATACTTAAATTGCTGCCTCCGGAACGAACGCATCGCACCTTCCGGGCTGTCGCAACTTTGCGCCGTTGATCACCGTGGATGTAAGCGCTAAGGCAATGTTCGGGTGTCCAAAATATATAAAAAGGAACGCTCGTAGCGGGCCTCCCATGTTTCGTTTCGCTGGAGAAAAATATGTTGTCTCTTAAGGCTATCAAGTACGCGGTACCGACCGTCACTTTTGTTCTTGCCGCTTTCAGCGCGCAGGCGAACGAAGTCGTGAAGATCGGTGTTGCAGGTCCTTTGACCGGAGCTGAAGCACACCTGGGGAAGGACGTGGAGAACGGTGCACGTCTGGCGATCGAAGATCTGAACCATCAGGGCGTTGTCATCGCCGGCACCAAGGTGACTTTCGAGTTGGTGTCGGAGGACGACCAGGGTGATCCGAAGACCGCGGTCCAGGTCGCCCAGAGACTGGTCGACGAAGGCGTGAAAGGTGTCGTCGGGCATCTGAGCTCGGGGCCGACCATAGCTGCGTCGCGTATCTATGCAAGCGCGGGAATCCCGCAGGTCGCGACAGCGGCGACGAATCCTCTCTATACGTCGCAAGGCTTTCCTACGACGTTTCGCCTGATGGCGAATGACCATCAGCAGGGCGCAACGCTGGGAGCATTTGCACAAAAATTGGCAGGGAAGGGAGTGGTTGCCATCGTCGACGATCGTACCGCGTACGGACAAGGACTCGCAGACGAGGTCGCGAAGTATCTTGACGTACATCACGTTCCGGTCGCCGACCGTGAGTACACAAATGAACAGGCCGTCGAGTTTTCATCGATCCTGACCAAGATAAAGGGGGCGAGCCCGACCGTCATCGTGTACGGAGGCGCCGACGCACAGGCTGGTCCGATGGTGCGCCGCATGAAGACGCTCGGCATCAATGCAGCCTTTATCGGCGGGGATGCAGTCTGCACCGGCAACTGGGACACGCTCTCGAGTGGCGCGGCAGAAGGCCAGTACTGCACCGAAGCGGGCGCTCCGCATTCTGCGATGCCGAAGTATGGTGAATTTCAGGATCGCTTCCAGAAGGCCTACGGGAAGATTGTCGCGTTCGCCCCTTATTCCTACGACGCCGTAATGATTCTTGCGAAGGCGATGCAGGACGCCAATTCGACTGACCCGAAGGTGTATCTGCATGCACTCGCCAAGGAAAAATACGACGGCATCACCGGGCATATCCAGTTCACCCCCACTGGTGATAACGCGAATGGCACCGTGGTGGTCTACAAGATGGTGAAGGGCGAACTTACGCCGGTCACCCAGTAGCACTCTGCGCGGCAGGAAATGGAAGTCGCCGTCGCCCGCCTAATTCAGTCCGCGGGCATCGCTTGAGTCCCCGTCGCGAGGCGGCGGGGACGAAATCATACGGCAAAGGGAGTGGCGTCGTGGCTGTGAAAAGGTTGCGCTGGGGATGCTCTGAACATCACCGCGTCGTTTTGATCTGGACTATCCATCATGATGAAGATTGAAAATAGCGCGGCGCCGTACGCCCGCGCCGTTTCGCCTTACGTCATAGGGCTGTCGACTTCCGAAGTCGCACAAAGAATCTCGGTCCCCGCTGAACAAATCATCAGACTGTCGTCGAACGAGAATCCGCTGGGGACACCACCGGGTGTGGCGGAGGTAATAAGAGAGCAGATCAGCGCGCTGAATCGATTTCCGGATAACGACGGCTGCAGGCTGAGGCAGGTACTCGCGGCTCGATTCGCGATACCAGAAAGCTGGATAACGCTCGGTAATGGGAGCAACGAAATACTCGAAATGGCAGTTCGCCTTTTCGTCGAAAGAGGAGAGACGACAGTTTCATCCCAGTTCGCCTTCTCAGCGTACCGGCTTGCGACCACGGCTATCGGCGGCCGCAACATCGTAGTTCCGGCAAAAGGGTATGGTCATGATCTGGAGGCCATGCGCCTTGCAATCGCTGGCAACACAAAGGTGCTGTTCATCGCCAATCCCAACAACCCCACCGGAACATTCATCCCTCGCGCAGAGATAGAGTCATTCTTGAGCGATGTGCCTCGTCGGGTCCTGGTAATTCTAGACGAGGCTTACACGGAATATCTCGCCGCGGGTGACGCATATGACGGAATTTCCCTGGTTGAAAAGTTCCCGAACTTGCTCGTTTGTCACACGTTCTCGAAAGCCTTCGGTCTTGCTGGCATCAGGGTCGGGTTCGGCGTTTCGCAACCGGAGGTGAGTGCACTGCTAGACCGCATCCACCGACCATTCAGCGTCAACAGCCTGGCTCAGTCAGCTGCGGTCGCTGCGCTGAACGACGGGAACTTTCTGCGCAAAACGGCAGAAAGCAACGCGCAAGGCATCACGCAGTTGACTGCCGGTTTCGACGCAATCGGCTTGCGCTACATCCACCCGCACGGCAACTTCGTTTGCGTTCGCGTAGGAGACGCAGGGGGAGCGACGAAAGTGTTCGACAGCTTGCTCGCGCGGGGTGTCATCGTGAGACCGGTGGCGGACCACGGCCTGCCTGAATGGATCCGCGTGACGGTCGGGACGGAGAATGAAAATCGAATCTTCCTGCAGGAACTTGCAGCCTCGCTAACTTGACCTTGGCAATTGCGCCAGGCATCCACGCTCATGGCGGCAATGCCGGCTTTTTGGGTTTTGATGGCGGCGATTTTCTGACGCCGTCTGAATCCGTTCGTTGATCTCACGAGTGGGTGGAAGCGTCGACGGAAAGCCCACATAAATATAATTAGGGGTGCAAATGAAATAGACGCCTGCGGACAGATGATTCCAGTCTGTTCCGAGAAAATGTATGTCGATTATAAAAGCTTTCAAACATCCAATTATTGGAGATCAAATGAAAAAGTCCTCGGTTATCGCAATTTCTCTCGCTGGAGCCTTTTCCGTTCCGGCATTCGCGCAGAATAGCGTCACGCTGTACGGCATCATCGATGCCGGTATTACCTACACGAACAACGCGGGCGGCCACAGCCTCTGGCAGGCTCAAAGCGGTATCGCGCAGGGTAGTCGCTGGGGTCTGAAGGGTACGGAGGAACTGGGCGGCGGCACGAATATCATCTTCCAGCTCGAAAGCGGTTTTAACGCGTTCAATGGGGCCCTTGGCCAGGGCGGCCTCCTGTTCGGCCGTCAGGCATACGTCGGCGTCACGAACGCAACATGGGGTACTTTGACACTCGGTCGCCAGTATGACCCGATTGTCGACATCGTTCAGCCGACGACGTTCAATGGCCAATGGGGCGCGCTGTACTCGCATCCGAGCGACATCGATAACACGGACAACGGATTCCGCGTGAACAACGCGGTCAAGTACGTGACGCCGACACTGATGGGCTTCAGCGCGGAGGCAATGTACGCGTTCGGAGGCGTTGCTGGCAGTTTCGGTCAAAAGAGCACCATCGCGGCGGGCGCGAGTTACTCCAACGGGCCGTTGTATGTTGGCGCGGCGTACTTCTACGCGAAGAACCCGGCGACGCAATTCCAGGACGGGAATTTCCAGCCGAACGGGATTCCGGGCGTCTCGAACGGAGAGGGCGCATTCGGATACGTCGGCTCGCCGAGCAACATGCAGGTTATCGGCGCAGGCGTGACGTACACGATCGGGCAGGGGCAGGTCGGGCTCAACTACACCAATACCCGCTTTGATGACGCCAGCGGTGTGGCTGGCAATACGGTCACGTTCGACAACTACGAAATCTGGGGCCAGTACCACCTGACGACTGCGGTCACGCTCGGTGGGGGGTATACATTCACGGAGGGTAAGGTCGATTACAACGGCGCGCGGCCGAAGTACAACCAGTTCAACCTCGTGGCCGACTACCTGCTGTCCAAGCGTACGGACGTATATCTGACTGGTGTTTACCAGAGATCGTCCGGCGGGGCGAACGCCGCAATCTACCAGGGCCTTGCAGGCGCCGAGTCGAGCACAACGTCCCAGGTGCTGGCACGTATCGGCATCCGCCACAAGTTCTAACGGTCGCGACGACGTAACGGGGCTGACGCGATCATCACTGCGGCTACGCAGATTGCAGTTGGGTTGCAGCAAAGCGAAAGCCTTGCTGCAGCATAAGCGTAGTCCGTGTCGGCGCTGGTCGCCGCAGTCGGACGCATGCTGGGCGTCACGTTTCAGATGCGATCGTGTGGACGGCGACGCTGCGACGGGGCAACGGCGGCAGAGACGCGCGATTGCTCGATGTAACGAACTTGTGGAACGGTGTCTGGTGCAGACCCTAATGTAATCCGACGACTGTCGGCCCAACATTTACGAGGGTAACCTGCGGACATATACCTTCGTTGGAGAAAGCAATGGGCGTTGAAATCGTCGGTTGGGCACATGTTCCGTTCGGAAAGCATGACGCACTGAGTCTGGAAGACTTGATCGTGCATGCCGGCCGTGAAGCCATCGCGAGTGTCGATGTTCCTGCAGATGCGGTGGACGGCATCTGGATCGGCAACCTGAATGGTGGTTTTGTTCCGGATATCTTTGCGTCATCGCTTGCGCTCAATTGCGATAACGGGCTTCGCTGGAAGCCCGCGGTGAGGCTCGAAAATGCGTGCGCCTCGGGGTCTGCCGCAATCTACGGAGCCTGTGACGCGATCGAGGCTGGGCGGGCGAGAATCGCTCTTGTAATCGGCGCCGAAAAGATGACGTCGGTATCCGGACCTGAGGTTACGCGCATTCTTGGCGATTGCGGGTATTCGGGGGAGGCCGGAAATCCGCCCGGTGGGTTTCCTGGCATCTTCGGCAGCATCGCGATGGACTACTTTCGTGATTACGGCGACCAGTCGGTGGCGCTGGCGAAGATCGCGGCCAAGAACCACGCGAACGGTGCGGTCAATCCATGGGCGCACATGCGCCGCGATCTCGGCTTCGATTTCTGCAACACCGTTTCAGAGAAGAATCCCATCATCGCGCCGCCCTTGCGTAAAACGGATTGCTCGCTGGTATCCGACGGCGCAGCCGCATTGATTCTTGCGTCTACCGATGTGGCCGCCGATTTCCCTCGGTCGGTCGCGTTTCGATCCCGAGTGCAGGTCAATGACTACCTGCCCCTGGCGCGGCGTCGAGCCGTGGAGTTCCTGGGTCCCCGGAGGGCGTGGAAACAGGCCCTGGAGGTCGCCGGCTGCGCAATCGATGACATCTCGTTTGCTGAGGTGCACGATTGCTTCACAATCGCCGAACTGCTGAGTTATGAGGCGATGGGACTCGCGGCTGCCGGACAGGGCCATCGTCTGCTCGAGGATGGGGTGGTGATGCGGGACGGGCGACTCCCTGTCAATGTATCGGGCGGACTGAAGGCGAAAGGACACCCCATTGGTGCCACCGGCGTTTCCATGCACGTGCTCTCGGCCATGCAACTTACCGGGCAGGCAGGCGAGATGCAGTTGCCGCATCCAGAACTCGCCGGTGTTTTCAACATGGGTGGGGCAGCCGTGGCGAGCTACGTCAGCGTTCTGGAGCGCACTCGCTGACGCGTCGCAGCCGGAGGGGGGGCGCTAGCGTTCTCCTCTGAATGGCTATGTCGATGCGCGTGTGGGGCTAGGAGTTCACACGGTACCCATCCTAATTTAATAGTACTACGAAAGAAATATCACACGACACCAAGCCAGCCGACTTGTGAATGGTCCCCGGTACTTCGATCTATGAGTCACGGGAATCGCTGGCGAGTCTTTAATGTAGCCCCGACAACTCCCGGCGTTTGGGAGCGTGGTGAATCTTGTGTGGCGGGACTGGGCGCGGTTCCGGCACGGCGGTTACGCGGAGAGAATTATGCAAGATGAAAACGGCATGTCCGGAACCCTGAAAAAGCAGCTTGGTAACCGGCACATTCAACTTATAGCGTTGGGTGGCACGATCGGGACCGGTCTGTTCCTGGGATCCGCTGGTGTGCTCCAATTGGCGGGCCCATCGATGCTCCTCGGTTACGGCATCGGAGGTGTAGTGGTCTTCCTGATCATGCGATTCCTTGGGGAGATGCTTGTCGAGTCGCCGGTGTCGGGATCATTCAGTCATTTCGCCGGAGAATATTGGGGAAACTTCGCTGGTTTCTTTTCCGGGTGGAATTGTTGCGTGCTGTACATCCTTGTGAGCATGCTCGAACTCACAGCCGCCGGGAAATTCATCCAGTTCTGGTGGCCGTGGATTCCGACGTGGGCTACGGTTGCGTTCTTCTTTGTCGTGATCAACGGCCTGAATTTTGTGAACGTGCGGCTCTATGGGGAGACGGAATTCTGGTTCGCGATGGTTAAGGTCGGCGCAGTGGTGGCAATGATTGTGATGGGCGCATTCCTGCTGATTACAGGTTCGGGCCACGCCACCGTAAGCAACCTTTGGAAGGCCGGCGGCTTTTTCCCGAATGGCGTTCAGGGGCTTGTCATGGCCATGCCGTTTATCGTCATGTCTTTCGGCGGTCTCGAAATGCTGGGGTTCACCGCTGCTGAGACAGAGAACCCGACGAGGACGATTCCGAAGGCGATCAACCAGGTCCTGTTTCGTGTGCTGATCTTCTACGTTGGCTCGATGCTGGTTCTGCTGTGCCTGACACCGTGGACCGACCTGGTCGCATCGCTGAACGCTCAAGGCGGGACTTTTAGCAATAGCCCGTTTGTCATGATCTTCTCGGTTCTTCACTTCAAGTTCACCGCAGATATTTTGAACTTTGTGATCCTTACCGCTACCCTGTCTGTGTATAACAGCATGGTCTATTGCAACAGCCGACTTCTCTATGGGATGGCCAATCAGGGCCACGCCCCGAAGTCACTGCAGCGCGTGAACGGCCGCGGCGTGCCGGTGGCGGCAATCCTTCTTCCAGGTGCGTTCACCGCAATCTGTATTTTGCTGAATTACGTAATGCCGGGTAGCGTCATCGAACTTCTGATTGCCCTGCTCACCGCGTGTTTGATATTCATCTGGGCGATCATCATTATTTCGCATCTCAAGTTTCGTCGCGGGATGCAAGCACGTGGGCAGCAGCCCCGGTTCAGGGCCTTGGCTAGTCCGGCAAGCAACTACGTATGCCTCGCGTTCCTGTGCGCCATCATCGGCGTCATGCTGTTCACTCCCGCCATGCGGCTGTCTGCGTGGGCCATGCCAGTCTGGCTTGCAGCCCTGTACGTGGTCTATTGCGCGCGGTCGCAGAGGGGGCAACGAGTTGATAGGGCACACACCCGCGCGGTGGCAACGTCCGGAAGTGCCGCGCTTCCGACCCAGGAATCGTGACGATCGGTCAATAGCGGCCAAGGCTCGTTCGGGACGAGTGACCTCCGCCTGGGGCGGTGCGATATGAGAGCGTGAAGCGGCGGTGGGTACCGGCACGAGATATGACCGGTGGCCGCGCCGCGATTCCATACCGCCTTGGGGTGGGGTTCGTTGCGAGGCTTCTTTCCGCGGTTGACCTTGAATGACTACGCGTCGTGAGTCATTGGCGTAGTCGTTATCCGGTTCAGAAGACCATTGGAATTGGTGCGACTTTCACGAAGGGGATACCGAAGTGGACGCGTTTCCACACACTGCAATCGAATGGATCAAGCGACTGGTTTCTTATGACACGGTCAGCCGCAATTCGAACCTTGCACTCATTGAATCAGTCCGCGACGATCTGGCCCGGGCGGGTGTTCATTCAACGCTAAGTTATGACCCTTCCGGAGCGAAGGCGAACCTCTTCGCCACCATCCCGGCGTGGAACGGTAGCGTTCAGGGGGGAATTGTTCTGTCGGGGCATACGGACACCGTCCCTGTGGACGGACAGGCCTGGGACTCGGATCCGTTCAAGGCAGAGATCAGGGAGGGACGGCTTTACGGGCGCGGTACGTGTGACATGAAAGGATTCATCGGAGCAGCGCTGTCGCTTGTCCCCACGATCCAAAAGACGGAACTCAAGCAGCCGATACACTTCGCCCTGAGTTACGACGAAGAGCTCGGCTGCGTCGGCGCTCCTGTCATGCTCAGGGACCTTGTGGCCCGAGGTGTGAAACCTGATGGTTGTATCGTTGGTGAGCCGACGTCCATGCGGGTCATCGTCGCCCATAAGGGCGTAAATACCTGGCGCTGTTGCGTCGAGGGGCATTCTGCCCATTCGTCGCTGACGCCGCGTGGCGCCAACTCAATCGAATATGCGGCAAAACTCATCTCTTTCATGAGGGATCTTGTCGATGCCATGAAAGTGGATGGTCCGTTCGATAACGACTTTGACGTCCCGTTCAGCACCGCGCAGGTAGGAACCATTCGTGGCGGCATGTCGGTCAACACGATTCCGCAGAGTTGCGAGTTTGAATTTGAATACCGCAATCTCCCTGGCGTCGATCCTGCTGAATTTTTTGGGAGGATCGAGGACCACGTTGAGAGGACGCTTCTACCCAGGATGCGCGCGGAGCACCCTTCGTCAAATGTGCGGTTCGTCCAGCTGGCGAAAGCGCCTTTCCTTGAGGCACAGGAAGAGGCGGCTGTCACGCGGCTTGTTCGCGCGTTGTCGAACGACAGATTACATCGGAAGGTCGCATATGGCACAGAAGCTGGCCAGTTTCAGGAGGTCGGTATCCCGGCGGTGATCTGTGGGCCAGGAGACATCCAGCAGGCACACAAGCCAAATGAATTCGTCGAGGTAAGTCAGGTCGCCGCCTGCGTCGATTTTCTGACCAGGGTAATCGGCAGCATTGCGCGCCAGGACTGCGATGCCGGCTCAACTGTAGAAGGATGATTAACGATCATGCAGAACGGCTTCGCGAACAGTCCTGCGTTAGAGCGTGATGCACCAGCGGCGTGGCGCATCATCATCCCCGCCTCCCTGGGCAATGCGTTGGAATGGTTCGACCTCGTGGTTTATGGCTTTTTCGCCGTGACCATCAGCAAGCTTTTCTTCCCAACGGGCAGCAGCGGAGTGTCGCTGCTTCTGGCATTGGGCACGTTCGGCGTATCGTTCTTCATGCGGCCGCTTGGCGCGATTGTGCTTGGTGTCTATGCGGACAGGGCTGGCCGCAAAGCGGCATTGATGATGTCCATCACGCTCATGATGGCTGGGACGCTTCTGATAGCGCTGCTTCCGACGTATTCGAGCATCGGGTTGTGGGCGCCCGCCGGCATGGTAGTGGCACGGATGATTCAGGGTTTCTCCGCAGGTGGAGAGTTCGGCAGCGCCACGGCATTCCTTGCCGAGCATGCACCTCGCAGGCGCTATTTTTACACCAGCTGGCAGGTCGCGAGTCAGGGCGTTACAACACTGCTGGCTTCCGGGTTCGGCGCTGTATTGAATGCGACGCTAAGCCCGGAGCAGATCAGTAGCTGGGGGTGGCGCACGCCTTTCGTTTTCGGCTTGCTGCTAGGGCCTGTCGCTTACTATATCCGACGGAACGTCGACGAGACCCCGGAGTTCGCACGCGGTGAGCAGACGATCACTCCGTTGGCAGAAACGATGAAGAGCGATCGGAAGCGGCTGCTGTATGCCGTTGGGGTGGTGGTACTGGCGACAGTCGCGACTTACTTCGTCCTCTACATGCCGACATACGCTGTACAACGACTCGGTATTGCGCCCCTTGGAGCTTTCCTCGCAACGCTTGCCGCAGGAATGACGCAGTTTATCGTCGCCCCCGTTGCCGGCAGGATTGCTGATCAGCGTGGATGCCTCGGGATCATGAGCTGGTCGTCGATGTTGTATCTCTTGCTTGCTTATCCGCTGCTTGTTTTGCTGAAGGCCCATCCCAGCGTCGTCATGATGCTGTCGGTGGAAGTCGTCCTCGGCGCGCTTGTAGCCACATATTTCGGCGTTCTGCCCGGACTCCTATCTGATCTTTTCCCCACGAGAACCCGCTCGACCGGACTTTCGCTTGCCTACAGCATCGCTGTCACGATCTTTGGCGGCTTTGCGCCATTCATTATCACGTGGCTCATACAGACGTTTCATAGTGATCTCGCGCCCGCATATTACGTGACGGTCGCAGCTGCGGTCAGCCTGGCGACGGTCAGCATGCTCCGCGCTCGCGGCGGGAGGAGCTGGGTAGCCGCGGACGTGTGACTGTCTCAGGCGGGGCCGTCTGTCGGCGGTGGCCGGATGTTCGCTGTGTCCGGCCGGTAAGAGTTCCGGATTCGGACCGGTGCGGGACGGCAGGTGGTGCAGACGCAGATATTTTTCCTTCATTGTGAAATAATTACAGCGCCGACCACTACCAGCCACAGCTCATGCGCGCTCCGACAGAATCCACCAGGCTCGATCTTGATTCCTGGCTGCCCTACCGTTTTTCGTTCATCGTCAATCATGTGAGCGCGAAGCTGCATACGTTCTGTTATGACAGGTTCGGAATGTCAGCGGCGGCGTGGCGCGTGATGGCGCACCTCGGGAACGCCCTGCAGCCCATGTCGGCGAAAGACGTTGCAGAACGGGCGGCAATGGATAGCGTCAGCGTGACGCGGGCCCTCAACCAGCTGGAGGATCTGGGACTGCTGAGCCGAAAAATTGACACCGAAGATCGCCGCCGGGTGACTCTACGGTTGAATAAAAAGGGACTCAGTGCCTATGAAGAGATCGTTCCACTGGCGATCCAGCTTGAAGACGAACTTCTCGCAGGCCTGTCCGGGGAAGAGCGTGCGGCGTTGGTCAAGCTTTCCCTTCGGGTGTGGCGAAACGCAGAAAACGTAACTTAAGCCGCAGGGCCGCTGCCAGCCGGCTCAAGCTTTCGGCCGCCGAGGCCGATGCCCGGGTTTGTCCCAATGATTTCCTATTTCAATAATTTCATTTTGAAGCTAATATGCCTCTATGAATCGCCGGGTCGATGTGGGCGGTGAGAGGCGTCGTTGGTTCAGCGTCGGCGCACCACTGGCCGTCGACGGGAATCGGGTTGCACACGGTCCAGCTTTGCGCAGGACCCACGCACGAAGCGGTTGACTGAGTGTGCCCCGCGGCCGCGAGGCCAAGACCTCGAAAGCGGGGCGCAGATGTGTTCCGTTCTGGACGTCACGCGCCGTAGCAGCCGCCCGGCGTTCGCATTACAGGCTGATCAGTGTTCGGACGTTCCGTGAAGCGGGCGTTCGGGCGGTTTTATGCCGAACTCAATATTTTTCAGGAGATTTCTTTGAAACTTGCGACGCTTCGCGACGGCACTCCAGATGGCAAGCTGGTGCTGGTCGACACCACCCGGAAAACCATGTGCGCGGTCCCGGAGCACGCCGCGACGTTGCAGCAGGTGCTTGACCGGTGGGATGCGGTCGCGGCGCCGCTGAGCGACGTTTACCGACGTCTGTGCGCGAACGAAGTCGACGGCATCCAGCCGCTCGATTTCGATGAACTCGTTGCCCCGCTGCCGCGCAGTTTCCAGTGGCTGGACGCCAGCGCGTATCTGCGCCACGTGGAGCTCGTCCGACGCGCGCGCGGCGCTGGAATGCCGCCCTCCGCGCTTACCGACCCGATCATGTACCAGGGAGTCTCGTCCCCCTTCCTTCCGTGGAACGGGCCCATAGAGGTGCTGGGCTCGAACTGGGGGACGGACTTTGAGGCCGAACTGGTCGTCGTGACGGGCGAGATCGCCGCAGGTGCGTCGAAGGCGGAGTGTGCCCAGGCAATCAGGCTGATCGGACTGGCCAACGACATTTCGCTACGCGGCCTGATTCCGGAAGAGCTGGCCAAGGGCTTCGGCTTCATTCATGGCAAGCCGCCGACCGCGCTGGGCCCGCTCTTTGTCACGCCAGACGAGCTGGGTGATCAGTGGGACGGTGAGCGAGCCCATCTGGAACTCCGCGTGTCGCACAACGGCACGACGGTAGGGAGCCTGCAGACGGGGGAGGACATGCATTTTTCGTTCGCCGATCTGATCCATCACGCGACCCGCACGCGCCCCCTTTGCGCCGGGACCGTGCTGGGTGCCGGGACGGTTTCGAACCAGCGTGAAGGCTCGGGTTACGGCTGTATCGCCGAGCGACGGGCCGTCGAAATGATTGGCGGCGTCACCCCTCTGGCGTCCTTTCTCGTCGATGGCGACATCGTGCGGATTGAAGCGTTTTCTAACCGCGGGAACAGCGTGTTTGGTTGCATCGAACAACGCGTACACCATGCCGCAACCTGACTGGCTGTGAATCTAATGGAAAATACACATCTGCTCGAGATCGTCGAGCCGTACGAAGGCGATCCCATCCTTTCGCTCAATGACGCTTTTAACCGCGATCCGCGGGAGGGGCGCGTGAACCTGAGCGTCGGCGTCTACTTTGACGACGCTGGGAGAATCCCGGTCATGGAGGCAGTGCGCCACGCCGAGACTGCCCGACTCGGCACCATTGGGCCGCGGCCGTATCAGCCGCTCGAGGGGGCGCTGAATTACCGCGCTGCCGTCCAGGTCCTCGTTTTCGGTGCTGCGCATGAGGCCGTGGAGTCGCGACGTATCGCGACAGCGCAGACTCTTGGCGGGTCTGGCGCGTTGCGCCTTGGTGCGGATTTTCTGCACCGTTACTTCCCCAAGAGCGGTGTCTGGATCAGCAATCCGTCCTGGGAAAACCATCGCGCGATCTTCGAGGCTGCCGGGTTCCCCGTCCAAACCTACCCGTACTTTGACGCGGTCACGGGCGGACTCGACTTCGACGGCATGATGGGAACGCTGTGCGAGCTCGCGCCCGAAAGCATCGTGGTTCTCCACGCTTGCTGTCACAATCCGACCGGCGTTGACCTTACGCGCGAGCAATGGGCAAAGGTGTTCGCCGTCGTCGCCGAAAGGCGGCTGATACCCTTTATCGACATGGCGTATCAAGGTTTCGGTGCGGGGCTGGACGACGACGCCTGGGCCGTTCGTACCCTCGCTGACGCCCGTCAGGGCGGTCGACCGATGCCGATGTTCGTCGCCAACAGCTTCTCGAAGAATTTCTCGCTCTACGGCGAGCGCTGCGGTGCGTTGAGCGTGGTCTGTGCGGACGAAGATCAGGCGCAACGTGTGACCGGCCAACTGGCATCGACTGTCCGTCGTATCTACTCCGGACCGCCAACGCATGGCGGGCAGGTGATTGCCTCCGTGCTGAACTCGAACGAACTGCGCGCCGAGTGGCAGGCCGAGCTCGACGCCATGCGCGGTCGTATCAAGCGGATGCGAAGCGAACTGCACGACGGCCTGCAGAAGGAACTGCACAAGCGTGGCGCGGAGGACAGGGCTGCAAACCTTCTTTCGAGTCTGATCGAGCAGCGCGGCATGTTCAGTTACACCGGGCTTTCTGCGCAGCAGGTAGACACGCTGCGCGACGAGTACGCGGTCTATCTGGTGCGTTCCGGTCGACTCTGTGTGGCTGGTCTTAACGACGGCAATGTCGGCCGCGTTGCAGTCGCAATGGCCAATGTAGTGACCGCGCAGCTTTCCTGACGCGAATATACAGAATCGGCTGACCGAAAGGCGGGCGGGCAGAGTGCATCCGTGTATCGGATTGGGCACCGCCCAACCGCCAAGCGTTATCGACTCCTGGGGCGCGCAGCCCCACGAGAAACGCTTGACAAGGAAGGTCCAATAGCCAACACTTAGTTTCAATATGAAACTATTTCAATGTGTATAAAAGGGTGAATTCATGCGATTTGTGAAATTTGAGGGCCAGGCCCCGCGCCAGGCACATACCGGCATCCCGCAGGGCGTATACGAACGAGAAATGGGCAAGGCTGGCTTCGATGGCCCGGTCTCGCACATCTATCAGGCTCATCCTCCGACGGCCTGGTTGCGTTGGGAAGGCGTGCTTCGCCCGCGCGCCTTTACGACCAAGCGCCTCGCAGGCGTCGTGCCGTCGCTTTGGGACGCGCCTGTCCTTGCCCGCAGCGCGTCGTTCGAAATGCGCTTCTGGCGGCACGATACGAATTCGGCTTTGTGCCGCAACGCAGACGGCGATCTGTTCCTGTTTGCCCATGTCGGTGGTGGCGTCATTTTCAGCGACTTCGGCTCGCTCGACTTCGAAGCGGGTGACCTCGTGTACTTGCCGAAGGGCACCGCATGGCGCGTGGAGCCGTCGACCGTTTGCGAGTGGTTGTCAATCGAGTCGGCGCAGCCGTTCGGTATCCCCGATCGCGGTCTGCTGGGTCAACACTCGCCATTTGATCCAGGCGTGCTTGAGTCGCCGAAACTCGATGAGCGCTACGCGAAGCAGCGCGAGCAGAGCGAGTGGCCGATCATGGTCAAGCGACGCGGTCAAATTTCGACCGTAGTGTATCCCTTCAACCCCCTTGATACGGTCGGCTGGAAGGGAAGCTTGAGCGTGATCAAGCTCAACTGGCGCGATATCCGTGCTGTGGCGAGCCACCGTTACCACGTGCCGCCAACCGCGCATTGCGCGTTCGCTTCTGCGTCAGTCGCGATCTGCGTTTTCACGCCGCGGCCGATCGAGTCGAGTGCCGATGCACTGAAGGTACCGTTCTTTCACTCGAACGACGACTACGATGAATTCGTTTTCTTCCACAGTGGTCGGTTCTTCAGCCGCGACAGCGCTGAGCCGGGCGCCCTGACGTTCCACCCGGCCGGCGTCCCTCACGGTCCGCACCCTCAGGCGTTCCGCAATGCTGAGCAGCGCGCGGGGCAGATAGCTGAAGAAGTGGCGCTGAACATCGACGTGGCCGAACCCGTCGAGATCGTCGCACCGCCGGCAATGGAATTGCACGAATACGCGGACTCGTGGCGTGGCTATCTTGAGCAGGAAGTAGCCGAAGCGGGTGCAACGATGGCCGAGCGGGCTGAACAGTAAAGCATTTGACGAAACTGGAAAAACTATCAGGAGCATTGGCATGACCGACTTTATCCCCACTACCGAAATCTGCTTTGTCGAATTCGCCGTGGCCGACGCCGCCGCGCTGGACGCACAGCTTCGCGCGATGGGTATGACGCTCGTTGCGCGTCACCCGTCGCGTGCGCTGACGCTCTATGCCCAAGGCAAGATCCTTTTCATCGCAAACGCTGAGCCGGATACGCACGCGAGCGCGTTCGCTGCAGTGCACGGCAACAGTGTTTCGGCAATCGGCATTGGCGTTCCGTCGTCCGCGCAAGCGCTTGTTGCCGCTGCGCAGGTAGGCATGGGTCGCCACGACGGTCCGCTGCGTCAAAGTTTCGATGCACCCGCGCTCGGCGGGATCGGCGGCAGCCTGCTGTACCTCGTTGACGATGCCGCTATGGGTGCCATCCTGTCAGGCTTTGGGGACGTGAAGCCGGCAGTGGGTGCAGGCCTGGGACGCGTCGACCACATTACCCACTGCGTTGCCGAGGGGACCATGGGCCGCTGGGTAGCGTTTTACGAGCTTCTGTTCGGCTTCCACGTGTGTTTTGAACTTGAAGCGCGTGGCGAGCGTACCGGGTTCCGTACGCAAGCTGTCAAGAGTCCGTCGGGCGGCGTAGTCGTCACGGTGCTCGAGCCGACGGAACCCGCGTCGCAGATCCAGGAGTTCATCGACGAGTACCACGGCGAGGGCATCCAGCACATGGCGCTCTCGACCGACGACATCTACGCAAGCGTTGCCACTCTGCGCGCGAATCGTGTGGACTTCCTCAAGACGCCGGACACTTACTACGACGGGCTGGAAGCACGCGTGCCGGGGCACGGCGAACCGGTGGACCGACTCAAGCAGCTCGGCATCCTGCTCGATGGCAGTGACAAGGGCGAAGCTCCCGGCGAACCCGGTGGAACCCTGCTCCAGATCTTCACGAAGAAGATGATCGGTCCGATTTTCTTCGAGATCATCCAGCGCAAGGGTAACGAGGGTTTCGGCAACGGCAATGCCAAGGCTCTGTTCGACGCCATCGAAAAAGAGCAGGTCGCGCCGGGCGCGAACTCGTAAGTACCGGTTGTCGGCCTCGTACCTTGACCAACGAGGCCGCCCCAACGCCATGCCTCCGGGTAGAAAACCTGAGGCGTGGCATCAAACACAGAACGGAGCGCTGCGCCCGTAGAGCCGCCTGGCAGCAAGTTCCATCTTCGACAGAGCGCCCGTCTGCAGCCCATTCCCTCGGGCGGCGCCATGCATTTCGTCTATGTGGCGTCAATGTGCGAATCGCATCGGAATTGCAGCAGCGCCAGACAGCTATGGCCCATGGAACAGCGCCAGACCCGGCACTTTGCGGAAAGTCGGAAAGTCGTGGCTTTGTGTTGCTCCCCCTGAATTCTCAACAAATAGATCGCTAAAACTGTAGTGCGACTGTCCCGCCCGATGGAGAGGTAGAAATGGCGAGAGGGCGCCCAATAGGGCAAATCGTGATGAGCCTCCAGGATCGGGAGGCGCTTCAATCGATGGCGTCATGCGACGACGTCAAGCCATCCATCGCACTTCGCGCAAGAATTGTTCTCGCATGTGCCGACGGTCTGGACAACAACTCGGTGGCGAGGATCTACAGCGTGGACGCACACACTGTTTCAAAGTGGCGTAACCGCTATATGAACTGCGGGATCACCGGATTGCTCGATATGCCCAGGAGCGGTGCGCCGCGGAAGATTGAGCCTGCGAAGGTCCTCGCGGTAGTTGAAAGCAGTGCTGGCGCGCCCGGTAAGACACTGAGCATCCGCGGCGTCGCGCGCGAGTCCAACGTCTCGCCTTCGAGCGTCGCGAGAATCTGGCGAGCCTCGGGGCAAGCGGCGGCACGCCCCGCTCACAAGGCGATGCACCAATCGTCGCACAACCCAGATTCGCAAGCTCGCAGCGAAGCGGATAGTTCGCATGGTGGGAGCTCCGCGGACCTGACGCTCGCCTTTCATATGGCGCCGGTCGGCCTGCTCGTGTCTACGCGGCGCACGATCGTGTCGTGCAATGAGGCTTTCAGCAAAACGTTCGGCTATTCACTGGGTGAGCTCTCTGGACGCTCTCTGGAGTGTCTCTACCCGTCTCACGACGAATTTCAGCACATTGGTGAACGCGCGGTGTTGGCCATGCGTAAGACCGGGTTTTACTCGGACGAGCGCATCATGCGGCGAGTCGACGGGAGCCTCTTCTGGTGTCACGTCTCAGGACGTTCAATTGACCACAATGATCCGTTTGCGTCGGCGATCTGGTCTTTCGAAGATATCTCTGCAGTTCGACGGGTCGTAACGGAACTCACTCAGCGCGAGCGAGAAGTTGCCCAGTTACTCGTAACCGGTAGGAGCAGCAAGCAGATCGCCCGCGATCTCCGTATCAGTCACCGAACTGTCGAGGCTCATCGCGCACGGCTCATGCGCAAATATGGCGTCGCTACAGTTGGCGAACTCATCGGTAGGTTGGTTGGTGGCCATTGGAAAGACGATTGAGACTGCTGAATAACGAAACGAATTTGCGGTGCAGTTTCAGTGTAGACCCCAGGGTAATCGGCCGAATGGCAAATCGCACGGCAAGAAGGCATTGTTCTCCCATACAACGACTTGGCTGCCGTTAGTCCGGGTGGTAAGGATCTGGTGTTGGCGAGACCTGCAGCAAAAGGCGAGAACAATTGCACCACTCTCTCAAGTGGCCAGGCGGGTAATCCCCCGTCGGATAACTTGCTGGGATACGGATACGTTTGAAGGATCGGCTCAGCCTCGGTGATCTTCAGCCTGTAGCAAGGCATTCGAAGCGCGGACGTTGATGTAACGAATGTTCGATCGGAAAACATTCTTATAAACGAGGAGACAACGATGAGCCCGAGTGACTCGGTGGCAGACCCGACGTCCGGTCAATCCGCTTTCGCCGCACATGCAGGCGCTTCCACGCGCGGGAAATTATTTCGGATTGTATTTGCAGGGTCGCTGGGAACCTGCTTCGAGGCGTACGACCTTTTCCTCGTTGGCACTCTGGCGGCCGTGATGAGCAAGCAATTTTTTTCCGGGGTGAATCCAACCGCTGCACTGATTTTCACCTTGCTCGGCTTTGCGTCGGGATACCTGGTCAGGCCACTGGGCGCGATTTTCTTTGGCCGCATCGGGGACCGGATGGGACGTAAGCGTGTCTTCCTTATCACAGTGGCGCTCATGGGCATGGCGACATTCATGATCGGTCTGCTGCCGACTTACGCGGCCGCGGCCTTCCTTGCGCCGGTCTTGTTTGTGTCTTTGAGGCTCGTTCAGGGGTTTGCGCTCGGCGGCGAAGCCGGTGGCGCGATGGTGTATGTCGCTGAGCATGTTCCGGAAAACCGACGCGCATTTCTGACGTCGTGGGTTCAACTCGCCCCGGTAGTTGGTCTGCTCCTGTCTCAAGTGGTGGTCCAGGCAACGCGTGCGGTGGTTGGGCCGGCTGAATTTCTTGCATGGGCGTGGCGTGTTCCCTTTTTCCTCTCGCTCGGGCTCGTTGCACTATCCGTCTGGGTGCGTACCCGCATGGGCGAATCGCCAGAATTTGAGCGCCTGCGAAGCGAAAATAGCGTTTCGCGTGCGCCGCTCAAGGAAGCACTCACCGGCCGCCGCAACGTTTCAGCTATGACATGCTCGCTGCTTGCGTTATGTCCCGGCGCGGCGGTCGCATTCTACTGTGCGTTTTTCTACACACCATTCTTCCTTACCGAAGTCCTTCGCATTGGTCCTGACACGACGAGCCTGCTGACGATTGGCGCATTGCTGGTGTCGATGCCGTTCTTTATCGTGTTCGGCGCGTTGTCGGACCGGCTCGACCGGAAACTCGTCATTTGCGCTGGTTTCGTCCTCGTGGTCCTCGGTTATCCCGCCATTTATCACGGTCTGGCTCACTTTGGAAACGCTGCGTTGGAGCGCGCCTCTGCGGCCTCTCCCGTCGTTGTGATTGCGGACCCCAACGATTGCTCGACGCAGTTCAACGTGATTGGCACATCAAAGTATCGTACCTCGTGTGACGTGGCAAAAAGCGCACTGGTACGTGCGGGGATTAGCTATACAAATAAGGCAGGTGAGCCGGGCATGCCTGCAGTCGTCAAGGTGGGCGAGCAAACCATCCAGTCGTACGCCGCTGACACGCAGGGTTCGGCTGCGCGGGCTGCCGCACTTTCTACGTCACTGGCCGCTGCTCTCGATGCCGCAGGGTATCCGCGCAAAGCCGATGCTGCACAGGTCAACCGCCCGATGTTGCTGTTGCTGATGAGTGCGCTCGGCATTCTTGCCGCGATGACGTTTGGTCCCCTGGCTGCGGCAATGACCGACCTTTTCCCACCGCGGGTGCGCTTCACGGCACTCTCGCTGAGCTATCACATCGGATTCGGCTGGACGGGAGGCTTCCTGCCCGCTGCAGCATTTGCGATCGTTGCGGCGAGCGGCGACATGTATGCAGGCCTGGCGTACCCGCGAGTCGCTGCGCTTGTCGGCGCCGTCCTTATTCTGCTGTTCGCGTTGGCTGCCCGCGCACAAAGATTGAGCTGCGCACGCTGACAGGAATCACGCCGGTCGCGCATGGATGATGCCAGGCACGCCGAGGATGTGGACTACCTCGTGCACGGGAATGTGGAAATTGTAGGGAGTTGAAGGTGCAAGGTAAGTACCAACACGAAAAGTTCGAATTCACGCGCCCCGCCGAGCTGAACGGGGTGCAGGGCAAGCCCTACCCGGTCGTTGTGGTTGGTGCCGGCCCGGTCGGACTTACGACAGCAATCGATCTTGCAGTTCAAGGGAAACCCGTTCTTCTTCTCGACGATGACTTCACCGTCTCGATTGGCTCGCGCGGCGTGGCATATGCGAAGCGCTCACTTGAAATCTTTGACCGGCTCGGCTGCGGCGAACAGATGGTACGAAAGGGCGTATCGTGGAATGTCGGCAGGACCTTCTTCGGTGAAGCGGAAGTATTCAACTTTAACCTCTGCCCGGAGCCAGACCACCATCGGCCGGGCATGATTAACCTGCAGCAGTACTACCTGGAGGAATTCCTGCTTCGGCGTGCCCGTGAACTGCCAAACCTGGAGATCCGTTTCGGCAACAAGGTAACCGGCGTCACTCCACACGACGATTCCGTTACTTTGCAGGTGGAGACGCCGGCGGGCGACTACACGCTGGAGACCGGGTGGCTCGTGGCCGCAGATGGCGCGCGCAGCCCCATCCGGGTCATGCTCGGACTGGACATCGAAGGCAAGGTTTTCAAGGACCGGTTCCTGATTGCAGATGTTGTGATGAAGGCAGACTATCCCACGGAGAGATGGTTCTGGTTCAATCCGCCATTTCATCCCAACCAGTCGGCGCTGCTTCACCGTCAGGCGGACAACATATGGCGGATCGATTTCCAGCTCGGCTGGCAAGCAGATCCGGAAGAAGAGAAAAAGCCGCAGAACGTGATTCCACGGATCAAGGCGATGCTGGGCGACGAACGGGAGTTCGAGCTCGACTGGGTGAGTGTCTACACGTTCCAGTGCCGCCGCATGCGTCGCTTCAACCACGGCAGGATTCTCTTCGTCGGCGACTCGGCACATCAGGTGTCGCCTTTCGGTGGCCGGGGTGCGAATTCGGGCATACAGGACGCCGATAACCTGGTCTGGAAGCTCGCGCTCGTTATGGACGGCAAGGCACCGCCTTCACTATTGGACGCCTATACCGAAGAGCGCGGACAGGCTGCCGACGAGAATATCAAGAACTCGACGCGTTCGACTGACTTCATTACGCCCAAGAGCAATGTTAGCAAGGCGTTTCGCAACGCCGTGCTGGAGCTCGCTGGGCAGTACGCTTTCGCACGGACCATGGTGAACTCGGGTCGCCTTTCCGTGCCAACCATCTTGGAGCAGTCCAGTCTCAACACACGGGATTCAGATACTTTCGCCGGCAGGATGATTCCAGGCGCTCCGATGGCGGATGCGCCGGTCATCGACGGGAACCACACATGGCTGCTTGAGGCATTCGGGGGCTGCTTCGCGCTTCTCTACTATGCGGAGTCTGCGTCGGACCTGAAAGCCGCAACGGTTCAGGCACTGGCAGACCTGGGTCATGGAAATATCCCGGTGCGTGCGGTCGTAGTCGCCAACGGCGAGGGCGTTTGCTCCGAGATACGCACACTGATCGACTTGAATGGGCGCGTTCGTGAGCGATACGATCTCCTGCCAGGGAGTGCTTACCTCATCCGGCCCGACCAGCATGTCGTTGCGCGCTGGCGCCAGCTCGATCCAGCCAAGGTGCGCGCCGCCGTCGACCTTGCCACATGCAACGCCTGAAGGACACGAGAATGGCCTTGATGACTGACCCGAACTTTAACGAACTCGGTAAGCGATTCTTTTATTCGTTCGTGCCGGGCGATGATTTCTACGAAGCGCTGATGGAGGCCCATCGGGAACTCACGGACGAGGAAAGCTTGGCGTTGAACGCCAGGCTGATTCTCGTTCTGGCGAATCACATCGGTGACCTGTCCGTTCTCCGCGAGGCCCTTGTCGTCGCGAGCGGCTATGGGCGCCCGGGCAGCGATATTGTGCCAGCGAAGTGACTCCAATGATCGAAAGTGCAAGTCACCCGATGGAGGCGGAATGGAAGCTCGTTGAATTCGTGCGGGGCTTTCAACTGCGGGACGCTCCAGAACACGCAGTCGCAGTCGTGCGGAACATGTTGCTGACGACGATTGGCACCGCGATCGCCGGCGCGTCGGAGGAGGGGTGCGAGGCCATCCTGCAGTTCGTGAAACAGCGAGACGGGGCAGGACGGGCTTCCGTATTCGTGTATGGCGACGCCGTGTCGGCAGGTGGTGCTGCGTTGGTGAACGGCGTGATGTGCCGCGCGCTCGACTTTTGCGATGCGATGGCACCGGGCCTCCATATCGGATCGTCACTTGTTCCGGCAGCCTTCGCAGCAGTCGAGCTTGCCGGAGGCTGCTCGGGCCAGGATTTCCTTGCTGCGCTGGTAGTCGGAGCGGAGCTTGCCTCGCGCATGAATCTTACTGAGGCGATGTACGCCGGCGCAGATCCCACGGGCGTGGCTGGCGTGTTTGGCGCAACTGCGGCGGTGGCGAGAATACTGAAGCTCAACAGGCAACAAACTGTCCATGCGCTGGGATTGGCATTCAACCGGGCGGCCGGTAGTTTCCAGAGCAATATCGACGGTTCTTTGGCCGTTCGACTGATACAAGGCTGGGTGGCCGAATCAGGCGTTGTTTGTGCACAACTGGCCCAGCTCGGTATTACGGGGCCGAAGCGTTTCCTTTCCGGCGTATACGGGTATGCGCACCAGTTTGCCAAGCGCAATCGCAAACCGGAAGAATTTGTGGAAGCACTCGGAGGACAGTATCGACTGGTACACACCGTCTTCAAGAAATATCCGAGCTGCGGTCTTACCCAAGGCGTTACCGAACTGGCCCTGCGTGCTCGTAATGAACTCGGCGTCGAGCCAGGGAGCATCCGCAGGATTGAGGTCATGCTGCCGCCCTACGCTTTTCGGCTCGTCGGGCACGATTTCGAACTCGGCGACAACCCACGAGTGAATGCCCAATTCAGTGCGAAATATTGCGTCGCAAATGCAATGCTACGGGGCTCCTCCGAGTTAGGTCATTTTACGAAGTCAAGTATTGCGAATCCTGAGTTACTCGCGTTCATTGATCGGATTGAAGTGATATCTGTCGAGGCCATGCAGGAGCGTCATCACACCGCTGTTGATATGTATATCGAAACCAGGAACGGTAGATCCTGGAGCACGGCGCTCGAAATTGCACCTGGATTTCCGGGTAATGCCCTGCGGGAGGAGAACCATCTCGAACGCTTTACAAGCTGCATGCGCTACGCCAACCGCGGGCTTTCTCAGCAGAAGATAGACCAACTGATGCACAGCGTTCTTGCAATTGAAGAGCAATCCGATGTCCGGGAAATACTTCCCCTGACGCGGGAATATCGAAGCGTCGCATGATCGCGTTGAACCTCTGGCGTGAATGCGTCAATCGGGCAGGAATGGCCGCATAGGCACTGCCCGGACCTGATTATTGTTGAAAGTGAGATCACAGAGATGAGCAAAGTATTCCCGAGCGCAGTTGCCGCGCTCAATGGCATAGTCGCGGACGGCCAGACGTTCGCCGTTGGCGGCTTCGGGCTGTGCGGCATTCCCGAAGCCCTGATCGCCGCATTGCGCGATACGGGCGTGAAGGGCATTACCTGCATCAGCAACAACGCAGGCGTCGACGGCTTTGGTCTTGGCGTACTGCTGGAGACGCGCCAGATCAAGAAAATGATCTCGTCCTACGTGGGCGAGAACAAGGAATTCGAGCGCCAGTATCTGTCGGGCGAACTCGAACTCGAATTCACGCCGCAAGGCACGCTGGCTGAAAAGCTGCGCGCAGGCGGCGCCGGCATTCCGGCGTTCTTCACGAATACCGGCTTCGGCACGCTGATCGCCGAAGGCAAGGAAACGCGCCAGTTCGGCGACAAGCACTATGTGCTCGAGCATTCGCTCACGGCAGACGTCGCGCTCGTGAAGGCGTGGAAGGCCGACAAGTCGGGCAACCTGATCTTCCGCCGCACGGCGCGCAACTTCAACCCGATGTGCGCGATGGCGGGCAAGATCACCGTGGCGGAAGTGGAAGAGATCGTCGAGAACGGCGCACTCGATCCGGACGCCATCCATACGCCGGGCATCTTCGTGCAGCGCATCGTGCTCAACGCGCACCCGGAAAAGCGCATCGAACAACGCACCGTGCGCGCCGCAGCTGGCGAACCCGCGGGCAACTGAGGAAGGAGACCGACCATGGCATGGAATCGTGACGAAATGGCCGCGCGCGCGGCGAAGGAACTGCAGGACGGCTTCTACGTGAACCTCGGCATCGGGCTGCCGACGCTCGTGGCCAACCACGTGCCCGCGGGCATGGAAGTGTGGCTGCAGTCGGAAAACGGCCTGCTCGGCATCGGCCCGTTCCCGACCGAGGACGAAGTGGACGCCGACATGATCAACGCCGGCAAGCAGACCGTGACGACGCTGGCGGGCTCGTCGATTTTCTCGTCCGCGGACTCGTTCGCGATGATTCGCGGCGGCCACATCAACCTGGCGATCCTCGGCGCGATGCAGGTGAGCGAGAAGGGCGACCTGGCCAACTGGCTGATCCCTGGCAAGATGATCAAGGGCATGGGTGGCGCAATGGACCTCGTGGCGGGCGTCGGCCGCGTGGTCGTGCTGATGGAGCACGTCGCGAAGGGCGACCAGCACAAGATCCTCGAAGCCTGCACGCTGCCACTCACGGGAGTACGCGTCGTTGATCGCATCATCACCGATCTCGGAGTGATCGACGTTACTCCGAACGGGTTGAAGGTGGTCGAGCTAGCCGATGGTGTGAGCGCTGATGAAATTCAGCGGAAGACCAGCGCGCAGCTAGACGTCACTTCGGTTCTTCAATCAGGTCCACGACAACAAGAATATGCGGCGGCGGACGCCAAGATTGGAGATCCCGCTTTCGATCCGCGGCATCTCTTTCGATAAAGGGAAACGTCACGCTCCAACTGACATAGCGGGAGTCTGCCGGACATGCCGTTCCCGGTTGATGGTACCTGTCGACGGGCGGCGCCACGGCGCGCCTGCCGATCCGAGTTGAGCACGTCCTCCATACGTTGGTTCGCATGCCCGTAACCGTGTTCGTTGAAAGCTGGTCGTCGGTTGACGAAGGAACTCGAAATTGCACCCGGGTTTCACGGGTAGCGCCCTGTCAGGGCGCACGCATCGGGAACGTTTCATTGATCCTGCACGTAGCGCAACCTGGCCCGATGCTGCAGGTTGTCCGGCTCATAGCGGCCGCCAGGACGATGAACGCAGGACGAGGCTCGCACTATCGACTTCGCGCGGGGCGGTCCGGACAGACGCGCGAAGTTTCCGGTCCTTGCCGGCACAGCGTCGGTACCGGTCAATTCCCTAGCCGTCAAATAACACGGAGACTCAGTATGGCAAAGGCATTCACTCCGCGCGAAGATCACGAGGCCAAAGTCATCCACGGGCACCGCCTTCCGTTCGATGGATCGCGGGCGTATCGCGAAGTGGGTGGCATCGCCCGCCGTCGCATCTGGACATGCGAGTGCGACACAGAGATGTGGCACCGCTTTCAGCGTCGAGGCGTCGCATGAAGCTCTACAGTTACTTCCGCAGTTCGGCCTCGTACCGCGTACGGATTGCGCTGCAATTCAAGAGCCTACCGTACGAGTATGTACCAGTGCATCTGGTGCGCAATGGAGGCGAGCAGCTTTCCGAGACGTACAAGCACGTCAACCAGGACCAGCTGGTGCCTGCACTCGTCGACGGCTCAGGAGTGCCGATTCCTCAATCGCTTGCGATCATTGAGTACCTCGAGGAAACACATCCTGAACCGCCGCTATTGCCGCGAGAGCCCGCTTCACGGGCTTATGTACGGTCACTGGCGCTGCAGATCGCGTGTGAGATTCATCCGCTGAACAACCTTCGCGTGCTCAAATACCTGACGGGAACTCTGGGCGTGAGCGAAGAAGCCAAGAGCGCATGGTACAGGCACTGGGTGGAGGTCGGCTTCGCTACACTCGAAGCGCGACTTGCCAGCGACAGCCGAACGGGCTCGTTCTGTTATGGAGATGCACCCACCCTGGCAGATCTATGTCTCATCCCGCAAGTATTCAACGCGCACCGCTTCTCGATCGACGTGGGCCACTATCCAACACTCGCGCGCATCAACGCAAACGCTCTGCGACTTGAAGCCTTTGCGCAGGCTGCGCCGGATCGGCAGCCCGACGCAGCATAAGGACTAGGGTGAAGGTCAAGCTGACACCGGCCCTGGGCAAGGAGGATTGTCCAATCACGAAGGCGGGGGATCAGACTAGCAATGTTTCTCCAGGCGCAACCATCGCGCTCGCGGTCATCGTTAGGGGTGGTAGACGTTGAAGTCGAACTCGAATATATGCCGCGAGTCACCCCGGTCGAGAATTTACGTGCGGGCTGGGGAAGGCAGCTTTTCACAAACTATCGCATTCGCACGCTGATTGGCGACTGACGCCTCAACCTACATAAAGGTAGTCTGCCGGACATGCCATTCCTGATCCATTGTCTCTATCGGCCTGGGGGCGCCACCGAGCGCCTCCCGATACGACGTGAGCACATTCTCTATATGCTGGACTGGCTGCCTCTAACAGTATTCGGCTCCGCCATTATTGGTGGTGACGGCGAAGGTGCAGTAGGGATGGTAGTAGTCCTTGATGTCGAAAGTGAATCCGACGTGCAACGGTTCGTCGCTGGCGAACCATATTGCCGATCCGGCCTGTTCGAAACTATCACTGTGAATCCGCTCGTGCAGATGACGCCACCGTACACGCGCGACTTTCTTGAGCGCGAATTGGAGAAATGCCAATGACAGGGCGCTCCCGCTATCCGGTTTGAATTTGGCTGGCCGATGCTCCGCATCGCGATGGAGTTGCCGGACGCCCGGGTCGCCGGCTTTCTGGGTCGGTGACCGAATTTCACCACAAGGACAAAGCGCATGAACTACGGTGATGTTGACGCTGCGATCACGACACTCAAGCCTTGGTTCGGCGATCGGCTGAGCGTGGCCCTAGTGGTTCGTCAGCAACATGGCAAGGACACAACTTTCCATCCTGTCATGGCGCCGGACGCGGTCGTGTTTCCCGAATCGGTAGATGAAGTGCGGCGGATCGTGCACGTTTGCGCAGATCTCCGTGTTCCGATTGTTCCTTTTGGCAGCGGAACCTCGTGTGAAGGGCACATTTCAGCGTTGCATGGGGGGATATGCATCGACATGTCTCGCTTGCAATCGATTCGCGCCGTTCGCGTCGACGATCTGGATGCGACGGTCGAGGCTGGGGTGACGCGCAAAGCGCTCAACGCACAGCTTCGCGATACCGGAATGCACTTTCCTATTGATCCTGGAGCAGACGCGTCGATAGGCGGAATGGTGTCTACGCGCGCGTCTGGAACGAACGCCGTTCGCTACGGCACGATGCGTGAACAGGTACTCGGCCTCGAAGTGATCTTGCCGGATGGCAGCCTTGTGCACACTGGCAACCGCGCGCGCAAATCCGCCGCAGGCTATGACCTCACCCATCTGTTCGTCGGCTCGGAAGGGACGTTGGGAATCGTGACTGCAGTGACGTTAAAGTTGCATGCGCTGCCTGAGCACATCGCGGCAGCGACTTGTGCATTTCCGGATTTGGCGCTTGCGGTTCAGACAGTTATTCAAACCATTCAGGCAGGGGTGCCAATCGGCCGCGTCGAGTTGCTCGATGCTACGCAGGTCGAAGCGGTCAATCGATATTCAAAGATGGGGCTCGTCGTCGCGCCCACTTTGCTGTTCGAGTTTCACGGTAGCCCCGGTGCCGTGCGTGACCAGATCGAACTCGTCAAGGACATCGCTGAAGCCAACCGCGGATGCCAGTTCACCTGGGCCGAGCGTCCAGAGGATCGGTCAAGACTCTGGAAGGCGCGTCATGACATCTGGTGGGCGAATATGGCACTGCGACCAGGATCGCAAGGCTTGCCAACTGACGTTTGTGTGCCCATTTCCGAGCTCGCAAGCAATATTCTTGCCGCGCAAGAAGAGGTGCGGCAAGCAAATCTGATCGCTCCAATCTGCGGTCACGTCGGGGACGGCAATTTTCACTTGTGCTTTGTGGTTGATGCCGACAACGCGGACGAGATGGCACGCGTCGAGCGCGTTAACCGGCGAATGATCGAGCGCGCATTGGATAGCGGAGGAACTTGCACCGGAGAGCACGGGATAGGTTACGGAAAGATCGAGTTCCTTCGCCGGGAAACGGGTGACGCGTTCGCGTTGCATCGCAAGATCAAGCAGGCCTTCGATCCGGCAGGGATCATGAATCCGGGAAAGATCGTCGGAGACCTGTCGAAAGCCGCCGCAACATGAACCGCTTGCGGATCACTATAGATGACCGGTCGGCTGGTTGTTGATTGGACTGCTCGACGGGCAGCAGTTTCCCGGTTCGTGTGGCGATTCCATCTCACACGAAGATGTAAGTTCGCCAGGCAGGCGAAGACTTGCCGCACAGCTCCATCTGGAGCGTACCCAATCGTCGATTATGGGTCCCTTTGGACTCCATCGATGGCACAGGAGACATGATGAACGAAAATAATTCCGCTGACGCATCCGCAACTCGCCAGGCCGATACGCGGTTGATTGACCCGATATATCGAAAGATCGCGTGGCGTCTCATACCAATTCTCTTTGTCGGCTATGTTGTTTCTTATCTTGATCGGCAGAACATCGGCTTCGCGAAGCTACAGATGCAGCAGGAATTGGGTTTTAGCGATTCGGTGTTCGGGCTCGGTGCCAGTATTTTCTTCATCGGCTACTTCCTGTTCGAAGTTCCGAGCAACATGATCCTTCACCGCGTCGGCGCGCGACGTTGGATTGCCCGCATCATGATTAGTTGGGGCATCATCTCCGCACTGATGTTCTTGACGCGTGGCCCAATATCGTTTTACGTATTGCGCTTTCTTCTCGGGGTTGCCGAAGCCGGATTGGTCCCGGGAGCCATTCTCTACCTCAGTTTCTGGTTCCCTGCTTCCAGGAGGGCACGAGTATTTGCCATGTTCTATACAGGAGTGGCGGTTTCCGGCATCGTCGGAGGTCCACTCTCGGGGTGGCTGATGCAAACGCTACACGGTGCTCACGGATTGAGCGGTTGGCAGTGGCTGTTTATTGTAGAAGGCGTTCCATCGGTGTTGATAGGGACGATTGTTTATCGCTTCCTGGTTGATTCACCCAATCACGCGAAATGGCTGAGTGCCGCAGAAAAGGCGGCAGTTGTCGCGCAGGTCGATGCGCCGATGTCCGAGCATCGATCGAAGCTCGTGTTAGCGGACCGTCAGCTATGGTTGCTTGTCGCGGTATTTTTTATGCAGTGCGCAGGTATCACCGGCGTCGGGCTTTGGATGCCAACGTTGGTTCAGGCTACCGGCGTAAGGAGCCTGTCTCAAATCGGTGTGCTGACAGCAATTCCGTACCTGGTCGCAATCGTTGCCATGTTCTTTCATTGTCGGCATTCAGATCGCACGGGCGAGCGCCGTTGGCATGTTGCGGTGCCCATGCTCGTCTCGGCCGTTGGCCTCGTATTGGCCGTACGATTTGAGCACGACACTGCGTTGTCGCTGATAGGTTTGACGCTGGGTGCCTCGGGAATTCTTTGCTCGACTCCGCCGTTCTGGAACTTGCCGGTTTCACGATTTTCGGGAAGTGACGCTGCGATAGGGGTGGCGATGGTGACCGCGTTCGGGAACCTCGGCAGCTTCGCAAGCCCGTTTCTTATTGGTTTGACGAGAGATCTCACGCATAACACGGCTGTCGGGATTTATTCGATCGCGATCGGCCTGTTGCTCGGAGCCACACTCGTGCTTTACTATCGACCGCAACCTGTCGTGCAGGCGTTGGGTGAAGCCACTGCCTGAACGGGATGGCGCGCGGATCGAAGAGCGGTCAGATTGCGTTCCGAACTCGCTTAGCGATCGCTCTTGCGTGCCGGTGTGGAGTCTGTTTCGTCCGAATGCTCCGATTCGGACGGATGGATGATGTGCGCTTTAGGAACGCGCATATCAAGCGATAAGCGGCGTAGACCGCGACGGATGGAACAGGCCCGCTCCACTCGATTCGCTTACGGCGGCGTAAGCGTCGACCTGCTGGCCATCGCGGTACTTGGCCGATTGTTACCGGATTCGGATTCGGTTCGGCGCAAGGGGCGGCGCGCCATGCTCGCTAGCCTCGTCAATGTCGGCGTCGATGGTCTGCGAAGACGACGCGGTGCGGCGTGACGGTCAGGTACTAGGGCAACACCGCCCCCAAGCGGCTTCGTGGCGCGAATTCACGGGTTTAAGCGCACTTCTGCCGCTCGAGAAGCAAGTCGACAAATGCGCGTATTTTGGCAGGGCGGAACTTGCCAGCTGGAAAGACGGCATGCATCGTTCCTGGCGGCAACGACCACATCGGCAAAACCTGAATGAGGCGCCCGTTTGCGAGGTCGTCTTTTATCGAGAAATCCGGCAACACAGAGATCCCCAAACCACTGCATACGGCCTCCTTCACGGCTAGCGTCGCGTCGAAATGCACAGCGGACTGAAAGGTCACCGTCTGCCGGCTTCCGGCTGAATCGGTGAACTCCCACTTGAGGCTTTCACGGAGCGCTGTGTTTGCGACAAATGGGGCGTGCGCGATTTCGTGTGGCGCCGCGGCCCGTGGCAATTTCTTTTTCCATGACGACGCGGCCACGAGGAGTTGCCGATAGCGGTCGATTTGGCGGGCTTGATGATTCAAATCAAGTAGTTTTCCCCCGCGGATCGCAAGTTCGATATCCGAATCAACAAAGTCGAGCGTCTGGTCTGTCAGCTTCACGTCAACCTTGCAACGGGGATAGCGCTCAATGAATGCTGCGATTGCCGGTACGAGCACGCTCACGCCGTAGTCGAACGGCGCCGTCATTCGCAGCGTACCGGCCGGTTCCATCGCGGCATGTGAGAGTTCAGCAAAGGCCTCTCTGGCCTCTCGAATGATAGTTGCACATCGTCCATAGAATGCCGCGCCCGCGTCCGTAGGGTGGACACGGCGCGTCGTCCGGGTGAGTAGCGTCGTCTGGAACTCCCGCTCGAGGCGTGCGACCTGTTGACTGACGACGGCCTTGGTAATCCCAAGTTGTTCGGCGGCCTTGGTGAATGAACCGGTCTCAACCACCGCGGCGAAATAGGCCAGGCGCTTCAGGTTCCCATGATCGGTACTGTTCATATGCTGATTGTTTGCTATTTGCATACGACACGTATAGACGGTTTGGCTTCCCAGTTCAACAGAAGTCGACGATTATTCCGAACGTTGATTTTAGGGAGTTGAATACGTGCTTACTGCAGCCATCGTTTATCACAGTGGATATGGTCATACGGAGGCCGTCGCAGCGGCGGTCGCGCGAGGTGTCGAGGCCGGTGGCGTTTCGGTGATGCTTATCCCCGTCGATCAGATCGACGCGCACTGGGATTTTCTTGAACACCGGGCCGACGCGATTATCTTCGGCGCGCCGACCTACATGGGTAGCGTCTCGGCACCGTTCAAGCAGTTCATGGATGCTTCCTCGAAGGTATGGGGAAAATGGCGAGACAAGCTTGGCGCAGGTTTCACAGTCTCCGCGTCACAGAGCGGCGACAAGCTCGCGACACTTCAGCAACTCGCCGTGTTCGCTGCGCAGCACCAGATGCTGTGGGTGAGCCTTGGCCTCATGCCAGGCAACAATAGCAGTTCGGGCTCTGTCGATGATCTTAACCGTCTGGGATCATTTCTTGGCGCAATGGCCCAAGCCAACGCAGATCAAGGTGCGGAAGGCGTGATTGCTAGCGATAAGGAAACGGCCAGTGCGCTTGGAGAGCGTGTAGCGGGCGCTGTGAAACGCTGGGCGGAACAACCGCGGTCAGAATAAAAGACTTGTATCAAGCAGCGGGCGTGCCAGCGCGCCGCGGGAGTCGGCGTGCCGATGATCGGCCGCGGTAGCAACGGCAACGCCTGTTCGTGATTCATTAGCCGGTATAGAGCGAAATCGTTTGCCACAACCGCGGCCTGCACGGCTGCGCTTCGCGTTCTGGCCGACCATCTGGTTGCCGGTTTCAATTAACTCGCGCGGTTGAACCGCAGGATGTACGGCGCATTGTTCTCCGGCGAGCAGAACACACGGAACAGCACCCTCCTGTCGTTTACGCCGGGGACCTAGCCGAAATCGTGCGGGCGGTTTGCCACTTTACCACTCGGCCTTTCGCGTCTCCCTGCGCTGAGTTCGAGGCTGCATAACTCAACTCACTCAACGGGCTTTCCCTTGACAGCTCCGGGGGCTCCGGCTGATAAGGGCGGCAATGCGCTCGTGGCTTCTACGTTGCATGCCAGTCCGGCAAAGAAGCCGCACGTTGATCGCGGCCGCGGGCTCTGCTGAGTTTTCATGACATGCTCATAGCGGCAGCGTCCAACCTTTCAAGGCGGTAGCCATAGCCGTAGATCGGAACGATGCAGTAGCCGTTCTCTGGCCGAAGTCCGAGCTTGACCCGTACGGTGGCGATGTGTGTATCGAGCGTGCGGCTGGGAATATGAGTGAAGTGCTTCCAGATCGTCTCGAGGATGTGCGCTCGCGACAGTGGTCGTGAAAAGTTGCGAAAGAGAAGCAGCGCGAGCTGGAATTCCTTTTGGGTAACTGGCAAAAGCGTACCCTCGCGAAAAAGCCTACCCTTCCGAAGATCGAATAGATACTCGCCAAACTGCTGCGATGTCGTCACTGCTTCGTGGTGGCCAGTTCCTTGCAAAAGCGAACTGACGCGCGCGACAAGCTGGGGGGCGGCGACCGGTTTCGTGACGTAGTCGTCAGCGCCGGCGTTCAGCGCGTAGACAACGTCTCGCTTGCGTGTGCTGCTTGACACAAAAAGTACAGGGAGGCTTGAGTCGCAGTTCTTGCGGATCCATGCGAGTACGGCATCAGGCTGAACGTCAACAACGTTCCAGTCGAGCGTCACGAGGTCGAAGGTTTCGCGCTGCATCCGGTGGATCAGCGCACGTCCCTCGGCAAAAACATGGCAGTCGTGGCCGACGGCGGTGAGCGCTTCGGAGAAGTACTGCAATTGGCTAGGGTCAGCATCGAGAACTGCGATACGCATAGTGAACAAATCCGGAGTCGTAGTGCGTAAACCGCACCTGTCTCGCGCAGCCGATCCGTACCTGACGTAAGCGTCAGCAGGTTTCGCACCGCACTTGCAGCCGACGTATGTATTATCGATTTTTCAATCGTTGCGGCTGCAAGGACATCAGTGATAAAGAGGGCCTGCATCAGCGAGCGGCCACGCATGCGGTCAGCGTTGGCTCCGGAGCTTGGCCGCACGATCATTGATAGGAAACGGTATCCGATTTTTTGAGAATGCCGTCTGATCCGAAAAGAAAACTGATCGTTGTCCTTCGGACATTCGTCGTTGCATACGGACCGAAATTCAACATCACTCTGTCCCAAAATGGTCGTTCTCCCATAAAGGTGTAAACCAGAACGGTCGACCCATCTGGTAGAGTGGTTGTTGATGACGGCGTTCCCAATTTCCAGATTACGTATTGCTGGGTTGTCGCACCGAGTGTGAATTCCGACGTACTCTCCGGTTTGATCCCGCTTTCCGTCGAAGCACACCCAGCCAGCATGCAGACGAACGCGATTGACAAAGTCAGACTGGCTCTCAAGCTTCTCATTCCCTGGCTCCATAATTTCCGACGCGGCTTTCACACAGTCTGCGCGCCGAATTAGACACGAATGTTCCGCCACCGATTTCGACTAGCGAAACAAAGCGTGTTTAGTCACTTGCCTTGCGTCGAGAATCAGGTCCTTCACCAGACAAGCGTATTGATCTTGTGTGTGCCTCGACGCTCGTCGGCGGCGAACTCGTCGAGCGTGTCGCGCGAGCATCGCTTTCGGGGAGTGCTCCCAGTGCAAGAGCAAAATACGAGATCCCCGCAATCAGGCCTGCAACCGCGCCCAGGAGAATCCTGACGGATTCGGCCCGTCGCATGAGGCAGACAGAAGCCGCTATCAGCGATAGAAACGCGATGGCCAGCCCAAGTATCCAGATCGTCGGGTACGCACGCGACGAAAACAGGTCGAGAATTGCGCCGACGTCTTGACCGCTGATGTATGCCATCTCTCCGTGCCTGTCCTAACGGTAGGAATAGGGCCAGACAGTCGTCGATAGCCCAGCCAGCTGTATTGCGATGTAACCGCGAGCGTTGCACATCGACGGGAATATTCTGAACACCTACGCATATCACGGTTGATATTCAGTTCGAGTCGGTGAAGCCTGATCCTTATGCGCGTCGATAGTGCTTGCCGACGGGAATTCTTTTGTGAGTCCCGGTACCTCGCGTGAAAATACCATCGTGGTAACGAGCACACTGAAGAGCGCTGTGAGTAGCGGGATCGCGCAGATCAGTAACCTTCGGGAAGTCGGCATGGTCATGGGTTCCAGTCGGAAGGACGAGTTCATTTTGCGAATGGCCTGCACGGTTTGTTGAAGTGATATGGACTGCTTGATTTCGCGTCGACTTTCCTTGCCGGATGAGGAGGGCAGCTGGCGCGAGGGTGCCGCAATACTGGTGAATCACAGTTGGCCAACAATGACCTTGTATATGCGGATCACCATCCGCCATAGTTTCGCTGCTACCCAGGTGCTACGGCAGCGGAGGATCTGCCATGTCATTCTTTGACTCGCCTGTGCAGCGATCCCGCTTCCTCAGACATGGAAAGACTGGCAGTAAAAATGAGCAGGAGTCGGATATTCGCAGTTTGGATCATCGTTCCTGTCCCAGTTGCGCGACGGTCGGTTGGCGTGTCGCGACATCGTGCGAATCAGGATAGAAGTCAATGATGAACACAATGTAAAGCAGTCCGGCGAATAATCCGGCCAGCGTCCCCCATACGTCGCGCGCTTCGGCACCGAAAAGGAAGTGAAGCGGAATGCCAACCAGCAGATAAGCGACAACGAAGACGAGTGCGACCACAACCGGCGGCCGGAGGGGCAGTGCGAAGAGAGATGCGATTTCTGACATTGCACACTCCGTCACCCGACGTGTGATTCCGCTTACCGGAGTTGGGCAACCAGTGCGTCGGCGCCCTTGTCGATCCCTGCCTTTGCCGCACCGAGTGAGCCAAAACTTGCGACCAGGTTCATGGCGTTTGGATACTGCCTGGTTACATAGGCATTCAACAGCTTGTTGTTCGACGCGTCGTAGATCTCGACTGCATACGCAACGGAGCCGCCAAACATTGCCTTACCGCCGCGAACTGCCTGCACCCCGTTGTAGACGTTCCCACCGATGTCGAAATGCGTGAACTGACCAAGCACGGGCGTCGTGGTCTCGGCGCCCGTGAGGATCAGCTTGACGCGGAGTGTCCCCGGGCCAGGCTGCGCAGCCGACGCAAATCTCGTCTCAAGTTTCTGTGTGAAAGACTTCTGGAGATAGGTGGCCAGCGTTGCCCTGTCGGCGTCGCTCATCTCGCCGAACTGGTTGTCCGCACCGTTATAGACCGTGGCCGGGTCGACCATTACCCGGGAGTAGGCCTGCCAGTTCACTGTCGTCGAGTAGTTATACGGAATGCGTCCGCTATCGTCGTGAGCATTCGCCTTCAGGTACGAAGCCGAGGGGATGCCGGAATAGGCGACCGGTTGAACCCCTGCACAACCTGCGAGCGAGAGAAACGACAGCGCGAACAGCAGGGGGCGAACATCCTTGGTGATTGTCATTCTAGGTTCCTTGAGAGATACGCGACGGCAACGGAATCTGCGAGCAGTGTAAAAAAAGCGTCTGGACGGTTTGATCTGCAGCGGCTGTCGGGGGATCCCGGCTTCCTCGGTAGAAGAAAAAAAGCCGTCCAGACGGTTTTATTTGTACGCAAAGAAGAAGCACTGGAGCGAAGTCTAGCACGGGATATGGAGAAAACAAAACGTCTGGACGGTTTTTTTAGTGAGCCGTATACTCCTGGGTCAGGATGCGGATATTGTGTAAGTGGGCTACTGGAAGCAGGGCGTGTGCTACCGCGCCACTTCAGCCCTCCATAACTTTGGGGACAGACTTTGGCCAGGCAGGAGCGTTCAGAACAGACCCGCAATGCAATCATCGAGGCGGCGTTGAGCGTCCTCGCCCGGGATGGGACGGCGAGGCTGACTTTCGAGGCCGTCGCGCGGGAATCAGGCTTGAGCAAGGGGGCCGTCACGCATCACTTTCGCTCGAAGGCTGATCTGTTCAAGGGCGTACTGGCATATCGCAACGTCAGTTTCGAGCAGTTCCGGCGCAACTATCTGGAATCGCGTCCGAAGGACGCCCCGCAGCAAACACTCTCAGTCGAGATCGCAGCAATGCGCCAGATGGTGGACGAGAACCGCTCACCTGCGCGGGCAGTCCTTTCGATCCTTGTGGACGACCCGAGCCCTATGACGTTTATCCGGGAACGATTCGCCGGGCACGTCCGGCAGATCAGGGAAGAGGCCGCCGACCCTGAACTCGCGCTACTACGTTGGGAAGCGGCCTGGGGCCTCGCACTGTATGCGCTGTTCGGACTTTCCCCCTTGTCGGACAAGGAGCGCAGCCATCTGTTTGACCGCCTGCTTGACGATGACGCGTGGACGCAGTTCATCAAGGTACCGGATGGCGGTTGATACCCCGATAGCACGTGAGGTCCCGACCCGGAAGCTGCAACTGACACCAGAAATTCCAATGAGCTGCCAATAATGGATAACGCGACCCGCTCGGAACGGTCCCGAAACACGGCCCTCAAGGCCGCTCTGACCATCCTCTCACGGGATGGCCTCAACGCACTTACCTTCGATGCACTCGCCCGCGAGAGCGGCATCAGCAAGGGTGGGCTGCTCCATCAGTTCGGCACGAAGGACGGAATCCTGCTGGCATTGCTGGAGTTCCAGAGGCGGTACCTTGAAGAGTTTGCAGTGGGATATCTGAATTCCTGCGATGCCTCGGTAAAGGAGCCGCTCCTGCTCGCGCAGATTGCCGTGATGCGTGAAACTGCCATCCAACCAGAGTCTGCCAATCGTGCCGTACTGGCGGCATTGATCCAGGCACCGGAACTCCTGGAAACCATTCGGGATGGTCATGCTGCTGATCTTGCCGAGGTTCGCAAGGCGTCACCCGATGGAGATATCGCGGTGCTGCGTTGGGCGGCGGCGGTTGGCATGGCGTTTACCGGGTTGATCGGGCTGTCGCCACTGTCGTCGGAAGAGCGCGATCGGCTTTTCGAGCGGCTGCTCGACGAGCCGTCGTGGACGAGCCGGGGTGCACCGGAGTCGCCGGCTGCCTAGAGCAGTAAAGTGTCGCTTCCAATGATTGTCGCCATTGACATCGGACTGGCAGGGCCAAGAGGCGGGGCAGTCACGAGCCGGTTGAGCTGTTTGAGCCATTCCCGTCACGGTCTAGCGGGCCGGCGTACGCGTCCCAGATCAACCGTGGATCGAACTGCATCGTGGCCGTCATCGTCAATAGCACAACAGCCGCAAAAGCGACGGCGCCCCAACCCGAAGTAGCAGAAGCGACGGACCTGAAATTGACGAGCGCGATCGTTAGCGCAATCACAAAAATATCGAGCATTGACCAGCGCCCGAGGCGCTCGATGATCCGGAACAGCTTTGTACCCAACAACGGGTGGCAGCGCGAGGTACAGCCCGCTGTCCAGGCGAGGAACGCAAGCGCGACGAGCTTGAGTAGCGGGAAAGCGACGCTCGCGATGAAGATAACCGTGGCAATTGGCCAGTCCCCACTGCGCCAGAAGTGGACAACGCCGCTGATGATGCTGTCGTCCTTCGAGCCAAGAATTGTCACGGTATGAAGAACCGGCAGCAGGTTCGCAGGTAGATACAGGATTGCCGCTGCGACCAGTAATGCCTGGGTACGCATGAGACTGTCCGGCTTCCTGGGATGCATCCTGGCTCCGCAACGGGAGCATGGCTGCGCAGCCGCGCGCGCTTGCGGAGTGGGCAGGGCGCCACGACTGGATTCAGTGGACTCACGGCGGGCAACGCAATCGCAGCTCCTGCACGCAACAAGCCCCAGGTCCATGGCGGACGAGAAGGGCACGGCGGGCACGGTTGTGACTGACCCCGGCGAGTTGTCCCGTTCACGCCCATCCAGTGTCTCGCGGATATGCCACAGGGCACGCGGCTCGAATGCCATGACGACTGCGAGCATGAACGGCAGCGTGCAAAGCGCGAAGAGCGCGGTCTCCGGAATAACGTACGCGCGGCTGGCAAGCTTGGTTGCGGTAACAACGACACCGAGGAGCAGGACTTCAATCATGACCCACGGTCGCACGAGCTGCAGCACGCGCAACACCGGTGAAAACGCGGGAGGAACCACACCGAGGCGCATAGGTGCGGTGACGTAGAGCACCGCGGCAAGATCGAGAAACGGAAACACGATGGTCAGGCAGGCGACCAGGACAGCGAGTGGCCACATGCCTTGAACCCAGAGTGCGCAAACGGTCCCTGTCAGGGTGGTGGCCGATGTGACTCCCCCCATCTCCAGATCGACGACTGGATACATCTGTGCAACGAAGAACGTAATCATCGCGGCGAGCGCCAGTGCCACGACACGATCGAGCTGTGCCATGTCTGCGCTGGCGATGCTTGCCCCGCAACGGGGGCAGTGCATTCCCGGCTTCCGGGTCAGAAGTGGTCGAGAAAGCAGTAGATCACAATCTGGACAGGCAATGAGATTCCGGATTTCCATGGTTTCAGGTTTCTCGCCTCGTCAGGCTTCAGACGCATCCGTCGTATTGCTCAAGCCAGTCCGCATGGACGCGAGTTCCACTTCCAGTGCAGCGATCTCGTTCCACTGCCTGAGCACAGTCTTCCGCAGGAGCGCGAGTTCATGATGGACGGCGGCAAGTGTGAAGCGTGCACACGGTTGCGGGCACGATTCGCACGCAGTGTCAGACGGGCTGTTGCGACAGATCCTGCTGCGTGCTGGTTTGTCCGTGCGTCGGGTTGTCGGAAGAAACACGTTGACCTCCTCTGCTTGATTGTCACTTCAAGATGAACACCGCGTTGTGAGCCGACGAGTCAGCAGGAGGGGGCTGCTCCGGACACGGCTCGCTACTTCGCCTGTATGCCAGTTGTCGCTGTCCACATCGCTCCACGAACGCATTTCGACGGTGCGGGCGACTCCTGCTGTACGGCAAGGATCGCGGCCGCTATTTCATCCGACAGCTGGGACACTGCCTGCTGATGCCCCTTCACCAGCTCGCCAAAGCCATTGCCCACGGGCACCGAATAAATCGAATGGCAGGTCAGCATGGTCGCTCCTGTTCGTGGTCTCACCGTCCACACCGTGTCCAGCAACGCGTGCGATGCGTACCATGACTCGAATCGCTGCACCACAACGCTAACCCGATAGACCGGTTGATCTGCCTGGAAGGGAACGCTCGCGACTTCAAACGTGCCAAGCGCCGCCGAAAGTCTCGCTGACAAACTCTGGCGAATCTCATCGGCCGGGGCGGTGCTCCAGCGCTCTTGTTCCATGACCTGAACGCGCACGGGGTCCTTCTGCAACACAAGTTGCCGTCTCGCTACCTGTGCTGGAACGACGACAGGCGCCACATCTATCAGAAACGCTGGATGTGCACTTTCGTCGACCGACGCATTTTCGCGTAACGCGGGCCGCGGGGCCGTGCCCAGGGTGTACGTTTGCACTTCCGGTACAGAGGTGCACGCGGCTACAAGCGCAGCAATGCTACATAGAGCGGGAAGCAATTTCAGGCATCCGGCCTGGCTACTTCGCATGATTGTTTTCAGGCTCATGGCTTCTCATCCCGGGGCTTGCCGCGCAGCAGTGACTCCGGATGTTCCTGGAGGTAGACAGCCAGCTCGTTCAGCGATTGCAGCGTGCGATTGAGCTGCGAAACGGCTTGCCGCATATCCGACTGAAGCGGCGAATCCTGCTGTAACGCAGCCTGCGCGGTACGGAACGTTTCCTGGGCGACCGCGAGGGTATCGCGGGCCTGGGGCCCGAGTTCGGTGTTCAGTTGCGTGAATGCACGATTGGCGTTCTGGAGCGTTTGATCCAGGTTGGTCCCGATCCTGTCAAAGGGCACGCGATCCAGCTTTTTCGCAATATCAGCAATGACCACCTGAAGCTCCTCCAGCGAGTTGGGCACCGTCGGGAGTTCCAGCGGTACCTTCGTCATGTCTATGGTCGCCCGTGGGGCGTTTGGAAAGATGTCCAGTGCAATGTAGCGTTGGTTCGTAATCAGACTCCCTGTCCGTAACTGGGCACGCAAACCCCGGGCAACGAGTTTTTGCAGCAGTGCCTTTCCGGCGTCGTTGTTGCCTTCGCCCAGCGACTCCCTGAAGCTTCTTCCAAGACGATTGGGAAAGAGGTTCACCGTCACGGGCATCGTAAATTCTGATCGTTTCGGATCGTATTCCACGTCGATCGCGGTGACGTATCCAAGCTCGATTCCGCGAAAATCGACCACCGCGCCGACAGACAGGCCGCGCAGTGACTGGTTGAACTTCATGACAACGCTTGCCGCCGGACTGTCCGGCGCGCGCATCGCCTCCGCCTGACTGTCGGAGAGCGGGAAGACCGTGCCGCTGGGCGCCTCACTTCCCGACTCGTGGTCGGGACGGGACTGGAACGCGAGCCCCCCCATGACGACCGTCGCAAGTGACTGGGTGTTCAGCTTCATACCACCGGAATCCAGCCGCAGATCGACACCACTTGCGTGCCACCAGCATGAATCCGCCTTGACGAATTTGTCATAGGGCGCATCAATGAAGACCTGGATGGTGACCCCCTTGCCGTCATCGTTAAGGGAGCGTGCTACAACACGTCCGACCTGGAAGCGGCGGTAGTAGACTGGCGAACCAATATCGATGGAGCCGAGGGAATCGCCTTCGAGAACATAGCGACGCCCATTCTGGTCACTGGTCACGGTGGGAGGCGTCTCAAGTCCGATGAATTTTTCACGGGGCAGGTCGGAGCGACCGGGATCCATGCCGATATAGGCGCCGGAGAGAACGGTACCAAGACCAGAAACACCACTCATACCGATCCTGGGGCGCACCACCCAGAAGCGGGCGTCGTCGACCGCGAGATTTCGTGAGGATTCGGTGATCTGTACATCCACAAGGACACGGGAATGGTCATTCGAGAGGCGGATGGCCTTGACCTCGCCGATCTCCACGTTCCGGTATCGTACCTTTGTTCGCCCGGCCTCCAGGCCTTCGGCAGTGAGGAAGCTGATGGTGATAGTTGGGCCCTGTGTGGCGACTGATCGCACAAGTAGCGCGATGCCGATCAGCGCTGCCGCGAGCGGTACGAGCCAGATGGTGAGCGGGAGAAATCGTCTGAGGGACATTGGACGGTGCTGCGCGATTGGATTACCTGAATTGGGCGAGAAGTTCGTCAGCGCCCCGTTCAATGCCGGTTCTGGGGGCGTCTGGCGAGCTCAACCTGGCAGAAAGCCCGCCATCCGGATACCTTTCGATAAAGGCTTCAACTAGCTGATTTGAAGAGGAATCCAGAATTTCTACTGCGTAGATGACATATCCGGGTAGCGCCGTGCCTGCACCGGTGAGCGTCAGCCGAACGCGAAGCGTATCGGCTCCGGGTTCGTTCACCAGATCGAAGCGCGCGGCCAGCTTTTCTGCGAACGTAGCCTGCATGAATTGAGCAAGCTTCGAGCGCTCTGGATCGCTGACGTGGTGAAACTCTGCGTCTGGACCGTTGTAAATCTGGACCGGTTCAAGGATGAGCTTTCGGTACCGGGACCAGTCCTGAGGCAACGCATAACGATAGGGCATATGGGTGCCGTTCCGGTCGTCGGGATTGACGCGCAGGTACGGCCATGAGGCGAGGCTGGAATATTTGACGGGCCTGACTGTCGAGCACGCCGAGAGCGCAAGAACGAGCGTTGCGAACAGCGAAAGACAGAGCGTTGCCAGCATCACGGCTTTTGGGGCCTGCTTCAGCAGTAACTCCGTCGCAGGGGATATTAGTTTCAGTGGATTCATTTAAAACCGTCTAGCCGGTTTGTATATGGCGCGCTTCCTGAGGCTGAGGTCTGCGAAAACGTCGTCGTAGTGAAGCTCGATCCAGCATCACGCGCCGATGCTCACGGCGCCATACTACCGGAGCTTCAACGTGATGTAAACCGTCTAGCCGGTTTGTATTTGACTGCACGAGTTTGGGTGGCTAGCCCTCTGAAGCCCGCGTCGCTGTCCTCAGGGTCCGCGCGCAGGGACACTTTTTCAGGTAGCACGTGGAGGGATTGAACTGCGGACGATGCCATTCGTTCTCGGTGAAGCCGACGAAAATTGCGTGCTTGAGGCTAGTCAGGCTGCGAAGGAGGGTGACGAAGAGTGCATCGAGGCAACTGGCACAAACTTATTGTCCGGATTCCTGTTTAGCGCGTAAGCACACTAGGCTTGCTTCATGTGGGCCCGTTCATCCGGTTCAGTCATTCGTTTCCAACGCAACGTGGGCACAGCTTGCACCACGAGCCCTTTTCCAGCTCTCTAGCGGTTTTGGCAAATACATGTCGTTTGAGACAAACGAAGCGATACCGAGCGCTGCGGCCGACATATTGTTTGGAGAGGCAGCGTCCGCCGAGTCGAAAAGCGAGTTGATCCAGTCGTTGCAGCGCCTGGTCATCCTCGCATGCCGGGCATGCCGCCCGTGCTGAAAGCAGATAAGACGCAGGCCGGGACCACAAATGCCCCTTTGGGCAAACGACGCGATATTGCGCATCCGGTCCACGCCAATCGGTGTCCAGCAGCGTCTGTCCTCGGAAACGAAGTGTCTCTCGCATTCGTTTCAAGCGTTCCACCGACATCGTTATCCTTCACATCATGGGCGTTACTGGCCGGATTGGCCGCGATTACGAAAATCGCAACTGGCTCTCCCGTATCCAGGAGTCTGCGACATACGAAAACCCGAACCAGATCCAGAAGTCTCAATCCGACATCGACCAGTTTCGGGTGCGCTCATCGTCTTGTGATCCCAACGGCTCTGATGTGAGAACGGGTTACGGTCTTGTATCGTATTTAGACATGGATACCCTATTGACTTGGCCGGATCACGGTCAAGCTTACGGGCGCAATAGTACCGACAGACCGAGCCTGGCAGGGATGAAGCGGCCCTTGCAAAAGTTGCATCAAATCGATGCAGGTGCAACGTGATCACTGCGCTCCAGAAGCGTTTGAATACCGGGCGTAACGTCTGTCCGAACCGAGCGCATTGATCAGTGGCCCGACGCTGCGCTCTGGTCGCGACGGGCAGCGTCAGGATGCGGGCATTCAATGTTTCAGCACCACCTTGCCGGGAGCGCCAGCCGCAACCGCATCCTGGGCCGCTCCGAGCTGATCCAATGGAAGTGTCCGGTCAATGGGAATGACCAACTGGCCTTGCGAAGCTTCCTTCAGTACTGCGTCGAGTGTTGCGGCATCGGTCCGGTGATAGAGTTCATGAATCGTCACGCGATTGTTGGCGTTGGCTGCTTCGGGTACGGGCACGATACTGGCGATCCGACCGCCTTCCCGAACATGGCCGATGAGATTGCCCGCCACCGGAGCCGCTGCACTGATCGCAAGGTCGAACGTCGGAGCAGTCGGGGGCACCGTGATGTCGAGCGCCTCGCCGGCCAGACTTCGCGCTTCACCCAGGCGCCCAGGACGCACACCGGCTACCGGCTTGGCCCCGATCTGCTTCAGGTACTGGATGGAAGCGCGACCAACGGCCCCCAGCGCTCCCGAAATCAGCACGCGATCGCCCGCCTTGATGCCGAGGGCATCGACGGTCTGGCGTCCGGTGAGCCCCGCTTTCACCAGAGCCGCGCCTTGCTCGAAACTGAGATTGGCGGGGAGTTTGGCGACGGCGCTGGCCGGCACTACCCCATATTCAGCATGGGCACCTTTTCCGTTCGGCGGAAAGTCCGCGACAACCCGGTCGCCGATCGCCAGCCCCGTCACGCCGTCACCGAGTTCCGCAATGGTGCCGGCGGCGTCCCCTCCGAGCACTGCGGGAAGCGACAGCGGAATGTATTGCGCCATGAAGCCCTGACGAAGAATGAGATCGAAGGGGTTTACGGCCGAAGCCTCGATTCTGATCAACACCTCGCCCGATTTTGGCTTGGGCGTCGGAATCTCACCGACAGCGAACTGATCGGTACCGCCGTAGGCTTTAAGAAGTGCTGCCTTCATCAGTAATCTCCAAAAATACGTTTGCGCCGCCTGTTCAGGTAGTCTCGATACGCAAATAACAGCCGCTAAGTGTTTGAGGTAATCAACGCTGGTTCTGAAGAGGGGTGCAGTACGACGTCGAACGTCCAGACACCGCTTCCAGCAAAAGTAATAGCAAGGTCAAAACAGAACAGCACTGCAGGTTCGCCCAAGTTGAGCACGGTCCAGAAACCTTGCGGCGCATGAGCCACGAAATACGCGAAAGCCATTTCACCCGAAGCGACGAAGGCTGCGATGCTGGGAGGGAGCCATCCGTCGCCCATCATCGTGGTGGCAGCCGGCGTGATCGAAGCCGTCACCCGTGTGCTGGTGGAAGACAAATCCACGAGGCTGACCCTTGCAATTGTCAAATGGCGATAGCGACGATCAAGACAACAGGCTACCATTTCCTCATGGTTGAACAACTCCGCTTTATTGAAGCATGATTTCCTAAACATTGATGATCCATGGATACACTGCTTAGCATGCGGGTGTTCTGCATGGTGGCGGAGCATAAGAGCTTTACCGTTGCCGCCAGTCGCCTTGGTCTTTCGCCAGCGATGGCGAGCAAACACGTCCTCCATCTCGAGAGCCGCGTCGGTGCCCGTCTCCTCAATCGGACGAGCCGCCACGTCAGCCTGACCGACACGGGCCATCTCTATTTCGGCCAGATCCGACCGATGCTGGAAGGCCTCGATGAAGTCGAGGCTGCGGTGAGCAATGTCACTGTGACGCCGCGCGGAATGCTGAAGCTAAGCGCACCAGTATGGGCCGCGAATACACTGATGGCGCGCGCATTCGCCGAATATCATCACTTGTACCCCGACGTGTCCTTTGACGTGGATTTGAGTGGTCGCATCGTCAATCTGGTGGACGAAGGTTTCGACCTCGCGTTGAGGGCAATGACGTCCGCGCGCCTTGATCCTGGCCTTATTGCCCGTCCCCTGATGGACGTTCCGTTTTATCTCGTGGCTTCTCCTGCCTATCTGGAGCGCGCCGGTCGCCCCTCGACGTTGGGCGATCTCAACGGACATTCGTTGCTTATGTATAGCGGCATAAACTTCAGCGGAAGCCTCGCCGTCAAAGGGCGGGACGGCGAAGAAGCAGTGAGGTTTCGCGCCGTCATGCGTAGCGAAAACGAAACCATGCTGCACCTAGCCGCTCTGGAAGGGATGGGGCTGGTCTTTCTTCCTGCATGGATCACGCAATCCGATATTTCCAAAGGCGAGCTAGAGCATGTTATGCATGACGAAATAAAGTTTGCAATAACGCTTCACGCCGTCTATCCAAGTCGTAAATATCTCTCCGCCAAGGTTCGGACCTTCATCGACTTCCTTGCCTCCCGGCCGGATATTTGCCACCAGGGTTGACGCACCGTCCGAGTCGGGAACGAACATGAGCGGGCAACGCTCAATCCGGATACCCGTCGGTGCAACAATTGCAGCCATGACAACGGTGATCATTGACGCGATAGGACTCCGCACACAGCCTTCGTTAAATAGCGCGCGTAAAGACGCTATTGGGCATTGAGGTTTCGAACTGTATCTCCAATTCGAAGGTGCTCATCATCGACTCGCACCTGGTGGGAATGAGTGCTCCCAAACAGCGATTCCGATGCGTATATGCCTTGGTGAGCATTACAACACACGGGTGTCAAGTACCAGCTCCTCTTCCCACACCGAAGTCTCATCCGCGCGGGGCGACCAGGAGAAGCATGCGTGCTGGCAGCCCTGTGCGTCGACATAGACGTACCACTTCACCGGGCTGCCAGGTTGCCGGTGGCTTCTTAGCGCCTTGACTTCCGTTAGCGCCGGCTGCCCGTCAGGGCGACCATTGGCAAGACCCAGATGAAACACACGGCAGCGGCTGGAATCGACTTCCGTCACGATTTCAACGAGCTCTTCAGGGGACGACACCAGCACGCTTCGAATTGCCTGATCGGGATCGTCGGGTCCCCAGAGCAGGTCGACGAAAAAGACGGGTGATTCGGCAGAAATGCCAACGCACCGCCAGGAGCGGTGGGGTGCGGAAAGTTTCTGTTTCGCCGGGTTGGATTCGGCCCACTGGGCATGGGTCAACAACATCTCTAACTCACAAAAATTCGGTTTGTAGATTATATCCCGTGGACCAGTAGTCTCGACATAGTCACGCTTCGCTATATGAAGCAACGCGACTATGAGACGCTACGACGGCATCTCGCGATCAACATTAAAGCGTTCCGGCGAGAGCAGGAGCTCTCCCAGGAACGTCTGAGCCTTGAGGCTGACGTAGATCGCACCTACGTGAGTCAGATCGAGCGGTCGCTTGGCAATCCCTCACTGCTCATTCTTGCCGCACTCGCCAATGTTCTTGGGAGAGACGTCGGCGAGCTGCTGTCTCCACCGCCACCACGCCAACGTAGGAAGTGAAACACCTATCCGTGACCCATGCCCGCTTTTCACCGTGAAAAGCGCCCGGCCTGCAGTTGCTTCTTTAAACGTGTGAGTGGCGGTTCGGGTTATGGTGCATCGTCTGCGGATCGCACTGAAAAACTCTCCTGCATGATTTCACGCAGCTCGGAAAGGTCGGTCTGGGAATAGCCTGCAGTGGTCACCACGGACTCGTGGCCGAGCAGGGCTGCCGCCATCGGCAGTGGAACCTTTTTATCGATCACCAGTGTTTTGCCCACGAGATGTCTGAGCCAGTGGGGCGACGCGCTTTCGAGAACCAGACGGGCCGCCGTATCGCTCGCGGGCATCGCCGAAGCCATTTCCTGAAATGCAGCCTTGACCTGCCGGTAGAGCCCCGATGCGCCGAGACCGGCGCCACGCTTTCCTCGGATCAGGGCCGCGACCTCGCCCGGTAACGGCGTTGCCTCGAGTCCGCATGCAACACGATACTGTTTCAGGAAAACCGTGCAGCTGTCGGGGAGCGGAATGGAACGCTGCTTCCGTCCTTTGCCCTTGACCCTTATCGTCCAGCCGTCGGCGTCGACGCTCAGGCGCGGATAGCCGTCCCGGGTCGCCAGCTCATCGAGCCGGATGCCGGTGCAACGATAGGTCGCCAGGATCGCGGCGCGCCGCGCGACGTCCGGCTGACGGCCAATGCCCCCGATCCGCTCGCGTAACCAGCGGTCGATGGCGTCTACCGCGGCAGCCGGCAGGATGCGTTCGGGACGGAATCCTGCCCGCTCGGCGGCGGTGCTACCCAGCCTCGCACACGGGTTCGAATTCAGATACCCCGTGAGCGTCAGGAAACCAAACAGGCTTCGCAGCACCGCCATTGCGCGCTGCTGGCCCGCTTCACTGCGCGCATCCATTCCGTGCTCTGATGGCGTTTCGTCCCGCCTGCAGAGTGCGTCCCGGTAGTCGAGCAGGGTATGCCGTGTCAGCGCAGACAGCGGGCCGGCCACGCCATTCGCTTCGCACCAGCGGACCAGCGCACGTATTTCCGACGTGTAGGCGCGAAGGGTATGGGGCGAGCCGCTGGCCCGCTCCTGCAGGAATCGGTGGACCGCGGCGCCGTCATCGGAGACGCCCAGGGTATTGGTCGTCAGATCACTGTTGTAAAACCGGCCGGTGCCCGAGAGCCAGGGTTCGCCTGCAAGAGGGCGTCTCCGGGGATGCAGGTCGGGGTGGATGACTGCGGCACCAGGGCGCATCGCGCCAGGTTCCCGTGGCGTCGGCGGATGCACCGGGCGGAACCGGACCCTGAGGGTGCGCAGCAGGCGCCCGACAACGGTTTCGGCGCTTGGGGCCTGCGCTGCGCTTACCGTACGGATTTGACCCAGATCCCAGAACCTGACTGCCTCACCGCCGCTGAGCAGCACCGAAAACACTTCGGGCTGGGCCGCTTTGGCAGCGGGCATCGAACCGTATTTCTCGAGAAGCCGGGATGGCGACCAGGTCTCGTAGACAGGCAGGTTCAATACTGTTGAGAGGTACGTGACGGCGCCTCCGATGTCGCTGGGCAGAGGTCGCGGCGGATCGATGGCAATGTCGAGGTAGTCCGAGGGGCGTAGCACGGCGCGTCATCCATTTTGGCTGGCTGCCTGGCGGGCTAGTCGGCGGGAGGGTTCTGCGTGCGTGGGGGTGGGCTGCCGCCGGGGACGCGCGTGGCGGCAGCCTCGCCGTTCTGTACCAGCTTCTCGTAGTTCTCGGTGACCTGCGCAAGGCGTCGGCGTAACGATTGCACTTCCGGCTGCACGGCAGCCTGCCTGGCTGCCAGCGACTGGCGAAACTGGTCCGTGGCATTCAATAGCTGGCGGGAAAGACCGGCATATTTGCCTCGGACTGAGGAGAGTTCCTCCTCGTGCCGGCGTCGGGCTTCATCGCTGGCGCGGGCCGCCTGGTCAAGTGCCGTTTCGGCACGACGCGCCCTGTCCGTTTCCTCGGCGAGTCGCCGGTGGACCTGGGCCAGTTCCTCCCGCTGCTGCCCGATGCATACGTCCTGTTCGCGCGCCTGTTTCTGCCAGTCGTCGAGTTCGGCCCTCAGCATGGCCACCAGCGCGCTGGCGTTGTCGCGCTCGGCCGCCGCGCTGGCAACCGACGCCGCGGCGTCCGCCTGTGCCGCGGCGAATTCGCCGCGAGCGGCTTCCAGGGCCATCAACCACAGCGAACGCATGGAATCGGCGACCTGGTCGGGAAGGCCGCTCGCGGTGTAGCGCGCCGTGGACTCGCTGATCAGTTCAACCTCGATTGCGCGCACCTGCCGGCCAATCCAGGCTGGATCGCCGCCCCCCAGATCCTCACGAACGCGACGGGCGGTCACGATGCGGCGGAAGAGCGACGGCGTGATGGGCGCAGCCACGCCTGCCGCGGCCAGCAGTTGCCGGACGACGGCATGGACGGTCTCGGGCGAATTGAGCGGTGTGCGTCCCATTTCGGGATTATGGCGAGAAAACGCAGGATTGGGAGGATTCCCTGATTTCATGGCGCAATTTGCGCAATTTCAGGGAAAAACGTCAGGGAACCGATCCGCAGCGCAGGATAAGTTTCATTATCGTGCGAATCGCGGCACCAAATCGCGTCTGACATATCGGTGCTTGAGCCTGTCCGCAATCGGGGGCGGATTTGCCATGGACCCACAGCAAGCCGCGTGACGGAGATGCAAACCACGGGAATAGAATTTCTTAATCTTGGGGAGCAGGTAGGAATCGACCACGTCGCCGGTTTTACGACGATGTCAATTAGACAAAGAAGTCATATAAGAAAATCTTAACGATTCGCGAGCGAAATGATCTGATGATTACAGTGGTTGTGTGATGACATCTCGATTCTTTTAGTATCCGTTTTGACAGGTATTAAATATCATTCGATATCCTAATCAATGTTCGGTTTGGCAATGGCCAGCGATGAGATGAGGAAACCAGATGGCGACCAGGCCTCTTTCCGATTATGCTCGCTGCGCGACGGAAATTTATAAGGGCCTGTTATTTGCGATGCATTTGCAACCGGTGAACTCCCTGGAGTGTGTCTGCGGGACAGCTTGACCCGTAAATGACATGAGCTACAGTTAGGTGAAAAAGGTTGCCGGGTCGCCCTGTCAAATCACTGAGACCCGCACCAAGCGCGTCTGTCAAATCGTCACACTCGGTCTGGAACACCATGTCTGATCTCACAACACGCCAGAAGCGCCTTGTGAAAATTCGCCAGAAGGGACTTGGGACCGGAATTGGGCAGGCCTACGTTCCAGGCAAGACAGTGTGGGGCGACAGGTGGGCGAAGCGTGTCCGTCGGATACCGTTTATGGGACGGGAAGCCCATATTGCGAATGACAGCCGGTACGCCGAATTTCTTTGGGAAACCTACCAGGACGACACGGTTGATATTCGCGAATCCTATGTATGTGACCCTGAGCTGACGCTTCGCATAGCGGGCGCGATGCATATACCTCATCCGCGATACAACGATGGCAGTGAGGCAATCCTCTACACCGATTTTCTCGTCTCAAAGCGCATGGAGGGAAAACTGTGTTTCGTGGCGAAATCGGTCAGACTTCGACGCGACGAAGCCCCTGCCATGACCAACGAACTCAGGATCGTCGAACAATACTGGATCAGACAGGGCATCCCCTGGTCACTCGTACTGAACGACGGAATGAATGAAAACTGGGCGCTCAATCTTGACCGTTTGTACCTGATCGCATTGCGGCCCGATCGTGCGGGCGAAGGGGCGATGGATCCGAATATTCAACAAACAATTCTTGACGCTTTGAGCTGGGACACTGATGCAACGGTAAGTGAGGTGTGTGCTCACGTGATGCGTCGGCGACAGCAACCTTTTCACTTTGGACTTAATGCTTACCACCTCCTGCTTGCTGCCAGGCATATCCGCTTTAATCTCGACTGTGGAAACTTCGATCACGAGCCCGTATCGTCGCTTCGGATTGTTGACTCACAGGTCGTTCCACTTCAGGCGCGCCGATGATCGAAACCCGGCTACGCTTCGTCGGTCGATGCAGGCCGATGAAGAATGACCTGGGAGCGACGCGTGAGGCTGAGTCATATCATTGCTCCACAAGCGAATACTGGACGCGGACATGCCGTCGAAAGTGAGAGTACTGGTTCAGGTCTATAACAATCAGGTGTACCTGAACCTTAAAGAAGATCGACTGTATCGCGTTGTAATGACGGGCTACGGCCAGCCGAAGACCTACCTCGCGCGGACAGATGGATCGAGAATATGCATCGTCTCTTACCAGACTGAGGAGTTCGCCCGTCTGGCTGGAGCGAATGCGACCGCAACAGGTGGCTATCAGCTAGTGGAAGATCCATGGCTTCAAAAAAATAGGGAGAAGCGGTCAACCCCGGGCCATGTGAAAAAATCGGAAGAAACCGCAAAGCTTCTTGCGCCACTGGTGAGAAGAAAGACGCCGGAGGATATAGAGCGATTCATCTCATATCTTGAAGGCGGTTCACCGCGGTCTTTGGGCTTCACTGCCAGAGCCAAGGAAGAGCAGGTTGGACGTAAGGCGGTTTATGACGCTTTCCGCCGGTGGCTGCAGCGCGGCATGTCGGACGCAGCAGTCTCCAGCGACTATCCAAGAAGTGGCCGTCTTACCACGCGTCGGGAACGCGTGTACAAAAATGTCCCGGGCCGTCGCTCCAGAGACCCCCGTCCGAAAACCATTCCGCCATCCCTGCGACGTGACCGGCTCATGCGGCGGATGATGGATTGGTTGAAGACAAACAATGAGGCACTTTGGGACAAAAATCTGCCCAAAGACCTCGGATCGCTTGATACCAGCAAACCGCCGGCGAGCAGGAAAAATCGGAGCAGCGGCAAACGGGGGCAATCTGGCCGAAAGGGAGGACGGAGCAAGCGGGGGGCAAGGAGAAAACGCTCCAGGCCGACTTTACGGGACGTCGTTCTCCGAGCCAATTATCTGCTCCGTTGCGAAAAAGTAATACGAAATGAACGTGGCGAAGTGATCAACGTCGAGTGTCGGCAGGACGACGCGATCACCGACGACCAGTTTAAGCATTTTTTGGCCGCAGAGCGCAGGCGTGAAGCCTTCGACCCCGGATGCGGACAGGCCACAAGTGGGAAGCGTCGGCGTAAGACGGGACATGCTGTGCAGCATTGCGCGGGACCTGGGCATGTATTCATGGTGGATGCAACCGTTGCCGACGTCTATTTGCTGTCGACATTGTCCCGGGTGCTGGTCGCAGGCCGCCCCACCGTTTATTTTGTCATCGATGTCTGGTCGAGGATGATCGTTGGAATCCATGTCAGTTTCCGGCCACCGTCGTTCGAAGGAGCCGCACTCGCGTTGATCAACATGGCCAGTCCGAAAGCGGAGTTCTGCGCCAAGTACGGATTTACGATAACGACGGAGGACTGGCCCTGCCGGCATATGCCAGGTCGCTTTCACGTTGATCGCGGTTGCGAGTATAGACAGTCCGTTCCTTGGAGAAGGATAGGGGCCCGATTTGGGGTTGGCGTTGACAATAGCGCACCCCTGGAGCCGTTCTGGCGAGGGATCATCGAACGTCGTTTTGGTCTGATACCTGTCATCGCTCAGCGGAACGGATACGGCATTGTCGAAAACGAGAAGCAGCGTGGTTACGACCCTGCGAAGGACGCATTGTGGACCCGGGCGGAATTCATGCTTGAACTGCTGCGTGCAATACATCTGTATCACCGCACTCCTATCGGAAACGATCTTGATGCGCCAGCAGATATGGTCGGAGTGGGTGACGCCAATACGCCGCTCAATCTTTGGAACTGGGGTGTTAGTCACGGAAATGCGGTGCTTGCCGCATGCGAGGTCGACGATGTTGAGCACACTGTTCTCCCGGATGTAGAGGCTACGCCGGTAACAGGGGGAACGTTGACCATTCGAAAACTGACCTACATAGCCCAACGTCCACTCGGTCCTGTTGGGGGGCGTGTGCCAAGTGGAAACCAGGACATCATCGTCCGCTGCAACCCAGACGATCTTTCGAGAATTACCTTGTCCGGAGCCGATGATAACCCGGTGTATGCACACCCAGGGAAATCCCCTCTCGCACATGCATATGAGGCGTCGCTTCCCGAGATCGAGCAATATCAAAGGCTAAAGCGGGCGAACGGAAGAGCCGAGATGCAAAAAAACGAGGGGTTGAGGATGGCTCAAGCGCTTAATTCCCACGAAAGCATCCACGCATCAGCCGAGAGACGGGAGGCCGCGCTTGCAGCAGCGGGGAAGGTCGCACCCGATACCAAACACATGCGAGCTACGAGGCGGGACGAGCAGGAAATTGAACGCTCCGCTCGGGACTCAGCCGGAACACCGAAGACCTCGTCTACCCCTTCACTGTCCAATGGACAACGATCTGAAACATCGGCCTTTGCGGATGCAACGAAGGCGGCTCGGAGCAGCGTAGTGGCGGATTTGCTGATGCGTGCGCCAACTGGCCGCGTCAATAAGCGGAGAAGCTGACATGGGATCACCGCGCTCTAAAAAACAGTTAGACCTACAAGAAATTCCATTGAATGTTCCGGGCGATCCGATCCTCGGACGGTGTGATATGGCGATCGAGGCAATCTATCGTCCGTCCAATACCGAACTTCGAGAATACGCGGACAACCCACTCATCCTGGCGTTACCGGAATTCAGGCGTCAAGAAATTCTGGATAGCATGACCAAGGGATTCAAACTCGGGTTCACTGCGCAATCTCGCTCATGGAGAAAGGAGATGCGCTTGCTGGCGCTTGCGCGAATCGAGCGGGTCTGGGTGCTGCTCCCCATCCATATTCAACTCGTTGACTGGTTTCATATTGCACTACGTTCCCGATACGTTCATTTTCAGACGACAGAGACCATTAAACGAATAATGCAGTCTACCTACGCGAGTATCCAGAGGGGTAGCTACAAGGTATTTTCTGCGCCACGCAGTTCCCATTCGGAATGCATGCCAGTTCTCGCGATTTCAGGCGTGGGGAAGACCACCGCAGTCAAGATGGTCTTGAGCACTTTGCCAATGATCATAACGCACAAGAGTTACAAGGGCGAATGGTTAGGCGTTCAGCAGGCTGTATGGGTATTTGTTACCTGCCCGCACAATGGTAGTGTCAGGAGTTTGTTGCTCGGCATATTGGGTTGGTTCGATTTGTATATTGGGACAAGTTACGTAGCAGAAGTCGGGGATCAAGCCGTTTCCTCTATGCTTGTAGAGAAAGTAATTATGGTGTTGAGCATTCATTACACAGGAATTCTAGTGATTGATGAAATACATAATTCCTTGAAAAGTGCAAATCGCACAGATTTGATTGATTTCCTGACAAATATTTTTAACGCGAGATGTTGCAACTTCGTTGTTATTGGTTCCCCGGAGGTCGAAAAGGAGCTGAAGCGGTTCCAGACGCGACGTCGGGTGGGTAGTGCAGGCGTGGCGAAGCTGGCTCCGCTCAGGGATGGGCCTGACTGGCAGCGTGTGTCTGATGCAATCATGGAGCAAGATTTCCAGCACCGCGCGTGTAAGGATAAGGAGGGTGTCAGAAAGCAGTTACTACAGCGCTCTGCGGGAATGCCGGCGATCGCCAAACTCGTTTGGAAGCTGACTCAATACGAAGGAATTTTCATCGAAGATGCCAAGGGCGTAGAAGGGATTGCACTTGGAGAAGTGACTGTCGAACTCCTTGATATGGCAGCAGACAGGGGACTTGGGCTGGTTGAAGGGATGCTTGAAGCTATTGCGAAGTCAGACTACAGGAAGATCGCAGAACTTACAGGCGCGGCAGAAGACGCTGTTGGTGCTTACCTGGAATCGATGCCTGTCGATAGTGAGCAACGTCGCGCAATCGAAGAATCCCAGATTCGTGTAGAGAAGTTCATTGGCACGGTCACATATCTGATTGACCTCGGGGTAAGGCGAATTGATGCCGAGCGTCTGGCTGAGACGGTAATCGCTGAGAATCCAAATCTGGACGCGAACGCTACCGTACGGCGTGCGATTTTTTTGATGGAGAAGGGAGTTGACGAAGCGCCGCGGACGCAGCCCGACGATGAGGACCAGAAATCATCGTCGGATGCGCGTCCGAACCCGTCGCGGCGCTCGGACGCGCAATCAGATGGTGCTCGCGGGCGCAAGAAGCCACGCCAGAAATCCGGTCGCTGAAATGAGCGTATTCCTCGATAGCGCAGAAGCCGATGAGCCTTTGTTTGGTGTTGTGGCACGCTATGGAAAACAGATGTTCGTGCACGACTGGTGTTCGTTTATCAGCGGCCCTTTTTGGCTACCTCGCGCCACTCAATACTGGCCTAGCGTATAACCTCGACGAAGTGGCCCATCAGACGTCGACGTCGTTTGGATTGACCGGCTCGCAGATTGCCGAAAAGCTCACTCTGTTCCCTTATTATGCGAGCTTTTGTGCCCCAGACTTGCGTTATCGACTGCAAGCGGAAGTACTGAGACGTTCTGGCAGGATTTTGCGTGGCGACCTCCTGAAGTTGATTCAACGCCCTCGTGTGATCCGTATGTGCAGAGACTGTCTTGAAACCGATAAGGGATGCGGGTTACCATTGACATGGCGACGTGTGCATCAACTGCCTGGCGTGGTAATTTGTCCGACGCACGGCGGGTATCTTCGGGAGTTCCCCCAAATCGCTTGCACAAGTCGGGCGTGGCCGATACCAGAAGATTTTTCGAATGGCGTCGCAACGTCGTTCGTTTCATCTCGGACGCACCGACCCGGTATAGTTGCAGTCGCAACGATATCGCAGCGCATTCTTCAAGACTCGGCCCTGTCTTTCAGGAATCTTCCCTATCAATCGTGGCTTGAGGGCGCGCGCCTTGCCGGTTACCAAAGGGGGAGAAACACCCTTGAGTCAGCCAAGGTCGCCAAAGATCTCGTCGACTTCTACGGTGCCGAATACCTGTCCCATTGCGAGTTGTTACCAGTGAGTAGGCAAAACTGGATTGTCGGACGCGTGACAGGTGCACAAACATCGGCGATGGCCTTGCCACAGGTGTTGTTATACGTTTTTTTTGAAAACAAAATTCAGAACATGTCCGAGTTTTGGCCTACCTGTCCAAGCAGGTTTGCAGCGCACGGTCCCGGACACCGTGTAGAGGTCCGAATTCGGAGTGGCGGCAAATATTTTTGCCAGTGCCAATGCGGTATGGCTTTTGTTGACACACGAGGTGAGGCGCCGACCAGAACCACAGTTTCGGTGTATGGGGAGCCATACGCTTGCGAGGCGCAGACGTTGCACTCGCAAGGCTTATCGATAGCGGATATCACCGGAAGGCTGGGCGTATCGGAGACGACCGCCCGTAGATTCGTCCATAAAGACCAGGCTTACGTTCAAAGAACGCTCAGCGATTTCGCTAAAAATGTTGCGCTAGACTGGCGGACCCATGTGTCCACTTTAGGTTCGGTCAGCACTGTACAGAAACAGTGTGACGGACTCTATCGGCGAACCCGTCGGTACGCGCCGGAAGAAATAGAAAAATCACGTATACGACGCAATCTCAAGCGATGATGGCACTACGATGACAATTTTTCTTCCCGATCAGCTTGATGAGGAGCCTCTTTTCGGGATTGTGGCTCGCTATCTGAAGACACCTAGAACACTATTGCCAGCCGTATTGGAGCATGTTTTCGGGTACCAAATGCCCTACGGAAAAATGCCATTCAATCTTAATCGTGTGGAAGAGGCGACGCGCGTTTGCTGGGGATTGACAGCAAAAGACATCGCTGAACGTATGACGGGGTATCCATATTTTGCTGCTTTGGCAGTCGACAAAACACCAATGCAAATTCTGGAGGCGATTTCGTCTCGGCGACAACGTGCCGACGCAAGCTACCTGGGTCGTGTCCGATTTGGACCAAATTCTAGTCAACGAAGGTTTTGCAATTCGTGTTTCCAGTTGGACCGACGAAATGATCTCCCAATTCATTGGCGGAGAGTTCATCAATTGCCGGGTGTGTGCATTTGTCCGTGGCATCACGAACTGTTGTACATTGTTTTGAGGGGGACGGCGTACAAACGTGGATTCATCGACGCAGCGGATTTCAGATCATTTGACGCGGAACGTATCGGGTTGAAGCTGTCGAGCTCGAATTTCGAAGCTTGCCTCAAAGTGTCGTTGTTGTCTCAATGGCTTTTATCGAATCGTGTTGTGATCAATCCTGAGCTATTCAAACATCAACTTTTTAGTTTTATCAAAGATAAGTCTCTGGGCGGGATTCTTTTGTCGAGTAACCGGGCATTCATCAGCGCAATTGTGTCCCATTATGGGACTAGCTATCTTCGATGGGTGACATCGCGGCGTGAAGGGAGGCCAGTCAAGTCGGGAGAGTTTGCGTTACTAGAACAATCTTTGATTAGGGGGCAGATGAGTTCGCTACGTATGGTGTTGTATGCGTCTGCGTGCAATGCAATGTCGGTTTTTAGTCTGGACTCAGGCTCTACGGTAATCGACCTCCCGATGGGCGTGCGCCCTTCGGTCGATTGCATATATAGTGCCGAGGCGACCCGCACCAACCATTCGGTAGTCGTTGGTAGGAAAAGCTACGGTCGTTACGAGGCAACGTGCGCGTGTGGGGTTCGCTTTACGTTCTCTCGTTGGGAGAACCGAAAGCCAGTTGACGTCAAGTTGACCAGCCGGTTGAACGGCCGGTCTGAAGAGTGGATAAAGCACATCTTCGAACTTCACAGCAATGGTATGTCATACCGTCAGATTGGTGCAATGTTTGGGATTGGCGAATCGGCAGTAGGCCACGTGTTACATAAGGCGCGAACGCGGAGCCGGGATTTTGAGACACAGACTGTCCCTAAATAAAGACGGCCAGCAAGTCCCGGGCAGGGCGGCAAGTCTGGACTCTCGCTCGAGAATGCACCGAGATTGGCCAATTTCGACTTCAAGTCCGAACTTGTCGTGAGCGGCGGCGAGCGGAAATCGATGCGAATCCGGCCACGGGTGGTAAGCCTAAGTCCAAACTTATTTGCCTGCCGACAGGCCCAACGTCCTCCCGCAAACTCTCACCTTTGCTGCTCACCTGACGCCTCTGCCATATTGGCGTCAGTGACGTGCCACGGCCCGACCCTAAGATACGAGCCTTCGCTTCACAGGCGCGCGACGTGACGCGCTATCCAAGTCAGAGGAAAAGAATGAAGAAGTTCACACGCATGCTGATCGCCGCAGGCGCACTGGCCATGAGCGCCGGCGCCATGGCCGCCGCGGCTCCTGAGCCCACCTGGTTGCCCGCAACGGCGGCTGCAAGCCTGCAGAATGCGAGTGCGATCGTCGAAGGTGCGAATGGGTCGAACGTGAAGTCGACGCTTTATGTCTTTATGGACCCAAACTGTATTTACTGTCACCTGGTGTGGAAAGCGCTGCAACCGTATGAAGCGGTCGGCCTGCAAGTGCATTGGATTCCTATGGGCTTTCTGAAGCCCGATTCGGCGGGCAAGGCGGCCGCGTTGCTGGAGGCGAAAGACGGCGCTGCGCTGCTCAAAGAGCTGGAAACGCACTACTCGGAGAAGGACGAATCGGGCGGCATCGCGCCGCTCGCGCACATTTCGGCCGCCGACAAGAGCAAGCTCGACGACAACATCAAGCTCTTTCAGGACCTCGGTTTCGACGGTACGCCTACGCTTGTTTATCAGGGCTCGGGCGGCCGCTGGGCCAATGTCAGCGGCCTGCCGAAGCTGGGCGACCTGCCGGGCATGCTGAATCTGCCGGCGCAACCGATCACCGATGCCGAACTGCAGAAGTATCGTTGAGCGCGCGGCGGTGAGTCATTCACCGCATCGTGAGTTCACCGATACAACGATAGGTGAGGAGTTCCAGGAGTCGAACGTCGTGCTCTCCTCCCGAAAAGTCTCACCTTTGCCCTCGCGGCCCAGGTTTCAGAACTTGTATTTGGGATTCTTCGGATCGAATGCGTCGTCGTCGAAGGACTTCGGCGTGATGCTGTCGATGACGATTTTCTCGAACATCTGCCCGTCGTCGCCGTAGGCTTCGACGGTGCGGAAATACGGATGCCGCAGGTCCAGCCCGAGCGTCTGCTTCTTCGCGTAGAACTGCGGCTTGCCACTCGGCGAAACGTAGGTCAGCGCCACGACGCGCACGCCATCTATCGTTTTCACCTCGACTTGCGGCTTGTAGGACGCGCCCACTTCGACGTATTTCTTCGCGTCGGTCATGAACTGGCTCACGATGAATTCGGTGCCGAGATCCGTGATCTTGTGATTCGACTGCGAGCGCGCGAGCGTGCCGTCGAGCGCGGTCCACATCGGCATCACGCCGAGCAAGCCGCCGAGGTGTCCGTACATTTCGTCGTGGCGCTTCGAGGCGTCGTAGATCACCTCCTCGCCCGAATGATCGCTGTCGGGCAGCCATTTCGCGTAGATGCGCAGCGGCTCGTGATCCAGCTTCACCAGCATGTGCGCGGGCTTCGCGGGCCACTTGCCGTTCAGGCGCTCCCAGCGCGACAGCACGAATTCGTATGAGGGATAGCCCGCCGGGCCGAGCTTGATGAGCGTGGGCACGACGAGCGGATCGAATGCCTCGAAGAGCGCGGTGAGCTGCGCGTCGTCCAGCTTCGTGAGCGCGTCGGTCTTCTGCGCGCGCTGCAGCCAGCGTACCTGTTGATCGACGCTCAGTTTCGCGACTTCGGCGGCGGACGTCGCGCCTGGCGATGCGTTGCCTGTTTCTGTGCCGTCGCTCTGGGCGAATGCCGTGGCGCTGGCGAGCGCAAGCACCGCACACGCGATGAACGCCCGCGCTTTCTGAACTTTCATTGCCTGTCTCCCTTGATGAATGCTTGCAGCCCGCGCGTTCGCACGCGGGCCGACGCATTTTTCAGCTTCGCGGTTTCCTCTTCACGCAGCGCACGCCGCGTGGCGAGGTCGGCTAAGTCGCAGACGGATTGCCCAGCACGCCCGGTGCCGGCGAACCGGTGTCCATGCCCGGCTGATCCGCCTCGATCGCGCGCGCGTGGCCCGCGTGCACCGTGCCCGCGAGCGCGCAGAGCAGCCAGTCATAGGTCGTGGACGGCGCGGTGACGGGCAGCATGTGGCCGCCGCCCACCACCTTGAGCGTCACCTGGCTCGTGAGGCGGCTCAGCGCGTCGCCGTGTCGGGTCCAATTCAGTACGATGTCGTCGCGTCCAAACAAAACATCGACGGGAACGCTCAGTTGTGCGTAGCGTCGCTCCATCTGCGCGAGATCGTCGGCGTCTTCAATCGCGATGAGATCGGCCGAGGCGTGGTAGAAGCCGCTGGGCCGCAAGCTCAGCAGTCCGCCGCCGCGCGTGCGGAAATCGCCCGGTACGGCCTCGGGTGCGAACACCTGCTTGAGGACGGCGGAACTGGTCGCGAGTCCGATGGGCGTCGCCAACGTGCGCGCCACGAAGCGGCGCACGGCCTGCGAGCGCAGCACGAGCGCGCGGAAGGCCTTGGGCACCTCGGTCTGTACGTGGGTGAGCGGCGCGATCAGCGCGAGCCGCGAAACAGCGTGCGGATGATCGAGCGCCACGGCCAGCGCGATCGCCCCGCCGAGCGAATGCCCGACGAGCACCGGCGATTCGAGACCCAGCGCTTCGATGAAGCGCGCGACCGTGCGCGCCTGCGCGCGGATGGTCGCCGATGCGTGCGGCCCGCGTGTGGAGTAGCCGGAGCCCGGGCGGTCGATAAGTATCACGCGATGTTCGCGCGCGAGCGCCTGCATGGGCAGCCACGCGAAGTTGCGCATTTGCCCGCTCAGACCGTGAATGAACACCATGGGCGGCCCACTGCCGTATTCGACGTAATGAATCCGGTCGCCGTCGATGTCGATCAGTTGACCGTCCATCGGCACGGCGGCTTCGATGCGGCGCGTGGCGCGTCGCGAGAATGCGGCGAGCGCGGCGCTTCCTGCGACGAGAGCGGCGCCGACGGCAACGACCGCGGCAGGCAGGGCAAGTGGGTTCACTGGCGGTCCTCAGAGTGCAGGTTGGGTTCGAAGGCTTGTGCGCGAGGCGAAGCGCACGTGGCAAAACGCGTGAAGCGCGCCGCGATCTGCCGCGCCTCGCTCACCACGGCCCAATGCGGCGCGGCGATGATTTCGCGCTGATGTGCGCCGAGCCAGCGCTCGACGCCTTCGGACATGGCCGGGGTCACGTAGCGGTCGAAGCGCGGCACGATGAACTGCACCGGAATACGCGTGCTGCGCTCGCGCGGGCGACGCGCACACGCGAGAAAATTCGCGCGATAGAGTTGCAGCCCGTTGAGCGCGTTGCGCAACCGCCGGGGATCCGGCTCGACGCGCACGCGCTCGGTCTTGCGCAGCCACCACGGCCACAACGCCGCGCCGCCGAGCCGCCAGGCGAGTTCGGGCACGAGCGGCAGATGAAAGAATGCGATGTACCACGACTTCAGCAATTGCGCGGGAACGCGCGGCTTGAGAAACACATGGTCGAGACAAGGACCGGAAATCGAGGTGTACGAAGCGATGCGCGAGGTGTTTGCCGGATCGGTCACGGCCTCCCAGCACTGGATCGACCCCCAGTCGTGCGCCAGCAGATGAAATGGCTGCGCGCCGCAGGTGGCATCGGCGACCGCAAGCAGATCGCGCGCGAGTTGCGCGAGCGCGTAGCCAGACTGCGCACGCGGCGCTTCGGAGGCCCCCATGCCGCGCACGTCGTAGGCGATCACGCGAAAGCGCGTCTCCAGTTCGCTGCGCAGCGCGCTCCAGATGCGCGCCGAGTCCGGGTAGCCGTGCACGAGCACGACGGGCGGCGCATCGACGGGCCCGCTGACGTAGACCGCGAGGCGCACGTCGTCGGACTGGACGAACACGGGTTCGGGCGCGCCGCGCATGACGTGGCTCACACCGCGCGCGGCGTTGCCGCCGGATGCAGCGGCACGCGGCGCGGGGCGGCGCGCGAGGCGTACTGCGCGTTGGTCTCGTCGATCTGCGCAACGAGGCCGTCAATGCGCGCGAGATGCCGCCGGTTGTCGTGATCCCACGGATGAAAGCCGGGCTTGAAAAAGCGCAGCCATTCGAGCGCGATGCCGGGAAACACGCCGTGACGCGGCCCGTAGAGAAACTTCACGAGCTTCCACATGCCGCGCCCCTTGCCCTGGCGTCGGCGGTGCGCGCGCAAGAGCGCCAGGTGATAGTCGAACACGATGAGCCAGAAGAGAACCGTGGTGGCGAGCATCGTACCGGTTCGCATGAGATAGCGCTTGACGCCTGGCTCGATCACGAGATTCCAGACATCGAACGAGACCGACTTGTGCTCGGTTTCCTCCAGCGCGTGCCAGAGCCACATCTGCTTGTAGCCCGCCACCGAGCCTTCGATACGCGTGCCCGTGTCGGCGAGCAGCAGGTCGGCGAGCATGGCCGTGTAGTGTTCGAGCGCCACGGTTTGCGCGAGTTGCAGCGAAGGCGGCAACACCTTGCGCGCGAAATTGAGGATGGCCCACAGACGCTTGTCGAGCTTGTGCGCGGGCAAGCCTGCCGCCTGCAGCAAGTCGTTGTACTCGACGTGCTCGCGCGTGTGCATCGCTTCCTGACCGATAAAGCCCATGACCTGCTTCTTGAGTTCGGGGTCCTCGATGCGGTCGCGATAATGCCGCACCGAATCCATGAAGAAGCGCTCGCCCGCGGGAAAGAGCAGCGAAAGCGCGTTGAAGAAGTGGGTGACCGGCACGCCCTCGACGTGCCAGTCACACGCCCTCTCGGGCGGCAATGCAAAGCGGATGTCGCGCCGTATCGGCATCATGTTATGGCTCCCTGTTGTGTGCCTGCTGTTGTTCATGGCGTGGCGGCTGACCCGCGCGCGGCGCGGCGGCGTGCCTTCGCGGCTTCGCGCCGCGCGCTCATCACGACCAGTGCCTGGTAGGCGGCGGGCAGCGTGCGCGCGAGCCAGTCCGCTGCGCGCGCGTCGCGGCCGATCAGCACGCGCCGCGCGTTGCGCTTCACGCCGCTCAGGATGGCGCGGGCCGCGTCGTCGGCGGTGGTGATGAAAAACTTCTCGAAGTCGTCCTTGCCTTGCTGCTCGCTCGCCACCATGAAGCCCACCATGTTGGGCGCGACGCGGCTCGATTGCGCGATGTTCGTGCGGATGCCGCCCGGATGCACGCAGGTCGCGGACACGCCGCAGCGCATCATGTCGAGTTCCTGGCGCAGCGCTTCGGTGAAGCCGCGCACGGCGTATTTGGTCGCGTTGTAGCCGCTCATGCCTGGTTGTGCGAAAAGACCGAACACACTCGAGGTATTGACGATATGCCCTTCGCCGCATGCCTTCAGATGCGGCAGAAATGCTTTCGTGCCATGCACGACACCCCAGAAGTTGATGTTCACGATCCATTCGAGATCGCTGTACGCCATGCCTTCGATGGTGCTCGACAGCGCGACGCCCGCGTTGTTGAAGACGAGATTGACGCCACCGTGCGTGGCCGCCGTCTCGTCGGCCCACGCGAATACGGCGTCGCGCTCGCTCACGTCGAGCGCGCGCGTGCTCACGCGCACCGAAGGGGCAAGCGCGCCCACGATGCGGGCGGTCTCCTCGAGCGCCGGGGCGTTCCGGTCGGCGAGCGCGAGATGGCAGCCGGCGCCGGCAAGCTGGAGCGCGAGCGCGCGGCCCATGCCCGAGCCGGCTCCGGTGATGGCGGCGACCTTGTTGTCAAAGCGTTTCATGGGCGGGCTCCGGGTGGGGCGATTGCGCCTGGTCAGGCGGCCTCGGTGGGTTGCGTGGCGACGGTGAGCGGCGCTTCGTCCTGCGCGGCATGCGGCGCGCGATAGACCTGGTAATCGGCGAGGGAGAAGTGCGCCGTGGCGCGGCGAAAGCGCCAGGTGAAACCGGGCCACAGCGTCGTGTTCCGGCCGTTGCGCGGGTCGAGGTACCAGCTTTTGCAGCCGCCCACCGACCAGATCGCGCGGCCAAGCTTGTTCTGGATGCGCTCGTTGTAGCGCGCTTCCACATAAGGCCGCACGTCGATCGAATCCGCGCCGTCGTCCTTCATGGCGGCGAGCGCGCCGAGCACGTACTCGATCTGCGATTCGATCATGAACACCATCGAGTTGTGGCCGAGGCCGGTGTTCGGGCCGACCAGCATGAAAAAGTTCGGATAACCAGGCAAGCTCGTGCCGAGGTAGGCATGCGCGCCGTTGCGCCAGGTCTCGACGATATCGATGCCGCCGCGGCCCACGATCGTGCCCGGCGGAAATGGGTCGGCCACCTGAAAGCCGGTGCCGTAGATCAGGCAATCGACCTCGTGATGCACGCCATCGGCGGTCACGACACCGGTGCGGTCCACCCGCTCGATCGCGTTCGTCACCACCTGCACGTTCTTGCGCGAGAGCGCCGGATAGTAGTCGTTCGAAATGAGCACGCGCTTGCAGCCTATCGTGTAGTCGGGCGTCACGGCCGCACGCAGTTCAGGATCGGGCACCTGATGGCGGATATGGCGCAACGCGAGCTTCTGCACGTTCTTCATCAGCGCAGGATGCACCGCGAAGCCGAGCACGCGCGTTTCGAGCAGCCAGTAGATCCCTGCGCGCGCGAGCGTTTGCGTGAAGGGCAGCGTGCGGAAAAGCCATTGTTCGAAGCCCGAAATGGCGCGATCGGGCTTGGGCATGATCCACGGCGGCGTGCGCTGGAAGAGCGAGAGCTGCGCCACGCGCGGCGCGATCTGCGGCACGAACTGGATGGCGCTTGCCCCCGTGCCGATGACCGCGACGCGCTTGCCTTCGAGTGCATAGCCGTGGTCCCAGTGCTGCGAGTGGAAGGTCTTGCCTTCGAAGCTGTCGAGTCCCTCGATCGCCGGCAACGCGGGGCGCGAAAGGCCGCCCATGCCCGAGATCAGCACGCGCGCGGTGACGCGCCGGCCATTGGCGAACGCGAGGCGCCAGCAGTGCGCGGCCTCGTCCCATGTCGCGTTCGTGAGTGCGTGCCCGAAGTTGAGCCACGGAAAAAGCCGGAAGCGATCGACGCAGCGGTTCAAATAGGCGCGAATCTCGGGCTGCGGTGCGAACATGCGGGTCCAGCGCGGATTGGGTGCGAACGAGAACGAGTACACGTGCGATTGCACGTCGCAGGCGCAACCGGGGTAATGATTGTCGCGCCACGTGCCGCCCACGGAGTCGGCCTTCTCGAACACCGCGAAGTCCTGGTTGCCGCTTTGCAGCAGGCGGATCGCCATGCCAAGGCCGGCAAAGCCAGTGCCGATGATGGCGATGCCGATCGCGTCGCCGGTACGGGCGGGTGCGTTCATCCGGAGCGTCTCCCTGTTGTCGATCCATCTATGACTGTGACATTGATTGATGTAAACATAGTGCGATCGACGCCGATGCGCAAGAGGCTAGATTCAGCGCTCTAACCCATCAACAACCGTAGGGGCGCAAGGGGGCGCGAGCGCGCGAAAGGCCGCCTGGCGGGGCCTTTCACACGTTCGGCAAAGCAGAAACGAGGAGGGAGGACGTGCGCGTTTAACGCTTCTTGAGCGTGGTTTTCTTCGCCGGGCGAGCCGGTTTCGCTGCAGCCAGCGCGCGCACGGCGCTCTTGCGAGGCGCGGCTTTGGGCGCGCGTTTCTTCGCGGCGCTGGCAGGCGCGGAAGCGGGCGAAGGCGCGGCCTCGCTCGCACGCTCGCGGCCGAGCGTCTTGTCGAGGATCGTCGCGACCCGGCCGCCCAGATAGTCGCTCGACTGCGCTTCGAGCGCGCGCAGGATCTCGTGCTCGACGAACACCGTGGAAAGCGGGCGCAGCCGCCAGATCGCGTCGACGAGCGCGGGCATGTCCGTGGCGGGCGGCAGCGCGCCCTGATCGTAGCGGTCCAGATGGCGCACGACCATTTCCACCAGCACGCGCGCGATCGCGTCGAAATGCGGACGCGTTTCTTCGAGCACGTCGAGCAGCTCGCGCGCGGGAATGCCCTCGCGCACGGTTGCCGCCGCCGCGTCGAGCATGCCCGGATTGCGCGAGACGAACGACAGCCCCTGGCGTTCGAGCAGCCCGAGATCCGCAAGGCGCGCAAGGCTGCTCGGCGCCTGCGGCCCGAACAGCTTGATGAGCTGCGGCAGCGAATATGTTTTCGGCCGCGCGTGCGACCACGGACCGCCAATCGCATTCTCGAGGCCGAGGATCGAGCGCAGGTCGCCGCCGTCGTCGATCGCCAGGATGAGGTCCTGAATGTTGGCGAGCGTGTAGCCGCGCGCCAGCAGGTGGTTGATGAGCTTGAGCCGCGCAACGTGCGAGTCGTTGTAAATGCCGACGCGCCCGCGCTTCTCGGGCGGCATGAGCAGGTCGCGGTCCTGATAGGCGCGCACGTTGCGCACCGTCGTGCCCGCCACGCGAGCGAGTTCGTCGACGGTGTATTCGCTGTCGGTGACGCGCTCGGGCGCGGTATCGGTCACGGGGGCTTTGGGCGTTTTCGGCATGCAGCGATTTTAGCGCGAGCGGCCCGGCCCACGCGAGCGCACGGGAGGGTGCATGCTCTGGCGCGGGCGTTCTCGCCCTTACGCGCATGCGCCTCCTCGCCGTTGCGCCGGCACGACGCGCCCTTAGAAGCGGTAAGAAAGCGCGAGGAACGAGATGATCGGATCAGCCTTGAGGTCGGCCCGGCTCACGCCGAGCTCGCTGCCGTCCGCTGCCTTGACGATCACCGAGGACGTCGTCTTCAGCGGAATATAGGTGACCGACGCAACGATCCCCAGATGCTTCGTGACGTTGTAGGTGGCCCCGAGATTGAAAACCGGCGACCACGACGACGACGCCTTCGCGCTGATCTGCGTTTGCCCCGACTTGCCCGCGCCCGCTGCGAGCACGGAGCCGAGATCGTCCTGGGTGGCCTTCACGAAGTTCGGATTGAGCTGGATGTCCGAGAACCAGTTGTACGACACGCCGATGCCGAGGAACGGGCGGAATTTCGCATCGGCGTCGCGAAAGTAATACTGGAAGATCAGCGCCGGGCTCCATTGACGCACGCTGCCGACAATGGGGTTCGTTGCCGGATCGCTGAGATTCTGGCTACCGAGCGCGCCCGCCGGGCCTGGCGGCTTGATCGTGCCGTGACCATAGAGCTTGAACGTGGGCGGCACGCCCGCCACCGAGGTGAGCGCGATATGGTCCGTGAAGAAGTGGCTGATGACGAGGCCGACCGTATCCGCATTCGATGCCGAAAGCCCCGTGCCCGCCGAAGTGAACGAACTGGGCAGCCGCAGCGGCGTGTTGATCGGCACGGGCGCGACGTCCGTGGTGAGCGGCGTGCTCGAATGCTGCGTCGTGACGTGAAACCAGCCGAGTGCGACGACGTTGTCGCCGGCGTGCTGTGCATACGCACTCGCCGTCAGCCCGGCGGTCAGCGCCGCCACTGCAATGCGTTTCATCATGTCCCTCCCAGGAACGGGTGCGCCTTACCCGCGCGCGGGACGGCTCGATGCATGCTTCGGGATGTCCGGCATGCGTCGTCCGCCTTTGCTGCGCGCGCCTTTGTGGCCCGGCCGCCGCCGCATTGCGCGACGGCCGGGAGTGGCCACCTCGTGAATGGCGCGGTTTGCCGCGCCGGTTATTGTTCGATACGTTACTTCGTCATCCTTACTGAACGAACGCGCCAGCCGTGAAGTACGGGTCCGACGGCGTCGTCATGTCGAGGTAACCGAACACGCCGCCCGTGAAGATCATCTTGCCGGTGGGTGTCGAGCCGGTGGAGGCGCCCACATGCGTGGTCGTCACCGTGCCCGGTACGGTCTGGGTGAAGTTCAGATCGAGGGCAGTGGCGAGCGCGGCCTGCGAGGCGTTGAACGGATCGAGCAGCGTGGCCTGCGTGCCTTCCAGCGCGAGCGTGCGATAGTCGAACTGGCTGTCCACGCCGATGTATTCGCCGTTCTGCGAGCCCTGCGCGATAGCCGTTTGCGGCGCGAGCACGGAGATGCCCGATTCGTCGTCGGCCACCGGGCCCGTGGCGCCGCTTTGCGGATCGACGCCAACCTGCGGATACGCCACGCCGGTGCGGACGAGCACGGGCACGAGCTGGCCGCGCAACTTGCCGACGATCATGAAGCCCTTGCCGGCCGGCTCCGTGGTGACGAGCGTCGGCTTGACCTGCCCCTGGAAGTGATCGGTTTCGAACGCGCCGCTGCCATCGGCCGACTGCGCGAAATTCGTGCCGGGCTGCTGGTATTTGCCGGCGTTCACGCCCGTGTTGTCGCATTCGGTCCAGGTGCCGTTGGCGTTGATCGTGATCTTTGCGTCGACCGCCGCGGGCTGGAAATTCTGCGAAGGCACCTGGTGATAGCCGAGCTGGCTGTACGTGCCGGCGACATTCGCGAGATTCGTTTCGATCGCGGAGAAGCCGATGAACGGGTAGTACGGGAACGTCGTGTCCGGCACGACGCCAATACCGCCGGAGCCCTTGTACGCGATCTCGGCGCCCGGAATCGTGCCGCCGGCCACGCCTTCGCCGATGAAGACGCGCGCCGGGCGGTTGGGGTCGAGACTCGCGCCATTCAGGCGGAACGCGCACTGGTTGAGCTTCGCCGTGGGGAGCCCGGTTTCCGCAGTCAGCGTGCCGGTGGCGACCTGGCCTTTGCGCGTGGGCGTCACGGTGCCGGTGGTCTGCGGGATCGGCGACTCGACATAAGTGATCTGCCAGGTCATTTTGGCCGTGTCGAGCTGCAGCTTGACGAGTTCGCCGTCGCCGCCGCCACCGGTATATACCGTGTTGTAGTCGAGCGAGGTGGGGCAAAGCGCTGCTTCCACGAGCGGAGGGCTACTGCTGCTGCCGTTGCCGCCACCGCATGCGCTGAGCGCTGCGATCATCGGTGCGGCAATCGAGAGCGCCGCAAAAAGTTTCCATTTCATACCGCGTCTCCAGAGTCTTGTTGTTGGCGAGAGCGACTGACAGTCATTCGCAGTGCGAAATTAAGGCGGTCGTCAACGATCAGGATGCCGCGACCGCCTGATGAACTACTGTGGCTGGATCAGTGCACCGACACCGAAGTAAGGCTGATTGGGCGTGGCGCGGTTCGCCGAACTGGCCGTGACGCCGCCGTTCTCTTCGCCGTTGATGAAGATGCCGTAAAGACCGCCCACCGCAATCAGATTGCCCGCCTTGCCCTGGCTATCGGTCACGCCGATCAGGCCGGGGTGCGTCTGCGTGTAGTCGAGCGTGAACTGGCTCTGCGTCGTCATCGTCGAGGGTTTGAGGAAGCCGGCCTGCTGGCCGTTGATGAGCGTTGCCGTGTAGGCGAAGTTCGAGTCCGCGCCGATGTAGCTGCCGTCGAACGCGCCCGACTTGAGCATCGTCGCGGGCGCGAGCAGGGCGATGCCTGACTCGTCGTCCACGGCGATCTGGTTGCTCAGGCTGATGGTTTCGTTCACGTAGCCGGTGCGTACGACCACGGGCACGATGGCCCCGTTGAGCTTGCCGAGGATCAGGTGCCCGGCGCCGCCCTGGCGGCTCACGATGACGTTGTTGCCGAGATTCAAGGGGAACGGCAACGGTGTGGGCGTCTCGATCTGCGGTGCGTCGGCGCTGTCGAAATAGCTGCCGCTCGTGCTCGCCGCCCATGCATTCGCGGCGGTTGCGCAGCTCGTGTTGGTCGCGCCGCCGGGCACGCTGCAATTGCCGCTGGCGTCGTACTGCTCCTGTGTCACCTTCGCCGCCGGCGCAAAACTGCTGGAAGGCAGGATGTGATAGAGCAGCGCGTTATACGAGCCCTTGAGATCGGCAAGGCTCGTGCTCACCGACGAAAAGCCGATGAACGGATAGAAGTCGAACGTGCGCGGCGCGACGCCGCTGAAGAGCAGATTCGCGGTGGTGTCGCCGTCGATGTTCACGGTCGCGCCCGGAATGCCGCCGCCCGCCACGCCAAAGCCAACATAGATCGTGGGCGGATTGTTGGCGTTGTACGCCGTGGTGTAGGTGCTGCCGTTGATCGTCCCCGTGCCCGCCTGAAGCTGGAACGCACACGTGATCTGCGCGGCGGTGGGCAGCGAGCCCGCGGGCGGATGTTGCACGGCGCCCGTGATGGTGAGGCCGGCACGCGTGTTTTGCACCGAACTCGCCGCCACGGGAATGGGCGAGGTGAGGAACGTGAGCGTGTACGTCATCTTCGTCGGGTCGATGTTCAGGCTCACGACCTCGCCACTGCCTGCGCCGCCCAGATACGTGTTCGCCGCTATGTCCGCCGCGGCGGGACACAGCGCCGTGGCCGTGGGTGCGCTACTGGGCGGGCCCTGGTTCGCGCATGACGAACCCGAGCATTGCGCCGGGGTGATGGGTGCCGGATTACTGGCGGTACCTCCGCCGCAGGCGACCAGCAAAGGGGTCGCGGCCGCGGCCAGCATCAAGCTGCTGCGGACAATGCTCTCCAACATTTGTCTGCCTCCCTGTGTCGTATTTATGCGCAGAAGATTGGATCATGACATTGACCACTGTCAATTGAACGAACCGTCTAAAACGCGTGACGAGGTCGCTTCTGCTTGATGCTTCGCGGTTTGCGCACGCAGCAAGCGGGGTTTTTCCCGAGGCCGCGGTGCACGCGCCGTGCGCCCCTGCGCAATTGGCGTGCCTGAAACGCCTCGTTGACATGTCATCACGATTCGTTGCGTGCGCGACGGTCGCTGAAAGGCAGAGGAAAGCCGACGATGGAATCGCGTTAGTCGACCAATTGATTCGGAATGCAGATGAATATTCGCGTACTGTCTGTGGGTGAGGATATTCGGGAGTAGTCATCGCGCCGCAATGCTCAACGGTGAGTACATACGGGAATGGTCGGCGTGAAGCACTGCACAAACCTGCGTAGCAGGGTGGGCGTCGCAAAGAAAACCAAAGGTGAGCGTGTGCGGGAGCGTAAGTTCACTGCGGTGTGCGCCGCGCGATTTTTCGTCGCACCGTTTCGCACATCGACGGCCATATTGAGGGCTATGTGCCACGTGTTGCGCAACCCAAAGGTGAGTGTTTTCGGGAGCATGAACGCAATTCGGGCCGTTGCTGCGTTGCGGCAGCGTCGCCGCGGGTGGGTCGTGATTCGCGGTATAGTCATTCGCGACAAGAGGCCTCGTTGTGCGCCCTGCGCTTCACCGCCGCCGTGTCCGAGCGGTCTGCAACGGAGTTAATCCATGGGTATCCTGGACAGGCTTTGGCCGCGCGCCCGCGCGAAGCAGGTGCCGGAATCGCCGCAAATCCAGACGCTGATCGGGCGTCTGCTCGTGCTCAGCCCGACGCTCAAGCTCGTGCCCGAGTGGCGCGAACGGCTTGCCCCCGCGCTCGCGCAATCGGTCGCGTATGTGCGCGAGGTGGTGGACCGTATGCCGCCCGCGCGCGAAGCGAGCGCCGCCACGTGGTCGAGCGACCCCTATATTCACGCGTTTTTTGCCGCGCCCGACGAGGTCGGCCATGTGCTGAGCCGCTCGCCCGAGCTGCATGCCTGGTTCGAGAGTCATCCGCTTGCGCGCGAGACTTACGCGGTGCTCGGCATGGCCCTGAACGAGCGGCGCGCCTTCGGCGCTGAGCAGCATGGCGACGATGTGCACACCGATGTCATGCAGACGACGTTGAGCTTCGACGATCATCAGGTGCGCGTGTGCGGCGAAACCGAAAGCGACCTTCGCGAGCAGATCGTGCAGCGCGTGGTCGAGCAGATCGCCCTGGAAGGCCTCGAGCAGATCGGCGCCGACGAGTCGCGCCGCGACGTGCTGGAACAGGAGCGCGCGCTGCTCAGAACGCGCCTGCAACTGCTCACGCGCCACGGCGCGGGGACGCAACGCATGCTGGGCGAGCACGCCGTGCCAAACGTCGCCGAAGTGGCGAAGGTCGAGGCGCAGATTGCGCAGAACGAGAGCGAGATCGCCGCGCTCGGCCTCAAGAGCGAAGCGCTCGAACATCAACTCACGGTGATCTGCAGGGTGCTCGCGAATCCCGCGCAATACACGAACGTCGAAATGCGCGAGATCTGCCTGAGTCCGATGAATGTCCTGCTCGCGAACGGCGGCCCGGGCAACAGCGCCTCGATCATGTTCCCGCTCGCTCGGCTGCCGTCGAGCCCGCAAGGTTTGCGCGCCTTCTCCCTGGTGCGCTTTGCGCGCACCGACCTGCAACCGTTGCCGCGCGTGCTCGTGGAAGACAGCCGCTTCATGATCTGAGCATGGTGCCGCGGTCATAGGTGAGAAGATCCGGGAGCCGTGCGCGTGGCTTTGCGACGGTTCGTCGACGAAGCGTGCCGTAATCACCGTCGCGCGCGATCGGCTGCGGAAGTTTCGTGATCCCGATGGACAGGAGAACCTGGTTCCAGCGCGCAAGATTTTCCTGGTAGTCCCAGGTTAAGGGATGCGAATATTGCCGACTACCAGGTGTTCGCAGTCGAAACCTTGCGTGCTCGAGCGCGAGATGCCAAAAGGTGAGCGTTTTCGGGAACCGTGAGCAACGGTGCGAAATGGCGTATCGAATCGCTAACCGTTTACGCAAAAAGCCCCTTTAGCCGGGGCTTTTTTGTCATCGGCCGCGACAACGGTGCAGGTCCGTCGGCGCGAAAGGTGAGCGTTTTCAGGAGGCGTGAATCAGGCGCCCTGCGACGCCGGCCAGGCAAGCACGGCGTTCGCGTCGATCGAGAAGCGCAGCTCGCCGGTATGCGATGCCGGCGCATCTTCTGCGGCGATATCGAAGGTTTCTCCGGTGATCTCGACGGTAACGTAGCGGTCGCCGTGACGCAGCGACGTCCCCGCAATACGCCCTTGCCAGGCGCCTTCCTGCGTCGCGACGAGCGCGCGCGGCGAGACCCGCCACATTACGCGCGTGCCCACCGCAAGCGAGGTATCTGCGCAGGGCAGGCGCAGTCCCGTCGGCGTTTCGATCGCGCCGCCGGCACGCACGATCCCCTCGCCGACGTTGTGCAGGCCGAGCAGTTCGGCCACGCGCAGCGTGGCGGGCCGCCGGAACACGTCGGCCACGGCGCCCGCCTGCAGCACGCTTCCCTGTTCGATCACGAGCACTTCGTCGGCGAGCAGCGCCGCTTCATCGGGGTCGTGCGTGACGATCACGGTTACCGCGCCGACTTCGCGTTGCAGCGCCCGCAACGACTGCTGCAGACGGCGGCGGCGCGGCGTGTCGAGCGCGGCGAACGGTTCGTCGAACAGCAGCAGTTGCGTGTGCCGCGTGAGCGCGCGCGCGAGCGCTACGCGCTGGCGCTGGCCGAACGAGAGCTGGCGAGGCAGGCGTTCGGTGAGCGCGTCGAGGCCGAGGTGCGCGAGCCAGTAGCGTGCGCTGGCCGCGTCGGCATCGACGGGAAACGCGAGTTGCTGCGCCACCGTCATGTGCGGGAAGAGCCCGTAATCCTGCGGCATGTAGCCGATCTGGCGGCGCTCGGGCGGCAGCGCGCCGAGGTCGGTTGCCCCAAGCGTGACGGAGCCCGCGTCGTTGTGCTCGAGCCCGGCGATGATGCGCAGCGCGAGCGACTTGCCCGAGCCCGAAGGGCCGATGATCGCGAGCCGGCGCGTTTGCGGCTGCCACGCCACATCGAGCGTGAATGCGCCGAGGTGCCGGCGCGCCGCGAAGGCGAGACGCAGGCCGGCGTTTTCGGCCGCGGTGGCGGCCGGCGTGATAGCGGTGAGTTCGTCGCCGTTGTCCACGTTCACCGCCATCGTTGAGCGTGCGCTGCGGCTATAGACGGAGAGCACCGCGCAGATGATCGCAATGCCGAGCGTCGGCAGCAGGAGCGGCATCATCGCGGGCAGGCCCTGGCCGCCGAACACGACGTAGGTATACACAGGCAGCGAATACGGGTGATACGCGACCATCACGGTCGCGCCGAATTCGCCGAACGCGCGCAGCCAGGCGAGCGCGAGCCCCGCGCGGATGGCGGGCCACGCTATGGGCAGCGTAACGCGAAAGAAACGGCTGGCGGCGTGATGGCCGAGCGTGGCGGCGACGTCGTCGTACACGGGATCGACGGCGCTGAACGCCGAGCGTGCCGCGACGATCAGGAAGGGCGCGGCCACGAAGGTCTCGGCGAGCACGATGCCCGTGAAGGAGTCGGTGAGCGAGCCGCCGAAGAGCTGGCCGATGCCGCTATACGGCCCGATGAGAAACAGCAGCAGCACACCGCTCGTGAGCGGCGGCAGCGCGAGCGGCAACTGCACGACGAAGCCGAGCAGGGCAATGCCGCGCGCGCGCGAACGCGCGAGCCAGTAGCCGAGCGGCACGCCGCCCACCAGGATGATGAGCGCGGCCACGCTCGCGCTCGCGACCGAGACGCCCACCGCCGACCAGGTGGCGTGCCAATCGACGCCGGCCCAGTCCGCGTGGCCGATCTGCGGAAGGCTCGCAACGAACGGCGCGCACAGGTAGACCGCGAGCAGTGCGCCGAGCCACCAGAGCGGCTGGGAGCGTTTCACGGCAACCTGTTCGGCACGTTGCGGGGCTTGTGTCATTGCTGTGCGGCGTCGATTACGGCTTGCACCGACGGCGGGATCGCCTGGGTCTGGCCGTTGACGGCAGGCTTCGTCACATCCACGCCGTGCTCGGCGAGCAGCTTGCGGCCTTCTGCCGAGAGCAGGAAGTTCACGAAGCGCGCTGCGCCGGCGCTGTTGGGTGCGTCGTTGAGAATCGTGAGCGTGTAGTTCGCCTTGATCTTCAGTTCGGGCGCGGGGTGGATCGCCGGAATCTTCAGGTCGGACGTTTCGGTCGAGTAGAAGAAGCCCGCGTCGAGCTGACCCGACTGCAGACGGCCAACGAGCGTTTCCTCCGGCAGCACCTGCTCGGGATTCTCCGGCGTGCCAAGCGTTTTCTGCACGAGGTCAGGCTGGTTGTACGCCTGCGCGGCCTTCGTCATGAGCTCGACGGTGAAGGCGCCCTTCGGGTCGAGCTTCGGATCGGTGCGGCCAAGGCGGATGCCCGGTTCCTGCAGCACCTGATCCCACTTCTTCGTCTTGAAGTCGCCGGCGAAACGGCTCTTCGGGTTGTAGCCGATCAGGAGCGGCGATTCGGCGAAATTCACGTACCACGTAACGTGATTGCCGTTGGCCTCGCCCGTCAGGCTCGCGTTGACCTTCGGGCTCGCACTGATGAACACATCGCCGCGGCGCAGCTTGCCCTTGATCTCATTGGCGATCTTGTTCGAGCCGGCTGCATAGCCCTTGAAATGCAGGCCCGTTTCCTTTTCGAACGCGGGGCCCACGCTCTTCTCCATGAGGTTCACGAGCGAGCCTGCATAGAGCACGTTGACATCGGATTCGTCGGCGAATGCGTTGGCGCTCGCACCCATCGCGCCCATCACACCGCTCATCACGACGACTGAAGCCACCAGCTTGCGGATAAACATGTTCGATACCCGTGCGTTATAAAGGCCAATATATTACGATGGACTGCTGTATTCATGTGCTGATTCAAATGGCTATTTTGGTGATCAGTGCGCGTGCGCGTCACACTGACACGGCTAAACTGTCAGTCCAGTCTTTTCCCGGCTCATTGTCCTGTTCAATTGTGGAGGACCTCATGCGTACCAGCGCCCGTAACCATTTCTCCGGCCAGATCAGCGCGGTCAAGGCCGGCGCTGTCAACGACGAAATCACGCTGCGCGCCGACGGCGGCCTCGAGATCGTCGCGATCATCACGCATGGCAGCGCCGCTTCGCTGGGTCTCGCCGCTGGCAAGCCGGCCTTCGCGCTGGTGAAGGCATCGTCGGTGATCCTGATGGTCGACGGCGACGCGAGCAAGGTGTCCACGCGCAACGTCGTGGCGGGCACGGTTTCGTCGGTCACGAAGGGCGGGGTGAATGCGGAAGTCGTGCTCGCGGCGCCGGGCGGCGCGCAGATCGCGGCCATCGTGACGAACGACAGCGTCGATCGTCTCGGCCTCGCGGCGGGCAAGCAGGCTGCGGCGCTCTTCAAGGCATCGAGCGTGATCGTCGGCGTAGACGGTTGATACGCGGCTTCGGTCGCAGGTGAACGCAATGACTCAAGGCAGTCAGGACTCCGGCGCGCCGCCGCGCAATGTCGATGCGCTGGCCGCCGCGCGCAGCGACGCCCTGACGGGGGCGCCAGAGGCGCCGCGCACGCCCGATGCCTGGCTCTTCGCACGGCTCGTCGCGGCGCGCGAGGTGCGCGGCGAATTGCCGTTGCTCGGTCTAACGCGCGCGCAGATCGACGCGCTCGGGGCGCGGCACTTCGTGTGCGCGGTGACGAGCGAAGCGCCGCACACGCACGTGATGGCCGATGCGTCGCAGGCTGCATTCGCCACGGCAATGCATGCCTTTCTCGTGGCGCTTGCCGCGCCACAAAGCGACCCCGACGACGTGCGTTGCCTCGCCGCGATCATTGCCCACGCGTGCCTGCGCCCCGATCATCTGTGGCGCGATCTCGGCCTGCGTGGCCGCGATGACGTGACTGGCATGCTGGAGCGCTTTTTCCCCGAAGTCGTGGCGCGCAACGTGGAAGGCTTGCGCTGGAAGAAGCTGCTGGCGCGTGAACTCGCGCTGGCCTCGGGCGCCACGCCGGGCCCGGCGCCCGGTTGCCCCGGCTGCGAGGACTTCGGCTTCTGTTTTCCTGCTGGTCATTAGCCATCCAGAGGGGAACGGGGTGCGGCACGCATCGTGTATCCTTGCGCGCATGACCAAGTCCCCCAACGATCAACCGCTCGCAGACGCTCGCGTGCCCGCCCAGGCGCAGCAACCGGCCCGACCCGAGGTGCGTTTTCGCATGCGCATCATTCAGGACGGCACGATCGCGCTCGGTCCAGGCAAGGTGTCGCTGCTCGAGGCCGTTCGCGAGCATGGCTCGATCTCGGCTGCGGCGCGCAGCATGAACATGTCGTACCGTCGCGCGTGGCTGCTGATGGATGAACTCAACCGCGCGCTGGAGTCGCCGGCCACGGTCTCGGAGCATGGCGGGCAGAGCGGCGGCGGCAGCATGCTCACGCCCGTGGGCGAAGAGATCGTGCGCCTGTATCGCAGCATCGAGGCGCGCGCCGCGGCGGTCTGCGAGGCCGAGATCGAAGCGCTCGTCAAACTCGTGAAATCCTGACGCGATGTGACGTAGTGACGTGACGCGGCGGCGCACTGCCCCCAACGCCAGGTGCCTAGCCGTGGCGCAGGCAGAACCGCGAGACGGGTACCGCCGCGAGCTTCGGCGTCGCGTTCGCATGTAGCCGCATCATCAACTCGACGAAGCTGGCAAGGCTCGCCGTGCGCAACGGGTGCCACGTGACCTGGTGGCGTTCGCATACGCGCTTGAGCGTGCTCATCGAATCGTGGTCGATGCAGTCGACGGGAAACACCGCGAGATCCGCGTTGGCGAGCGCTGCGGCGAGCAGGCCCTTGCGATCTTCCATGCCGCCGTCGTGCACGGTCAGCTCGCCTCCCGCCGACTCCACCCAGCGCCTGAGCGCGTGATTCGAACCCGGCCTGCCACCCACGTAGACGATCCGGCGCCCCTTGAGCGCATCCTCGGGCAGCGCGCGTTGGGGCTGCGGGTCTTCGTGCGCTTGGGTGGTTTGCTCCATCGCGTGGACTTCGGCGCGCAAGGCGTCAATCAGCGCGTGGGCTTCGTCGAGCTGCGCGCGCAGCGTGTGGAGCGCGGCGGCATCGGCATGCGCGCGCTGCTCGGCGATCTCGCGGCGGCTCGTGTGCAGCGCGACCCGCGCGTCGCGTGCCGCGAGCGCTTCCTGCAGCGCTTCGAGCTGCGCGTGCTGCGTCGTCGTCTCGCGCTGCGCCGCCAGTTGCGCGGTTTGCGCATCGAGGGCATGGCGCGCGGCGTCGCGCTCACGGCTCATCTCGTGCAGACGCGCTTGCTGGCGCTCGATTTTGGCCCGGAGTTCGGCGTTTTCTGCTTCCAGCGCCACGAGGCGGCGCAAGTCCGCGCGATTGGCCGCGCCAACCAGGTGCGAGAGCATGTGCAGCTCGCCGAACGCGGCCTGGCGCACCTCCATCGTCGTGGCCGGATGTGTCATCACCGCCCAGTACGCGGGCGGGATGTCGCCGTTCGCGAGCGCTTCGTTCCAGAGCGCGAGCACGGCCTGCGTGTCGCGCGCACTGGCGAAACGGCGCACCGCGCCGGCATAGCGTGTGTCGAGGGCCTTTTGCAGTGCCTTGCCGCCCGCGCCGCCTTCTATCGCCAGCTCGACCGCGGCGTGGTGGATCTCGAGATCGCTCGCGCGCTGGGCGTCGAGCCGGGTAAATTTCGGGACGAGCTTGCGCAGCTCGTGCGTGCTCAGGCACGTGCCGATGATGGAGCAATGCAGATGGGCGTCGAGTTCGACGAGGCGCGTGCGCTGCCGCGCGCGGGCGAATTCGGCTTGCGAAGGGCCGCAGCAGTCTGCGCTCGTCAGGCCGCGCAGCGTGGTCTCTTCGGCGGGTATGCCGCCCGGCGTGCGGGCGAGGCGGAACGGCGGTGCGTGCATGGTGACCTCTGATCCACTGCGGAACGCGGGGCGGTGCATGGGCGCGTGCGGCGGCTGTGCCTCGACCCGGCCAGGCGCCCCCGGCCAGGCGCCCCCGGGCTAGGCGCGCGCCGACATCGCAATATACCATGGAATATAACGAAGGCCGGTTGGCGGCCAGGGACACGGATCAGGCGGCGGGTTCGCGCACGAGCGTCGCTTCGACGGCGGTGGCGGTGACGGCTTTGGTCACTGAGCGGCCCGCGGCCGCCTCGCGTGAAAGCGTTTCACAGTGCGCTTCGGCCGCGTTGGCATGCTGCGCGAGCACGTGCTCGACGCCGAGCCCGACGAAGGCCGCATCGAGCCGCTCCAGTTCGGCCACGGTGCGGCGCAGCGCTTCGGTATCGAGACAGAACGCGTCGCTGAAAAGCGCATCGCGCGTCTTGTCGAGGCGGCGCGCGTCGCGAATCGCGCGCTTGAGTTCGCGCGGGTGGGCGAAGCGGGCCAGATCGATGCGCCGAGAGAGCGCGACGAGGAGCGGTTGCAGCGACGCCCCGGCTGGCGCCGCGTGCGCGTCACTCATGCCGCCACCGTCAGCGCCTTCGCCACGCGCGAGCATGCGCTCGAAGCGCTCGATGCTGTTGCGCAGGCGCCGGAACGCGTCGATCAGGTCGCGGATCAGCTCCGCGCGCTCGCGCCCTGACGCGGGACGCAGCGTCGTGATCGTGGCCGCGAAGCCGTCCGCGCCGGCCCGCGCGGGTGCGCGACGCACCCGCCGTATCGATGGTGCCGGTGTTGCGCTTACGAGGCGCCGACTACTCGCCAATTCCTGCCTCCGTCTGCTGGATGGTCGTTCGATGTATTCTATAGGATATAACGATTCAGAGACGGAGCGCATGAATCGCGCGGTCCCGTGTTTCTGTGGCGCCACGTCGCATGAATTAAGATTCTTCCTTTGCGCCTCGCTTACTGGCTCGTTGCGCACGCACCCGATTTTTCGCTTTTTCCCGCTGTTCAATGACCACACCTTCTCCGGAGGCGGCGTCCGACGACCCGCCCAGCCTTTCGCGTCATCGCGGTTTCCAGCGCTTTTATGGCGCACGCGTGCTGTCGTCGCTCGCGTTCCAGATGCTCGCCGTCGCCATGGGCTGGCACATCTACGCGCTCACGCATAGCGCGTTCGCGCTCGGTCTCGTCGGCCTCGCGCAGTTCCTGCCGATGTTCTGCCTCACGCTCGTCGTCGGCCACGTGGCGGACCGCTACGACCGCAGACGCATCGCCTCCGTCTGCCAGCTCATCGAATGCGCCGCCGCGCTGACCTTCGCGGCCGGCACCGTCGGCGGCTGGCTGAGCGCGCCGCTCATCTACGCGCTAGCCGCGTGCGTGGGCGCAGCGCGTGCGTTCGAGTCGCCCGCCATTTCGTCCTTGCTGCCGGGCGTCGTGCCGCGCTCGCAGCTGCCGAACGCGACCGCGTGGTCGACCTCGGCGAACCAGACCGCGAACATCGTCGGCCCGGCGCTGGGCGGCCTGCTGTACGGCATCGGCGCGACGCCGGCCTACGCGGCCTGCTCGCTCGCGTTCGCGGCGGCGGCCACGCTCTCGGGCACGATCCCGCTGCGCGCGAAACCGCCCGCGCGTGCGCCCGTCACGCTCGAGTCGGTGTTCTCGGGCATCGCGTTCATCCGTTCGCAGCCCGTCATTCTCGGCGCGCTGTCGCTCGATCTGTTCGCGGTACTGTTCGGCGGCGCGACGGCGCTCTTGCCCGTGTTCGCCCGCGACATCCTGCACGCTGGGCCCATCGCGCTCGGTCTGTTGCGCTCGGCGCCGGCCGCGGGCGCGCTGGCGGGCTCGATCTGGCTCGCACACTTTCCGCTGAGGCGCCGGCCGGGTCTTGCGATGTTCGGCGGCGTGATCGTGTTCGGCTGCGCGACGATTGCGTTCGGGCTCTCGCACAACATCGTCGTGTCGCTGATGGCGCTGGCGGTGCTGGGCGCGTCGGACGTGGTGAGCGTGGTCGTGCGCACGTCGCTCGTGCAGCTGCGCACGCCCGATGAAAAGCTCGGCCGCGTGAGCGCGGTCAATTCGCTTTTCATTGGCACGTCGAACCAGGTTGGCGAGTTCGAGTCGGGGCTCACCGCCGGCTGGTGGGGCGCGCAGCGTGCCGTGCTGGTGGGCGGCGTGGCGACGATCTGCGTCGCGCTGCTGTGGATGCGGCTCTTTCCGGCCCTGCGCGACACGCGCTCGCTCGAGCGCGAAGAGGCGCACGCCACCGCCAGCGCGAACTGATCGCGCGCGGCCGCCTGCGGCGCCCCGTCCCGCCGCTGCCGCGCGCCGGGGTTTGCCGTTATCCTTGCTCCAGGGCCCGCTCGCCGCAGCGGAAGTAGCGGACCGCCGTTTTTCTCATCCACCCATCAAGTCATGCATCCATCGACCATCGCCCCGAGGAGCGCCGCATGCGCGTAGGCCGCCCCGTCAAGGCGCTGCCGCAGCCGCTGTGCGACTACTGCGGCGCGAAAGCGGTGCTCGCGCGCTTTGCCGACGAGGCCTACCCGTATCGCGACGATCATGGCCCGCTCTGGGTCTGCACGCCCTGTGAGGCCTGGATCGGCGTGCCCGCGCGCAGCACGCGCAACGTCCCGCTCGGCCGGCTTGCCAACGCCGCCCTGCGCGACGCCAAGAGCCGTCTGCACGACGCGCTCGAACCGCTGGTGGCCGCGAAGATGCGGCGCGACAAGGTCAACGCCTTCGAAGCGCGCGGCAAGGCCATCCGCTGGCTCGGGGAGGAGCTGGGCTTCGACCTGCCCAATCCGTCGATCCACCTCCTGAGCCTCGAGCAGTGCGAGCAGGCCATCGCCCACATCGAGGCGTTCATGGCCGCGCGGCGCGCCGAGGGCAGGGGCGAGCGCGAACCGCGCTGAGCCGGCCGCCGCCAGCCGCTTGCCCGCCCATCAGGCGATGCGCGGCGCATGTCTGTCACTGATCGTTACATTCGATTTGAGGGTCGGCGCTTAACCTTCGGCGCGCCGTGCCGTTATTGCACGGAACAGACTCTTACTTGCCCTTCCATGGCCAGGACCATCCCTTTTCCGCAGCGCTCGCAAGCCGGTCGCCCCCGACGCAGCAAGTCGATGCTGCTGCCGATCCCGCGCGCGGTCGCCAACGAGCTCGCGCTGCAGGTACATCTCGCGCTCGCCGCGCTGCGCCGCGGCGGCACCGGCGCCGACGCACGCGCCTTGCTCCATGCTCACGTGCTCGCGCAATCGATTGCGGAGGCCGGATATGGCGTGCTCGAGCCGGAACAGGTGCGGGCGGCCGATGCCGCGCTGATCGCCTGCTTCGAGCGCGGCAACACGGGCGGCGGCTGGCAGCTGGACGAAGCGGGCTTCGAGGCGGTTGCGCAGCTCGTGAGTGTGTACGACCGGCAGCTGCAAGGCGCGCCGCTGTGGGCGCTGACCGAGGCAAGCGAGCGGCTCGAGCGCATGGGCGCGGGCGATGCCAGCCAGCAGGCCTTGCGCAAGAGCGCGTGACGTGAGGATGGGGCACGTCGGGTACGCCCCTTGCGGCCAAGTGGAATGACCGTCGCCGCACAGACGCAGTGGGCAGCAGGCAGTATGGTGAAGTGAACGATCCCTCTTCGAAAGACGAGCCGGATCGAGGCGATGGACGGAAGGCCGCCGGCGATGTATCCCCAAAAAGTGCATGGCCGCTCCGGTCGAGCCTGGGATGCGCTGGAGCGAACCTGGGGCGAGCCCAACGCGGGCCGCCGGCGGGCGCTGTGGCGACATTGGCACGAGATTTGACGCGGGACGCGAATCGTGTTGACTTCGGACAGGTGGCGCGCCTAAAATTCGCCCGTCTTAACAAAAGGGGCTGACGCCTTGGACAGTAGCAGTTGTCGATCTTCGAACAGTTTCGCTGCCTGACCGGCAGGACGTCCGCGCTCCCTTTCTTTCAGCCGCCGTCTTGCCAGCCAGGCAGATGGTGCGCGTCCAGCAGTAGATCCTCGTGCACTCTTGAATAGCGTCGACCGACGCCGCAGCGCCTTGACCGTATCAAGCGCCGCGGATGGCCGACATCGCGCCGTAAGCCCGCCCTGATCGATGTGCGCTTGCGGCACGGTTCGTTCGTTGCGCCCTGCGCGCGACGCGCGGATCGACACATGCGCGCTTTGCAGCCCTTGAAGCCGCTTCGCGTTCGAGCCACCGGCTCGATGCAAGCCCTGGGGTCAGCCGCCGTGACGATAAGGAGTTCCGATGTCTGACAGTGACAGTTATCCGTTATGCCGCTTCCTTTTGAATTGCACTGAGGAAAGCGGGCAGACGCGAGCCGCCGCGCGCTGAACGAAGCGCTCTGCCGGGTCTGCTGGCTTTCCTCCTCAACGCGTCCCCCGCGACGCCAGGAGAACCAGTATGAACTTCGGCCTTCTTTTGCCGCATCTGTCGCAACTGCAGCAAACGCAGCACACCCTCCATCCCGATGTGCTCGGCGCGCGTGAGCGTGCGAGCGCCCCGCCGCCCTGCCGGGAATCGCAACTCGCCGCGCGCTGGCGAGACCTGCGAGCGCGCGTGTTTCGGGTCTGAATCAGACAAGCAGTAACGGATCCCCGCGCGTATGCCCAGCCGGCCGGGCCGGCCCTACGCGCTGCGCGAGGGATTCGCGCAATAACTCATCGCCGGTGCTTCGACATGAACCAGTTCAACCACACATTGCGAACGACCCGCCGCGCAGCGCGCGCCTGCGCCGGCGTGCTCGTGCCCACGCCTGTACTCGCCAACGGAGGCCGCTAATGGAGTTCAGCTTCAACCTGAACCGCACGGCCAACGCCTCGGCGTGGCGCGTGCTGCCGAACCGCTGGGACTTCGTGGCGTTCCCGCTGATGATCGGCCTCATTGCGATGGCGGCCGTGGGCTTTCACGAAACGATGGCGCCCATCGCGACGTTGAAGGCGCAGCCCATCTCGCTCGATCCCGCGAACCTGCCCGAGTACGCCATGCGCACCACGCTGCGCATGCTCGCGGCGATGGTGGCGTCGCTGATCTTCACGCTCGTCTACGGCACGCTCGCGGCGAAGAGCCGCCGCGCGGGCCAGGTGCTCGTGCCGATTCTCGACATCCTGCAGTCGGTGCCGGTGCTCGGCTACATCTCGTTCACGGTCACGTTCTTCCTCGCGCTGTTTCCCTCGCGCGTGCTCGGTGCCGAACTCGCGGCGATCTTCGCGATCTTCACGAGCCAGGCCTGGAACATGACGTTCAGCTTCTACCAGTCACTGCGCACGGTGCCGCGCGATCTGGACGAAGTCTCGCGAAGTTTCCACCTCACGGGCTGGCAGCGCTTCTGGAAGCTCGAAGTGCCGTTCTCGATGCCGGGCCTCATCTGGAACATGATGATGTCGATGTCGGGCGGCTGGTTCTTCGTGGTGGCCTCCGAAGCCATCACGGTGGGCAACAACACGATCACGCTGCCGGGTGTCGGCGCGTATCTCGCACAGGCCATCACCGAGAAGAACCTGCACGCGGTGGGCTGGGTAATTCTGGCGATGACCGTCGTGATTCTCGCCTATGACCAACTCCTGTTCCGCCCGCTCGTGGCCTGGGCCGACAAGTTCCGCATGGAGACGACGAGTTCTGGTGATGCCCCCGAGTCGTGGCTGCTCGACCTGATTCGCCGCACGCGCCTCATTCACCGCCTGCTCGTGCCGATGGGCTTCCTGCTCGCCACGCTCGCACGCGTGCCGTTCCGAGTGCAATTGCCGAAGGCGCTGCCTGTCGTGACCACGGTAAGCAAGCGCTCGCGCATCGGCGACATCGTCTGGGCCGTGCTCGTGATCGCGCTGACCGTGTTCGTGGTGTGGCGCGTGGTGGCCTATGTGCGCACGGGCGTCACGCTCGATGAAGTCTGGCACGTGTTCGTGCTCGGCCTCATCACGCTCCTGCGCGTGCTGCTCTTGATCGCCATCGCTTCGGTGATCTGGGTGCCGCTCGGCGTGCTGATCGGCCTGCGCCCGTCGCTCGCCGAGAAGGTCCAGCCGCTCGCGCAGTTTCTCGCGGCGTTCCCGGCGAACCTGCTGTTCCCGGTGTTCGTGATCGTGATCGTGCGCTTTCACCTGAACCCGGACATCTGGCTCTCGCCGCTCATCGTGCTCGGCACGCAGTGGTACATCCTCTTCAACGTGATCGCGGGTGCCAGCGCGTATCCGAACGACTACAAGGAAGCGGCCACGAACTTCCGCATTCGCGGCTGGCAATGGTGGAAGAAGGCCATGCTGCCGGGCATTTTCCCGTACTACATCACGGGCGCGATCACGGCTTCCGGTGGCGCATGGAACGCGAGCATCGTCTCCGAGTTCGTGCAGTGGGGCGACACGAAAGTCGTCGCGCATGGCCTCGGCGCGTACATCGCACAAACGACCGCCGCCGGCGACTTCCCGAAGATCATTCTGGGCATCGCGATGATGTCCCTGTTCGTTACGTTGTTCAACCGCGTGCTCTGGCGTCCGCTGTATGCCTACGCCGAGTCCCGGCTGCGCCTCGATTGAGATGGAGTGACATTATGCTGAATCCGAAAATCGTCTCATCCGATCTGCTGCCGATGCGGCCCGCTCCCGGCCAGGAAGTGCTCGCCGTCAAGCATGTTTCGCGCGGCTTCGCGAAGAAAGAGGACGAGCGCCTCGTGCTCGACGATGTGAACCTCACGCTGCGCGAGGGCGAGATCGTCGGCTTGCTGGGCCGTTCCGGCTCGGGCAAATCTACGCTGCTGCGCATCATCTCCGGGCTCATCGAGCCGACCGAAGGCGAGGTGAACTGGCTCGGCAAGCCGCTCGAAGGACCCGCCGAAGGCGTGTCGATGGTGTTCCAGACCTTCGCGCTATTCCCGTGGCTCACCGTGCTGCAGAACGTGGAAGCGGGCCTCGAAGCGCAAGGCGTCGGCGCACGCGAGCGGCGCGAGCGCGCGCTTGCGGCCATCGACCTGATCGGTCTGGACGGCTTCGAAAACGCGTATCCGCGTGAGCTTTCCGGCGGCATGCGCCAACGCGTGGGTTTCGCTCGCGCGCTCGTGGTCGACCCGACGCTCCTGCTCATGGACGAGCCGTTCTCCGCGCTCGACGTGCTGACCGCCGAAACGCTGCGTACCGATTTGCTCGACCTGTGGACGCAAGGGCGTTTGCCGATCAAGTCCGTGCTGATCGTCACGCACAACATCGAGGAAGCGGTGTTCATGTGCGACCGCATTCTCGTGTTGTCGTCGAATCCGGGGCGCGTGTCGGCCGAGATCAAGGTGCCGTTCAAGCATCCGCGCAACCGTCTCGACCCGGCGTTCCGCAAGCTCGTCGACGACATCTACGCGAAGATGACGGCGCGCGAAGCCGCCGAGGCCACGACTCGCCGTCTCGAAGTGGGCAGCCGTCTGCCGGACGTGTCGACCAACATCATGGCGGGTCTGATCGAGACGCTGGCGGCCGCGCCGTATCACGGCCGCGCCGACATGCCGGAAATCGCGCGCTCGCTGCATCTGGAAGTCGACGACCTGTTCCCGATCGTGGAAATGCTGCAGCAGCTCGGCTTCGCCGACGTGCGCGAAGGCGATGTGCTGCTCACGCCGCCCGCTCGCGTGTTTGCGGAGATGGGCACGCAGGCGCGCAAGCTCATGTTCGCCGACCACCTGCTGCGCAACGTGCCGCTCGCGGCGCGGATCAAGAAGGTGCTCGACGAGCGGCCCGGCCATCGTGCGCCGCGCGTGCGCTTCGAGCAGGAGCTGGAGGACGTGCTTTCCGATGTCGACGCCGAAGAAACGCTCGATACCGTGATCGAGTGGGCGCGTTACGGCGAGGTCTTCTCGTACAACGACCAGTCGGAAATCTTCAGTTTCGAGGACGTCGAGGCGTAACGCCTGCGCCCTTGCAAAAACAAGAACGGGCGGCGAGGGTGACACCTCAACCGCCCGTTTTTTTGCCTGCAGAATCTGCTGGCCTTACTGGCCGATTCCGAGCAGCTCGATTTCGAACGTGAGGTCGCTGTTCGGCGGGATCGGGCCGACCGCGCGATCGCCATAAGCGGTCGCCGCCGGGCAGGTCAGCTTCGCCTTGCCGCCGACCTTCATCTTCTGCACGCCCTGGGTCCAGCACGGAATCACGCGATTGAGCGGGAAGGTCGCCGCCCCGCCATGCTTGTCGGAGCTGTCGAATTCGGTGCCGTTCGCGAGCGTGCCGCGATAGTTCACGCGCACGACGTCGGTGGCGCTGGGTTGCGGACCGGTGCCTTGCTTGATGTGCTCGACGATGACGCCCGACGGCAACTTGTCGATGGGGTTGGCGGCGAACGCGGTCGTTGCAACGGTGGCAGCGGCGACCAGGGCAATCAGTGATTTCATGAGAGATCCTCGTTGAATGGCAAATCGATTATATCGGGCGCGCGGCCCGGGTCCCGGTTCGTTGCCGGTACGACGGTTCAGGCGCTCGCGTACGGCGTGCCGTCCTTGTGCAGAAACCGTCCGTCGCTGCTGGGGCTGATCATGTCGACGTCGGAGCAGGTGATGACGTCTGCCGGCGAACGCGAGCCGACTTCGAGATACACGGCGACGCGATCCGACCGGTTGATCATGTGGTGCCCGTTGCCGGAGTGCTTCGCAAACGCCGCGCAGTCGCCCGCGCGCAGCACGGTTTCGCCATCGTCCTCGATCAGGGTCAACTTGCCTTCGAGGACATAGACGAATTCATCTTCGTCCGAATGCCAGTGACGCTGGCTCGACCAGTTGCCCGGCGGCAAGTGCATGAAGTTGACGCCAAAGTCGCGCAGACCGCCGGCGTCGCCGAGCCGCTGGCGGATACGCTCGGCGCATGGCGCGTCGAATGGCGCGGGATAGCCGGTGCCCTGACGCTTTGGCACGCTCGCGATGTCGATCTTCGGCATGGACGACTCCACAATTTGCGAAGGCAGAGGCAAAGGTGAGCTTCTTCGGGACTCACCGCGCCGCGCGTGCGGCGCACCATGCCACCGCTCGCAGACCCTTGATTAGACGGAGAACTTTACCCTGCCAGCGTTGCGCCGCGAGGTGGCTTGCGGCGTATCGGTGAGACTTTTCGGGAGATCGGCCGAGTGAAGCGACGGGTGAGGCCGGCGCGCGTAAGGCGCGCACCGGCTAGTGTGTCGATGCATCAATTCGGCTTGCCGCTCGACGACCCATTGCCGTCGCCCGATGCACCGGCGCGGCCAGTGCGCGCCTTGCCGCCTTGCGAAGCCGTCTTCGAAGCGCCGTGCGCCTGCGCCCGCGCGCGATCGTTGTCGGTGGCGTCGTCGTCGTGATGGTCGTCGCCGTACGTATGCCCTTCGACATCGTCACCGCGCGCCATGCCGACGAGGAAGTTGCGCTGCGGATTCGCCAGTTCGATGCCGCGTTCCGTGAAGCGCAGCAACACGCGTTTGTTGAACTCGCGCTGCACGCCCCAGCGCGCCGAGTCCTTGCACTGAATCTGCCCGACGAGCGTGACGGCCGCGCCATCCACCTGATCGACGCCCCAGTACGCGAAGTCGCTGAGAATGCCGTTCTTGAACGCGTCTTCCTTGCGGATCTCGGCGCCGATGTCCTTGAGCGTGTCGATGGCGCGCTGCAGATCCACGCCATGCGCGATCTGCACCTTCACCGCCGCGTTGCCGATGCCGCGATTCGTGTTGTTCACCGTCGTCACCGAGCTGAACGGCACGGTGTAGAGCGAACCGTCGCCGCCGCGCAGGCGCACGGTGCGGATCGAGAGAAACTCGACCGTGCCCGAGACGCCCGCCACCGTCACCCAGTCGCCCACCTGCATGGCGTTTTCCGTCAGCAGGAAGATGCCGGTGATGAAGTCCTGCACGAGCTTTTGCGAGCCAAAGCCGAGCGCCACGCCGAAGATACTCGCGCCCGCTATCAGCGGCGCGGTGTTCACGCCGAGCTGCGAGAGCGCGGTGAGCCCGACCACGACGAGGATCGACACGAGCAGCGTGGTGCGGAACATCGGCAAGAGCGTGCGCAGACGCGCGGCGCGCACGAAGTCGCCCGCGTCGGTCCAGGCGTTCAGGCGCCGCTCGGCCGCGCCGTTCGCAAACTCCCAGATCGCGACGGCGGCAATGACGGCGATCACGATAGTGAGGAGTGCAGAGCCCAGCAGATGCCCCATCGGCGCGAGCGCGAGAATGCGTGCGGGACGCAGGCCCCAGACGTGCAGCAGCAGGTCGAGCGTGACGATCCAGATCGCCACGACGACGATGCGTCGCAGCGCCGGGTAATAGCGATACGCACGGCGCTGGCCGAAGCTCATCTTCTCCTGATCCTCGCGCAAGCCGAACGCGCGGCTCAACGCGCCGAGCAGCACGATGGCGCTCACGCGCGCGGCGAGCAGGACGACGAGCGAGAGTCCACCGGCGCGCAGCAGCGCCGCGTAGCCGCCGCGCAGATCGAGCGCCCAGACGAACCAGAGCGCCAGGACGACGAAGAGCGCGACGCCAACCCAGATGTCGGCAAACCATTGCATGAACCAGGCATACGAGCCATGGCGCGCGGCGGCGGCGCGCATGGCGTCGGCCACGGGGCGGCGCAACTGCAGGATCATCACGGCGAGCGCGAGGTGGCCGACCAGCGTGACGACCTTCACGAGCGCGAGATGCGCGTCCTCGGTCATGCCGAGCGGCACCGCGCCGCCGATCGCCCCGCCCACACCGCCGATCACGACGATGCGTACGAGCCAGCGCTGCGCGTAAGCGGCCCAGTCGTCGGGCAGCGGCACGAGGCGCAGCGCGGCGGCGTCGGGGGCGAACAGCAGCTTGCCGAACATCACGATCACGCGGCAGATCACGTACGTATCGACGATCTGGCCCACGGCTTCGGCGGGCGCGGCGTCGTCGGGGCCGAAGAGCGACAGCACGCCCGCGGCGCACAGGCCGAAGGCGACCACGGGCACGACTTCGAGCAGCATCACGAGCAACGCGCCCGGCAGACGCTGCAAGAGGCGCCAGTGATGCGCCCCACGCAGCGCGTGGTACGCCTCTTTCGCGCGGTCCGCGGCGGTCTTCGGCGTGGCGCCGGCGTTGTCCTCGGCTTGCGCCGCGACCACGGTGGCGCGCGCTGCGGCGTTGGCGCTGGCGTTCGCGTTGGGGCCGGCGTTCGGGTCGCTGTCCTTGTCGTCCTTGCCGTCCTTGCCCTCGGCCGGTTCCATGCCGGCGGCTTCGCGCAGGGCGTCCTGTTCCGCGTCGGCCTTCGCATCGGCGGCTTTCGCCTGCGCGGCGAGCGCGAGGCTCGTGCCCGTCGCTTCAGGCGTTTGTGGCTGCGGCGTCGGTGTGCCGCCTTGCGCGGGGCCGGCGTCCTCGCGCTGTTTCGCGGCCTGATGCGCGGCAATGGCGCGCTCCGGCGTGGCGACGACGCGGCGCAGCAGCGTGGCGAGCGCGAGCGCGGGCACCAGCGTGAGCAGCAGCACACGCAGGAGCGCGAGCAGCAGCGCGTGGCCTTCCGGCGTGTTCAGGTGGTCCTGCCACCAGTTGCGCGTGGACCAGAGGCCGAGCAGCGTCGCGAACGTATGGTTCAGATGCTGGCCGATCGTGCGTGCGCCGTGCGCGGCGTGATCGGCGATCTGCACGACCAGACCGTTGGAGCGCAGTGCGCCCGCCAGCGGCGCCGAAGCGGGTGTGGCCGCCGCCGCGCCGGAGGCCGCGGCGGGCGCACTGGCCGGCGCGCTCGCCGAGGCGGGCACGGCCAGCGCGCCGGCGGCAGCGATGGCGCGCAGCGTGTCTTCCATGTGGCCGCGCTGCACGGGATCGTCGAGAACCTGCAGGGCGGCTTGCGCCTGGGTGGGCGTGAGCGCCACGGGGGCGGCCGGGTTGGCCGCGTTGGCGCTAGTGGCGGGCGCGGCAGGCTGGGCGGGATGCGCTGGGCTCGTGCCGGGCCTGAGCGCTTCGGCGACGGTGGCCGGTGTCGCCGCCGCCGCACTCGACGCGCCGAGCGCGAGCGTCAGGCCGGCTGAAACGGCGAGGACGGCGACGAGAGCATGCAGGCGCGATGCGCGCGGGAACCGAAAGGCAGAAGAAAGGGACATCCTTGTCATTGGCTTACGGGTCGCGACTGCGGCGACCCTTCAGTGGCGGCGGAGGAAAAGACAGCGGGACGAAACGCGCGGCGGGAAGCGCGTTGGCGCGGCGCACAGCCTGCCGCCGCCCGATTCGTCGGAACGTTCGACGCGCTGCCGCAAGTTTGGTGCCCACTTTGTGCGTGGGTGGCCCGCATGGCGTTTGCGGAACCGGCAAAAACGGCGCGGCGCGCGAAACGTGAGTGCTGACTATGCCGGGAGTATGCCTCTTTTACCTTACGAACGCGGATGAGGTGCGCACGCCGGGGCGCCGATAAAAGGGACGCTTCAATGCCGTGCGGTCTGCCGCCTACGCGGGTTTTGATCAGTGGCGCGTGCGCCCGCGCGAGTGCTACCGTTGCACGGTCAACATTCAGGCCCGCCAGAGGCCGACGAGGAGAGCCATGAACAGCGTCAGCATGACCGGAGTGCGCAAGGGCAAACTGAGCCGCACGCAGTTGATCGTCGCCGCAACGATCGGCAATGCGCTCGAATTCTTCGATTTCACCGTCTACAGCTTCTTCGCGCTGACCATCGGCAAGCTGTTCTTTCCCACCATGTCGAGCTACGGGCAGTTGCTGGCCTCGGTGGCGACCTTCGGCGTGGGCTTCGTGATGCGGCCGCTGGGCGGCGTCGTGATCGGCGCGTATGCCGATCGCGCCGGACGCAAGCCCGCCATGACGCTCACCATCTTCATGATGGCGCTGGGCTGCATGCTGATCGGCCTCGCGCCCACCTACGCGCAGATCGGGGTGGCCGCACCGGTGTTGATCGTGTTCGCGCGCCTGCTGCAGGGGTTTTCCGCGGGCGGCGAAGTGGGCGCTTCCACCACGCTGCTGATCGAGGCGGGCACGCCCGTCAATCGCGGCCTGCTCGGCAGCTGGCAGTTCGCGAGCCAGGGGATGGGCGTTTCGCTCGGCGCATTAACGGCGGGACTCCTGACGACTTTCCTCGCCGCCGACACGCTGCTCGCCTGGGGCTGGCGCGTGCCTTTCCTCATGGGCGTGGCGATCGCGCCGCTCGGCATGTGGATTCGCCGGCGTCTGGACGAGCAATTGCCGCAGCAGGCGAGCGTGGTGCGCATGCCGGTGCTCGCCGTGCTGCGCGACCACTGGCGGCGCGCGGCGCTCGGCATCCTGCTGACGATCGGCTCCACGGTCACGGCCTATGTCGTCACGTTCTATATGCCGACGTATGCGATTCACGAACTGAAGGTGCCCGCGCCCACGGCCTTGCTCGCAGGGCTCGTTTCCGGCGTCGTGACCTTTCTGGTGGCGCCCGTATCGGGCCTGCTCTGCGACCGGTTCAGCCGCCGCGCGCTGATCTTCTGGCCGCGCGTGGGCGTCTTGCTGTCGATCTACCCGGCGTTCCTGTGGCTCGCGAGCGGCCCGGACGCCACGCGTCTTTTGATCACCGTAGGCGGCCTGAGTGTGCTCCTGGGGCTGCAGGCCGCGCCGTCCATCACCATGCTGCCCGAGATGTTCCCGCGCGCGGTGCGCGCGACGGGCATGGCGATCGTCTATGGCATCGGCGTGGCGATTTTCGGCGGCTTCGCGCAGACCGTTGCCACCTGGCTCGTGAAGAGCACGGGCAATCTGCTCGCGCCTGCGTGGTACGTGATGGCGTGCGTGGCGATCTCGTGCCTCGCGTTGCCGTTTATTCGCGACCTTACGGGCAAGCCGCTCGAGGATTGACGGTTAGCCTTTCTGGCGCGCCGCTTCGAGATTCGCGTCGAGCTGGCGCGCCAGACCGTAGAGCATGCCGAGCGAGGGCGCCGCGACGCCCACACGCTGCGCCAGTTCATAGGGCGCGCCTAGCAGGGCTTCGACTTCGAGCGAGCGCTGCGCCTCCACGTCCTGCAGCATCGAGGTCTTGAACGCGCCGAGCTTGCGCGTGATCGCGTTGCGCTCCTCGATGGTCATCGCGAGGCGAATGCCGAGCGCTTCGCCGATTGCACGCGCCTCTGCCATGACCGCGCTCACGAGCTGAGTCGTGAGCGGGTCGTCGAGAATCACGTCGGCGGTCGAGCGCGTGAGCGCGCTGATGGGGTTCATCGTCATGTTGCCCCAGAGCTTCGCCCAGATATCGGCCTGAATCGGTGCGGCCTTCGTGACCTCGAAGCCGGCCCGGGCCAGCAGATCGCACGCTTGCTGCGCGCGTTCGGCCATGTGCGCCGAGCCCGCGCCGACGATCAGATGATTGCCGCCGCCCCTGCGGATCACGCCCGGCCCCGCAATCGACGACGACAGATGCACGACGCAGCCCGAAGCCTGCGCGGGCGGCAGCGCCTTGGAGACGACACCACCGGGATCGACCGCTTCGAGCCGGCCGTTCGCGTGCGTGCCGCCGAAGCCGTGGAGGAACCACCAGGGCACGCCGTTCATCGCCGAGACGATATGCGTGTGCGGGCCCACCAGCGGCGCGAGCGAAGCGGCCGACTGGGTGAGCGCCTGACCCTTCAGGCAAACGAAGACGATGTCTTGCGCGCCGAGCGTGGCGGCGTCGTTCGTGGCGTTGACGGATTGCGTGTAGCGCGTGTCGCCTTCGACGATCGTGAGACCGTCGCGGCGAATCGCTTCCAGATGCGCGCCGCGGGCGAGCAGATTCACGGCGATGCCCGCGCGCGCCAGACGCGCCGCGATCAGGCCGCCGATCGCACCGCCGCCGACGACGGTGATCTTCTGATTCGGTGTGTTCAAACTTTCACTCCAGATAGGACGGGTCGATGCGCGTGACGCGGCGGACCAGCGCGTCGAGCACGTTCTGGCCCGCGCCGTGTTCGGGCGAGAACTGCAAGGCGTCGCGCGTCGAGCGTTCGGTGATGGCGGGCGCGATCGGCAGCGTCTGGCCGCGCATCGAATCGGTCACGACCTGCACTTCGCACGCGCGGTTGAGCGTCCACAGCAGCGCAAACGCGTGCGCGAGGGTCACACCATGCGAGAGCAGCCCGTGATTGCGCAGGATCAGCAGCCGCTTGTCGCCCATCGACTTCAGGATGCGCGATTTTTCTTCGGCGTGCACGGTGATGCCTTCGAAGTCGTGATACGCGACCATGTCGTGCAACTGCGCCGAATAGAAGTTCGTATACGCGAGGCCGCCTTCCATGCACGCCACCGCGAGCCCTGCCGTGGTGTGCGTGTGCATGACGCAATGCGCGTCTGCCACGTTTGCATGAATTGCGCTGTGAATCACGAAGCCGGCCGGGTTGATCGGGTATTCGCTCGGGCTCAGGATATTGCCTTCGAGATCGATCTTGACGAGATTCGAGGCCTTGATTTCGTCGTACGTGAGCCCGAACGGGTTGATGAGGAAATGCTGGTGCGGCCCGGGCACGCGCAGCGTAATGTGATTGAAGATCAGCTCGGTCCAGCCCATCAGATGAAACACGCGATACACGGCGGCAAGCTGCACGCGCGCCGCCCATTCCGTGGGGTCGCACCATTCGGGGCGCGTGCGCTGGATGTTTTCATTCATGAAAGTCTCCTCGTGGCGGGCTCAGATCAGGCCGATCCTACGCGCAAATATATGCGTGTGCAAGCATCAAATTGTCCATGAAATGCCTGCAGAAAAGGGCTTTCATCGATGCTATCCTGATGCCGTGGCCGCATTTCGCGGCCGGTGAAAACCTGGCGGGAAGATCCATGACGGGGAAGTACAACATCGCGGAGCTGTTCACCTACCGGCTCCATGTGCTCAAGAAGCAGACCGATCGCACGATGGGCGACGCGTTCGAGGCAGCGCTTTCCCTGTCGCTCACGGAGGCGCGGCTGCTGCTCAGCGTGGGCGCGTTCGGATCGCTGTCGGTGTCGGATCTCGGGCGCGTGTCGAATCTCGACCGCAGCCAGGCGAGCCGCGCCACCGACGTGCTCGAACGCAAGGGCCTGCTCGCCAAGACCTCGAACGAAGCGGACGCGCGCGGCGTGCTCGTGGCGCTCACGGCGCAGGGGCGCAGCACCTACCGGCGCGCCACGACGATCTCGAAGGCGACGAATGAGGCGATTCTCGCCACGCTGAGCGAGCACGAGCGCGAAGTGCTGGCGAGCGTGCTGGCCAAGCTCGTGGCGCACGGGGAAGCGGGCGAATGAAGCGCCGCCCGCGCGTAATGGAGTGAGCGCAGAATGAACGCGCGTTAGCCGCGCGCCGCAGGCTGGCGGAATTTCGCGGCCAGTTCGCTTGCGCTGCGTGCGAGCAGGGACACGTCGCTGCCTACGGCGACGAATGTCGCGCCCGCTTCCAGATATTCGTTCGCAACGACGGGATCGGCCGCGAGCACGCCCGCGCCCTTGCCTTGCGCGCGCACGGTGCGAATCCCGTTGCAGATCGCCTCGCGCACCGGTGGCGAGCCCGGTTGGCCGAGCAGGCCCATCGAAGCGCTCAGGTCCGCGGGCCCGAAGAACACGCCGTCCACGCCCTCCACCTGCGCGATGGCTTCGAGCTGGGCGAGCGCGCTTGCCGTTTCCACCTGGACCAGCACGCACAGTTCTTCCGCCGCGTGATGCAGATAGTCGGCCGAACCATTCCAGCGCGAGGCACGCGCAAGCGCGCTGCCCACGCCGCGCACGCCGTGCGGCGGATAGCGCGTCGCGGCGACGGCGGTGCGTGCTTCGTCGGCGTTCTCGATCATCGGCACGAGCAGCGTTTGCGTGCCGATGTCGAGCAGTTGCTTGATGATGGCGGCGTCGTTGCGCACGGGCCGCACGATCGCGTGCGTGGGGTAGGGCGCGACGGCCTGCAGTTGCGCGAGCGTGCCGCGCAGATCATTGGGCGCGTGCTCGCCGTCGATCAGCAGCCAGTCGAAACCTGTGTTGGCAAGCAGTTCGCTCACGTACGCGTCGGCGAGTGCGGCCCACAGGCCGATTTGCGGGTGGCCTTGCGCGAGCGCGCGCTTGAACGGGTTGGCGGGTACGGCCATGATTTCGGCATCCTGATCAGATGAAATGAAAGCCGATGCCGCCCAGCGGGCCGTAATCGGCATGGAACGTATCGCCCGCGCGCGCCGGAACCGGGGCCGTGAACGAGCCACTCAGGATCACGTCGCCGGCTTCGAGGCGCTCGTCGTGCCGCGCGATCTTGTTGGCGAGCCACGCAACGCCGGTCGCCGGATGGTTGAGCACCGCGGCGGCCAGGCCGCTTTCCTCCACGGCGCCGTTCCTGTAGAGCAGCGCGCCGACCCAGCGCAGGTCCACGTCGAGCGGCTTCACCGGGCGGCCGCCCAGCACGATGCCCGCGTTGGCGGCGAAGTCGGAAATCGTGTCGAACACCTTGCGCGGCGCTTTGCTTTCGCGGTCGAACTGCTCGATGCGCGCGTCGATGATTTCGATGGCCGGCGTCACGTAGGCCGTGGCGTCGAGCACGTCGAAGAGCGTGACGTCGGGCCCTTGCAGCGGCCGGTTCAGCACGAACGCCAGTTCCACTTCCACACGCGGCGCGATGAAGCGGTCCGCGCGAATCTCGCTGCCTGCGGGGATGAACATGCTGTCGAGCAGCGGCGCGTAGTCGGGCTCGTCGATCTGCGACGCGCGCTGCATGGCGCGCGACGTGAGGCCAATCTTGCGGCCCTTGATCGTGTGGCCCGCGGCGAGCTTGAGCTTGACCCACTCGCGCTGGATCGCGTAGCCGTCGTCGATCGTCATCTCCGGATGCGACCGCGAGAAATGCCGCAGCTGAGTGCGCGTGCGTTCCGCTTCGTCGAGCCGTGCAGCCAGCTCGCAGATGGTTTGCTGATCTAGCATCATGAACTCACGTTTTTGAGCCGGGCGTGCAGGTTGTTGTGCTTCCACGCGCCTTCTTCGCTGAACTCGACGATTTCGAGCGAGAGCGCGAGGCCGTGCGACGCGAAGGCTTGGGCGAAGTGCTGCTTGATCGCCTCGAAGAGCGCCTCGCCCGTCGCCCGGCGCACGGCCTGGGAGCGGCCCGCGCCGATTTTCAGGCAGCCGTGCAGGAAGGCGTTGCCGGGATCGCCGTCGGCCACGAAGTACTGTTCGCAGCGCAGCGCGCGCGTGCGAATGCCGCCGCGTGGATAGACGCGTGCGCCGCTTTCATCGCGTTGCGCATCGAGCACGTGGGCAAGCGATTCGCATAGCTGACCCATGCTGCTCGCGTCCGCGAGATTCGCGCTGTATTCGAGGGTGAGATGGGGCATGGCGTTCTCCCGTGCTTAAGCCGCTTAGACCGGCAGCGGCGTGACCGGCAGGATGGCGTTGATCTGCCCGGTGCCGGAACTGCCGAAATACGGCGTGACGACTTCCGCGCGGCCTTCGTAGCGGTCCCACCCCAGCGCGCCGAGCAGCATGGCGGTGTCGTGCATGCCGCCTTCGCCCCAGCACTTTTCGTTGTACATCGGCAGCATGGCGCAAAAGGTTTTCCAGTCGCCGCGCTCCCACATCGCCACGACGTTGCGATCGGTCGCTTCGAGAAACGGGTCCCAGACCTTGTGCATGAAGGCTTCGGCCGTGCCGTTGTTGGCGAAGTGGTGGCTGAGCGACCCGCTCGCAAGTATTGCCACCGTGCCGTCGTAGCGCTCTTCGATCGCGCGTCGCACGGCGAGGCCGAAGCGCGCGCTGGTGGCGAGGTCGTGCCACATGCACCAGCCCGCGACCGAAACCGTGCGGAAATGTTCGTCGCCGTTCATGTAGCGCATGGGGACGAGCGTGCCGTATTCGAGGTCGAGCGTCGTTTCGCTATGGGCGCGCGTCTTGACGCCCATTTCGTTCGCGACATCGGCAATCAGATGGCCAAGCTGCGGATTGCCGGGATACGCATACGGCATGTTCTTGATGAAGTGCGGCAGCTCGTTGCTCGTGTAGACGCCTTCGAAGCGCGGCGCACAGTTGATGTGATACTCGCTGTTCACGAGCCAGTGCACATCGAACACGACGATCGTATCGACGCCCAGCTCGCGGCAGCGGCGGCCGATCTCGTGATGGCCGTCGATGGCCGCCTGGCGGCAGCCCTTGTGGGGACCGTCCAGTTCGGAGAGGTACAGCGAAGGCACGTGCGTGACCTTGGCTGCCAGCGCAAGTTTGCCCATTACACGCCCCAGTGCGGAATGTGATGCGAGCCGAGCGAAACACACACGTTCTTCGGCTCGAGGAACACTTCGTAGCTCCACGTGCCGCCTTCGCGGCCCACGCCCGAAGCCTTCGTGCCGCCGAACGGCTGGCGCAGGTCGCGCACGTTCTGGCTGTTCACGAAGCACATGCCCGCTTCGACGGCGGCGGCCACGCGCAGCGCGCGGCCGGTGTTCTCGGTCCACACGTAGCTGGACAGACCATAGGCGATGTCGTTGGACAGGCGGATCGCGTGAGCTTCGTCGTCGAAGGGAATCAGGCATGCCACCGGGCCGAAGATTTCTTCCTGGGCAATGCGCATGCGGTTATCGACATCGACGAACACGGTCGGCCGCACGAAGTTTCCGTTCTTCACCGCGTCGGGCAGCGCCGGCGCGTCGAGGCCGCCGCACGCGAGCGTCGCGCCTTCCTTCGGGCCGAGTTCGATATAGCTGCGTACTTTCGCGAGATGGCCCTGGCTGATCATCGGGCCGACGATGGTTGTCTCGTCGAGCGGATCGCCCACGCTGATGCGCTTCGCACGCTCGACGAAGCGTTCGGCGAACTTCGCGTAGATCGAACGCTGCACGAGAATGCGCGAGCCGGCCGTGCAGCGCTCGCCGTTGTTCGAGAAGATCATGAACACGGCGGCGTCGAGGGCGCGCTCGAAATCGGCGTCGTCGAAGATCACGAACGGCGATTTGCCGCCCAGCTCCATCGAGAACTTCTTGAGGCCCGCAGCCTGCACGATGCGGTTGCCCGTGGCCGTCGAGCCCGTGAACGAAACCGCGCGCACGTCGGGGTGCGCGACGAGCGGCTCGCCCGCTTCCTTGCCATAGCCGTGCACGACATTGAGCACGCCCGCCGGAATGCCGGCATCGAGCGCGAACTGGCCGAGCATCGAGGCCGTGAGGGGCGACAGCTCGCTCATCTTCAGCACCGCGGTATTGCCGAACGCGAGGCAGGGTGCGACCTTCCACGTGGCGGTCATGAACGGCACGTTCCAGGGCGAGATGAGCGCGCACACGCCCACGGGATGAAACAGCGTGTAGTTCAGATGCGTGGACGTCGGGTAGGTGTGGCCGTCCACGGCGGTGCAGACTTCGGCGAAGTAGCTGAAGTTGTCGGCGGCGCGCGGCACGAGTTGCTTGCCGGTTTGCGAAATGGTCTGGCCCGTGTCCTTCGTTTCGGTCTGCGCGATTTCGGGCACATGCTTCGCGATCAGCTCGCCGAGCTTGCGAATCGCCTTCGCGCGCTCCGCGGCGGGCGTGGCCGCCCAGGCGGGAAACGCGTCTTTCGCGGCGCGCACCGCGAGATCGACTTCCTCCGCGCCGCCGCGCGCCACTTCCGCGAGCACGTCCTGGTTGGCCGGATTCACGGTCTCGAAGTAGTCGCGCCCGCTGTGCGCGCGGCCGTTGATCAGATGGTCGATTCGCATGTCTAACGTAGTCCGTGTTCGATTCGTTGGCGGATCAGCGCCCGTAGTCGGCGTCGCTCGCGATGGTGTTGACGAGACGGCCCAGACCGTCGATCTCGCACACCACTTCGTCGCCCGCATTCACGTTGACGACGCCTTCGGGCGTGCCGGTCAGGATGACGTCGCCGGGGGCGAGCGTCATGAAGCCGCTCAAATACTCGATGAGTTCCGCGATGCCGGTGACGAAATCGCGCGTGTTGCCGTTCTGTTTGAGTTCGCCGTTCACGTAAGTGCGCAGGCCGAGCGCGTTGACGTCGGCAACGTCGGCGGCGTCGACGAACCAGGGGCCGAGCACGGTGCCGCCGTCGCGGTTCTTCACGCGCAGATTCGGGCGGTAGTAGTTCTCCAGATAGTCGCGGATCGCGTAGTCGTTCGCGATCGTGTAGCCGGCCACGTACTGCATGGCGTCCTCGCGCTTCACGTGCTGCGCGGTGCGGCCGATCACGACGGCAAGCTCGCACTCGTAATGCATGAACGTGACGTCGGCGGGGCGGCGCGTGGTGCCGCGATGGCCGATCACGCTGCCCGGCCCCTTGAGGAACACGAGCGGCTCTTCCTGCTTCGAGAACTGCAGCTCTTTGGCGTGCTCGGCGTAATTGAGCCCGAGTGCGAAGATCGTGCCGGGCTCGAACGGCGCGAGCCAGACGACTTCGTGCTCCTCGCGCACGCGGCCGTCGGCGAGCCGCACGCGGTGTCCTTCGGGCGTGGCTTCATGGATGGCGCCTGCATAGGCGACGCGTCCGCGCGTCATGCTTGTACTCCTTGCGCTTCACCTGCCGCGACGAATTCGATTTCGAGTGGCGCCCAGTCTCCAATGGAGATCGCTGCACGCGCACCGGCCTGCACCACGGGTGCGCCATGCGGCACGCCGAGCGTGATGACGTCGCCGGGGGCGAGCGTCATGAAGTCGGTGACATCGGCGAGCAACTGGGCGACGCCGCGAACGTTCGTAGCCGTCGTCGCATGGAAGGCCGCGCCGCCTTCGACATTCACCGCAATGGCAAGCTCATCGGGATCGGCCACTTGCCGGCGCGCGACCACGGCGGGGCCGATGACGCAGAAGCTGTCGCGCGCGCGAAACCGCACCGAGGGGCGGTAGACGCTCGCGTGCGGCACGCTCAGATCGGCCACGAGCGTATACCCCGCGATGTAATCGAACGCTTCGTGTGCGGCGACGCGCGCGGCGGTGCGCCCGATCACGACGCCGAGCGACGCGCCCACCTGGACGCCCTCGCTGCCCGGCACGGCCACGCGCGTGCGGTGGCCCGCGAGCGTGTTGCGCGGCTTCAGGTAGAGGATGGGCGCGCGCGGCGGCGCCTTGTAAGGGGGCGCGTTCACGGCGTCGCCCAGCGCTTCGAGCGCGTGACGGTCGTTGAGCAGCGTGCCGTAGACAGCGCCGCTCACCGGCGCCCGGCAACGCGTGCCCGTGGCGAGCAGCTCGCGCATGGCGGCGGCGCTGACGTCGCGCGGCAAGGCCTCGCCTTCGACGTGCAGCAGATGATCGGCAACGGAAAACATGGCTTGGATGGGCTTCACGGAAACACTAATATGTGAGTGATAGTGCGCTTGCTATCATCCGTCGTCAATCGTCGATGAGAATTTTTCGGGTTTCCCCCAGGGCCTGTCCTCGAATTCCTCGTTTAGCTGAAACCGCCATGTCCGATACTTCGCGTCCGACCACTCGCGTTGCGCACCGCAATCTGCCCATGCTGCTGCTGCGCGCGCGCGAAAAGATGATGGAACGCTTTCGCCCGCTCATCACGGCGCACGGTCTCACCGAGCAGCAGTGGCGCGTGATTCGCGCGCTCAACGAAAGCGGACCGCTCGAGCCGCGGCAGATTTCCGACCTCTGCACGATATCCAGCCCGAGCATGGCGGGCGTGCTCGCGCGTATGGAAACGCTTGGGCTCGTGACGAAGGAGCGTTTCGCCGACGACCAGCGGCGCGTGCTCGTCTCGCTCACGAAGAAGAGCCATCAGCTCGTGAAAGCGATTTCGAAGGAACTGGAGGCGCGCTACAAGGCGCTGGAAGCGGAGGTCGGGCCGGAGGTGGTCGAGCGTGTGTATCGCGCGATCGACGATCTGCTCGCCGGCCTGGAGGCGTGAGCGCGGCGCGCGCCTTCGGGCGCGCTCGCGGGCAAAGGTGAGGCTTTTCGGGAGCGGTCCGCGCGGATCGTTCGGACCGCGTAGGAGGGCCGCGCGCGACTACGCGAGCGAAGCGAACGCCTCGTCGAGTTCGGCGGCGTTTTGCGGACGCACGACACGCGCGACCTCCACGCCGTCGCGCAGGAAAATGAGCGTGGGCCAGAGCTTCACGCGAAACGAGCGGCCGAGCGCGCGGCCCGGTCCGTCTTCCACTTTCAGGCGACGCACCTGCGGATTGCGCTCGAACGCCGCGCCGATCAGCGGTTGCGCGCCCTGGCAATAGCCGCACCAGTCGGTGCCGAATTCGACGACGGCGGCCCCGCTCAGCGAATCGATTTCGTTGCGGGCGGGCGCGTGCGTGGCGTAGTTCATCGTGTGATTCCTCGTAATGGCATCTGCAGACATCCACGTACGATACCGCAACGCGCGGCATCGTTCAGACTTCGCATCGGGGGCCCACAAGAACGTTTGCGCGAGAGGTGAGGCTTTTCGGGAGTGAGCAGGTTGGCACCTGATCACGCACCTTGAACGGAACGGTGCGAGCGCGCGGGTTGCGCCGTCACGAGCAAAAGTACCTTGAAAACAAGGGCGAAACGCCAATCCGGCGCGTGATGCGGTGAGCGCGAACCGATCGGCGGACGCACTCGAAGCGGCGTGAATCCACGCTTCGAAGCACAAAGGTGAGCGTTTGCGGGAGAGGCCGGAACGCGCCATCGGCGCTCGTGAGAAGCGATGCGAGGCACCTGCCGATCTATCGTGCGAAACCCACCTTAGCCCTGATTTCAAGGCATTTTTTAATCGCCTGGCGTGACGAAGCGACAAGCCGTCGCGCTCGCCGCCTCGGCGTGTACGCGGCAAAGGTGAGAAGATTCGGGAGTGCGCCTGCCGTCGGCCCTCGCGCCGCGGGGCCTCGAATGGACGCCCGCACCCGATGGGTATATAACATTGAAAAGTGCGGGATTCTTTTGACTACTGCTCACCAAGGGAGATCGACTTCATCATGACGAGCGACGACAAGCAAAAGCAGGACGCTCAAAAGCCTGGCGCCGGTTCATCGCAACCGGATCTGGAGAGTCTGAACGCCGCCTTCAGTCACGTCGACGAAGGCGTGAAGTCCGGCAAGATCGCGGCGGGCGCGGCCAAGGGCCTCGTCTTCAGCCTCGTCGAAACGCTGGGCGCGCTGGTGGGCGACCCCGACCTGCCGCAACACGCGCGTTCGGGCTACGAAGGGTTGCTCGAAGCCGCGCGCGAGCTGCGCGCCAAGCTGGAGCACTAATCGTTCTCAACGCGTGCGGCGGCTCTGGCGGGTCGGCAGCCGCACGCTCACGCAGCCAGCAGGGCGGCCGCGAGGCCGTCCGGCGCGGCGCCGATGCGCAGCTCCGGCGTGCCGTGCCAGTCCGCGCAACGCTGCAGCGCGCGGCGCAAGTCGGCAACCAGACGGCCGCTCGCGCGCACGCCGGGCTCCAGATGCAGCGACTTCACCTCGAACACCTGCTGCCCCCGATGCGCCTTCGCGTCGATGCGCCCGATCAATCGCCCGCGATTCAAGATCGGTAGTACGAAGTAACCGTACTTGCGCTTCGCGGCCGGTACATAGCATTCCATGGCGTAATCGAAATCGAATAGCGCGAGCGCGCGCTTGCGATCCCACACCACCGGATCGAAGGGCGAGAGCAGGGTCGTGACCGTGGAGGCGAGCTTGCCGCTCGCCGCTTCGTCGATGAGCGCCGCGTGCTCGCGATGCACGAACGCGTCGTGCTTCCAGCCTTCCACGCGCACGGGCAGCAGCTCGCCCGCGTCGGCGAGTGCGTGCAGGGCATCGGCATACGGGCGGCGCGGCAGGCGGAAGTAGTCGGCGGCCCAGTCCGCGCGGATCACGCCGAGCGCGCGGCAGGAGCGCAGCAGCAGCTCGCGTTCCGCGTCGGCGCGTGGCGGCAGGTCGCGCGCGTCGTTCCAGTGCGGCAGCACGCGCTCGGCCACGTCGTACACGCGCTGGAAGTTGTGCCGCTGGGCCACCATCAGCGCGCCGGTTGCGAACAGCACTTCCAGATGCCGCTTCTCCGGCTTCCAGTCCCACCAGCCGCTGCCTTTGGCGCCTTCGGCGCGCGCGAAGTCGGCGGAACGCACGGCGCCCCCGGCGCGAATGCGCTCGAGCAGGGCGTCGATCTCGTCGCGGTATTGGTCATGCCACCCGGCTGCGTATTTCCAGCCCATGCCGGAAGGATCGAGCATGCGATGGCGCAGCAGCCCGTAGTCCTCGATGGGCAGGAAGCAGGCCTCGTGCGCCCAGTATTCGAACAGGCGCCCTTGCGCGAGGTGCGCGTCGAGCCACGCCGGCTCGAACGCGCCGATGCGGCTGAACAGCACGAAATAGGGACTGCGCGCGACCACGTGGATCGTGTCGATCTGCAACTGCGCCATGCGGCGGATCGCGTCGAGCACGTCGTCCTGGGTCGCCTTGCGGCGCGGCGGCGCAAGCAGCCCCTGCGCCGCGAGGTGCAGCGTGCGGGCCGCCGCGAGCGGCAGCACTAGCGAGGAACCGGCTTCGGCAAGCGTGGGCGCTTCTGCAACCTCCGCAGCGCGCTCACGCATGGACGCCCGCGACCACCGTCACCGGCCGCAGCGCCGCGAGCCGTTGGTGGATCTGCGCGACCACGGCCGCGCCTTCGCCCACCGCCGCGGCCACGCGCTTGGTCGAGCCCGCGCGCGCGTCGCCGATCGCGTAGACGCCTTCCACCGAAGTCGCGAGGCTGCACGACTCGTTGTCGCCGGTCAGCACGAAGCCGTGCGGGTCGAGCTTCACGCCGCATTCCCGCAGCCAGCCGGTGTTCGGGTCCGCGCCCGTGAAGAGGAACAGATGGCGCGAATCGAAATGGTCGACGCCCTCCGGGCACGGCATCTTCAGGCGCACCGCGGCGAGGCCGCTCGTGTCTTCGTCGAGGCCGCCGATCTCGCTGTGCCCATGCACGCGCACATTCGAGAGCGAGGCGATCCGGTCGATCAGATAGCGCGACATCGTCGATTCGAAACCGGCCTTGCGGATCAGCACGTCGATCTGGCGCGCGTGCGTGGAAAGATAGACGATCGCCTGGCCCGCCGAATTGCCGCCACCCACGAGCACGATGTTCTCGTGCTTGCAAAGCTTCGCCTCGACCGGCGAAGCCCAGTAGTAAATGCCGCGCCCCGTGTAGCGATCGATGCCCTCGATCGCGGGCTTGCGATACACGGCCCCGCTCGCGATCACGACCGTATGCGCGCGCACGTCGCCGCTACAGGTTTCGAGGCGGCGCGGTTCCTCATCGCAGATCAGCTTGCGCACCGAGACCGGAATGGCCACGTGCGCGCCGAACTTCTGCGCCTGCACGAACGCGCGGCCCGCGAGCGCCTGGCCGGAGATGCCGGTGGGAAAGCCCAGATAGTTTTCGATGCGCGAGCTGGCGCCCGCCTGGCCGCCGGGCGCGCGCGAGTCGAGCACGATCACCGAAAGGCCTTCGGAAGCGGCATAGACCGCCGTGGCGAGACCGGCAGGGCCCGCGCCGACCACGGCGACGTCATAGACGCGCTCGCCGTCCAGTTCGGGCAGGATGCCGAGGGACGTGGCCAGTTCGGGCGCGCTGGGACGGCGCAGCACCGAGCCATCGGGGCAGATCACGAGCGGCAGGTCCTCGCAGCGCGCGGCGAAGCGCTCGATCACGCCGCAAAGCATGCCTTCGTCGCGCTCGTCGAGCACGGAATACGGATGGCCGTTGCGCGAAAGGAAGCCTTGCAGCGCAACGAGCGTGGGATCGTCGTGCTTGCCCACGAGAATCGGGCCGCCCGCGCCCTTTTCGATCAGCGAGACGCGGCGCAGGATCAGCGCGCGCACGATGCGCTCGCCGAGTTCGGCTTCGGCGACGATGGCCGCGCGCAGCCGCTCGGGCGGAATCAGGATCGCATCGACAGGTTCGAGCGCCGTGCCGTCCACGAGCGCCGGGCCGCCCGAAAGCTGGCCCACTTCGGCGAGAAAATGCCCGCGCCCATGCTCGACGATGAGCCGCTCGCGGCCCAGCCCGTCGCGCTGGGACACTTTCGCCGAACCGGAGAGCAGCACGAACATGCCGGGGCCGGTTTCGCCCGTGCGAAAGAGCAACTCCCCTGCCGACCAGTGGCGCTCTTCGCCGAAGCGCGCGAGGCGCGCGATTTCGTCGTCGGTGAGCTGGGGGAACATCTGATGGCGCCGCGTGGAGAGCGTCGAGAACGGCGCTTCGGCGGGTTGCGGCTGCGTGTCGGAGTGGCGGCTCGCGGAAGGAAGTTCCGCAGATTCCGGAACCTCGGCTTCGGTGATCGTGCCCATCTGGCGGTTCTCCTCGTGCGGGCGGCTCGGGAGCGGGCCGCCCGGATCAGACAGCTTTAGGCGTGATGTTGACCGGGACGTCGGCGTGGGCGTGCAGCTGGAGCGACTCGAGCGTGCGGCCGGCGTCGCGCCACGCATCGAGACCGCCCAGTAGCGGCACCACGTCGGTAAAGCCGGCCTCGGCGAGCTTCTTCGCCATCCAGGCCGCGGAAATTTCATTGGGGCACGAGCAGTAGATCACGAGCTTCTGGTCGTTCGGGTACTTGCCGACGATCTCGTCGAGCTTGCGCTCGTCGGCGAACAACGCACCGGGGATGATGTACGGATCGAGCTTGCGCTTTTCTTCTGAACGAATGTCGAACACGACCGGCGGCGGCTTGGCGCCCATCGCGCGGTAAAGATCTTCCACCGTGATGCGCGCGTTCGCGAGCTTTTTGATGAGCTGGCGGCGGCGCTGCCAGCGGTAGGTCGCGTAGAGCACGAGCAGCACGGCCACCACGACGAGGGCGAAGCGGCCAAGCCGGCTCGCGCCGCTCATCAGCATGTCGATCTGCGGCGCGAACATCACGCCGACGAGCAGGCCGGTGCCGGACCACAGCGCCGCGCCGATGCCGTCGAAGCCGACGAACTGGCGGTAGGGCACGCCCATCGCGCCGGCCATCGGCACGGACACGAGCGACAGCCCCGGCACGAACTTGGCGACGGCGAGCACGCGCACGCCCCAGCGGCCAAAAAAGCGCTCGGTTTTTTTCACGCAGGTGTCGCGCGAGAGCGAGAGCTTGCAGAGCGTCTTGAGCGTGTTGCCGCCGTAGAGGCGCCCGGCCATGAACCACACGCTGTCGCCAATCAGCATGGCGAAGATGGCGAGCCCGAGCACCGGCGCGACCTGCTGGCCGATCGAACCGGGATGCATGGCCGCCATCGCGCCGAACAACACGAGCGCGGGCATCGCGGGCACGGGCAGCCCAAGCGATCCGGCGAGCACATTGATGAACACCAGCGCAGGCCCGTATTGCGCGACGAGGTCATGTAGCATCGGCTTACTTCCGTTGCGCCGTCAGGCGAGGAACGGGAAAGATAGGAGGGTAACGTAAAGATTATGGACGCATTTCGAAGGCGTGCAAGCGACCCCCTTGTACGCGCGTGAGAATGCCTGCCGAGTGGGACAGGCATGTGAAAAAAGCGCCGGATTGAAACGAGAGAAACGCGAGGTGTTCGCGAGATGCGCGCGATGAGTGGAAAGCGACAGAACGCGGCACACGAGACTGCGCGTGCCGCGTTCGTGCCGGCAGTTTCCGTGCGCTTAACGCGTGTGTGATTCCCCGGGCAGCTCGGCGCCTTGTGCGCGAATGGCCGCGATCAGCTCGGCCGGCGTGATTTCGTAACGCACTTCGCGATGGATGCCCGGCTTGCGCTCGTCGACTTCGACCAGCAAGAGGCTTTTGCCGTCGGCCGCCGATTCGAGGCGCAGTGAACGCAGTTCGCGTCCGGTCGCGTCGTCATGCTCGGTGAGCAGGGTCATGTTTCCGGAAGACCCGGTCGTGCGCATTGATGTTGTCCTCGTGCGTTGGGTGGTCGAGCCATTGTACGGGGTCGGCTGCACGGCGTGTTTATGCAAGTGAGCGCAGACACACACAGCGAGATCGCTGTGCCGCGACCCTGGCCAGCCAGTGTAACGCGACTCGCCGCCGCAACGCCCGTTTTTGCGCGCGCAGCAACGGGCCATGCGAAATGCGTTGCGCGTTGCACCGCTGTCATGGTTGCGAAGCAAAGCGATGCCAGGCACCAGGCGGGCGCAACAGAAAAAACGGCCCACCCGGGCAGGCCGGGCGAGCCGTTGAAACGCCGTTGTTACTCGGATCAGCAAACCGGGGTACGGCTTGCTGACGGTTTTTATGGTGCCGCCCGCGCGCCGCACTGTCGAGATGGGACTAACGCCGATCTCTCAGACCAATAGACGAAGCCACCCGGCTGTGTTTGCAGCGCGGCGTGCGAGCCGGTCGTTATGCCGCGATCTCCTCGGCCGCTTCGGCAAGATTGACGCTCCGGCGGCGCGCCGGGGGGCGGGCGGGCTTCGCGCGTGTGGCCGCCTCGGCGCCCGCCACGGTAAAGAGGCGCACGGCCTCGTCGAGCACGTCGGCCTGCTCGGCGAGCCGCTGCGCCGTGGCGGCGGCCTGCTCGACGAGCGCGGCGTTCTGCTGCGTGGCGCTGTCCAGATGCGCGACGGCCTGATTGACCTGGCGGATGCCTTCGGCCTGCTCGCCGCTCGCGTTCGCGACCTCGGTGATGATCGACGAGACACGGCTCACGGCTTCGTCGATCGAGCGCATCTGCGCGGTCGTGTTGCCGACGAGGCGCGTGCCCTCGGCGATCTCGTTGACGCTGGCGTCCACGACCTGCTTGATCTCTTTGGCCGACGCCGCGCAGCGCTGCGCGAGCATGCGCACCTCGCCCGCCACCACGGCGAACGAGCGGCCGGCCTCGCCCGCGCGCGCGGCTTCGACGGCGGCGTTGAGCGCGAGGATGTTGGTCTGGAACGCGATGCCGTCGATCACGCCGGTGATGTCGCTGATCCGGCGCGACGCGTCGGTGATGCCCGTCATCGTGCGCTCCATCTGCGCGGCGATCGAGCCGCCCTCGGCCGCGGCGGATTGCGCGTCGCGCGCGAGATCGAGCGCGCGGGCGCTGGCTTCGGCGTTGGCCTGCACGGTGGTCGTGAGCTGATCCATCGTGGCGGCGGTTTCTTCGAGCGAAGCGGCCTGCATTTCGGTGCGGCGCGAGAGATCGAGATTGCCGCTCGAGATTTCGTGCGCGGCGTCGAGCATGCCGTCGATCTGCGAGCGCACGTCGAACACGATCGCCGTGAGATTGGCCTGCAACTGGTTGAGCGCCTGCAGCACGTCGCCGAGATCGTCGTTCGTGGCAACCGCGAGCGTGGCCGTGAGGTCGCCGGCGGCCATGCGCGTGGAGGCCGTGGTCATCTGCGCGAGCGGCGCGCCGAGGTGGCGCGTGGTCAGACGCCAGGCGCCGAGCGCACACACGCAGGCCGCGCCGAAGGCGCCCCAGAACGGCAGCGGCGGCAGGCCCTGCCACGCGGCGAAGCCGGCCGCGGCGAACACGGCGGGCACGGCGCCATAGCCGAAGGCGATACGCGTGGCGATCGGCACGCGCAGCAGCGACTGCAGCGCGCCCACGAGTCCCGTGCGCACCACCGAGCCGTGGCGCAGCCGCACGCCTTGCAGACGGCCCTCGCGCATTTGCGCGTAGAAGGATTCGGCCGTGCGGATTTCTTCGCGCGTGGGCTTCACGCGCACGCTCAGATAGCCGACCACCGTGCCCTGCTCGGAGACTGGCGTTACGTTCGCGCGCACCCAGTAGTGGTCGCCGGACTTGCGGCGGTTCTTGACGATCCCGGTCCAGGGACGGCCATCGCGAACGGTCTCCCACAAGTCGGCGAACGCTTCGGCCGGCATGTCGGGATGACGAATGATGTTATGTGCCTTGCCGATCAGCTCTTCTTTCGTGAAGCCCGACACCGCGACGAACGCAGGATTGCAGTACTGAATGCGGCCCTTGAGGTCGGTGGCCGAGACGAGCATCTGCGAAGCGGGATAGTCGAATTCCTGTTGCGTGACGGGTTGATTGTTGCGCATGAGATTCCTTCGATGGGGCCGCTTGAGACCCAACAACACAGCGAGGCTTAACGGCATTTCCCTTACAAACTTTAGGGGTATGCACGCGTGAGGCAGGTCTGAGCCGATCCGCGGGCAGCGAGAAAATCCGTTGTGCTATCAATGGATTGGCGCGGATGTTGGGGGCTGTATGCACAGACTTTTCCCCGTTAACTGTGGACAAGTCCAATGCCTCCAAAACGTGCAACTTCTCTGTCGCTTGGCGCATTGACGTTTGCGATCAGGGACTTAGGTTCGCTGTCCAGAAGTTGTGCACAGGGCTGCCAACAAAATCTGTGGAAAAGACGGGTGAGTTTCGAGGCGCTGCGAGACGCTGTTGCCGCGATTGGGAACGCCATGGGTTAACCGAAACGCATCAAGGACTTGATGCGGTCTTCCAACGGTTACGCACAGGGCTGCCAACAAAATGTGTGGACAAGTCATGGCGCGCGGAACGGTTCGTGTTGCCAACGAAACCGGCCTCGACGGCGGCGCTTCGAACGGCGCGCCTTCACCGGCGACTTAACCTTGAGTTATGTCGACGTAACCGATTTCAATTGCCGCCTCGCTGCAAGGCATGAATACTCGAGTGCGGCGCACGAAGCGCCGACGGACCATCCGGAGGAGACTCAATGAAAAAAGTTACAACGCTCGCAGCCGTCGTCATGGGATGCACGTATCTCGCACCGGCTCAGGCGCAGGACGCCACGAGCGCTACCCTCAAAAAAATCCGCGATACAGGCGTGATTTCCCTGGGCGTGCGGGAATCGTCAGTGCCGTTCTCCTACTACGACAGCGAGCAACACACGATCGGCTATGCGCAGGACATCGCGCTGAAGATCGTCGACGAGGTGAAAAAGGAGCTGAAGCTCGACAAGCTCACGGTCAAGGAAATTCCGATCACTTCGCAGAACCGCATCACGCTCGTGCAGAACGGCACGATCGATATCGAGTGCGGTTCGACCACGCACACGAAGGATCGCGACAACCAGGTCGCCTTTACGAACAGCTTCTTTCAGTATGGCGTGCGCCTGATTGCGAAAAAGGATTCCGGCATCAAGGATTTCCCCGATCTCGCAGGCAAGACGGTGGTGACCACGGCGGGCACGTCGGAGGACCGGCTGCTGCGCGAGATGAACAACGACAAGAAGATGGGCATGCAACTCATCGCCGCCAAGGACCACGCGGAGTCGTTTCTCAACGTGAAGACGGGGCGCGCGGTCGCGTTCGTCATGGACGAGCCGCTGTTGTACGGGGCGCGGGCCAAGGAAGCGGACCAGCAGGACTACGTGATCACCGGCACGCCGCCGCTCTCGGAGGTTTATGGCTGCATGGTGCGCAAGGACGATCCCGTCTTCAAGAAACTGGCCGACGGCGTGATCGCTCGCATGCAGACTTCGGGTGAAGCGCAGCGGCTGTACACGAAGTGGTTTACGCAGCCCGTGCCGCCCAAGGGGATGAACCTGAACTATCCCCTGTCCAACGAGAATCGGGCGCTGTTTGCGCATCCGAATGATCGGGCGCTCGACTGATCGCAGGTTTTCAATGTGGCGGCCGCAAGCGCGCAAGCGCGCGGCCGCCACGCAACGCGCGCTTATTTCGCTTCCCCTTCCTGCCATTCTTCGGTCGCTTCCACATCCCCCGCAACCGAGTAAAGCACACGCGTATTGCGGTGCGGAGCCGATCGGTATTCTCCGGCGCAGCACCGCTACGCTCGACGGGGCGATTGGCGCCCTCGCGCAGCAATTGCGCGAATGCGCGCAGTTAGCCTGGAGCAACGCTTTGAATTTATTTCGGCATGCAGATGATATGTGCCGCGCGCACAGGTTTTAATCAGACGATTCATCGGCGTGCCCATTCTTTCGTCATTCGTAAAATTACATTTACCTTGATGTCACCAATGGTGTCGCTAAAACGGTGTCGCTAAAACGCCAATTCCATTTGAAAGAATATGCAAGATATGGAATGATATCGATTCTCATTACCGCGGACATTTCCGCGGCCAAACAACAAGACCAGCCAGCCTAGCGTCGTTTCCCTCGGTCCTTTCGGGGCGGCCCAGCCAGCCAATCGACCCGTGTCGTCCACGCCAGCTATCCGCGTGTCGCACGGCCGGGTCATACGCCGTGTACAGGGACCTCATGTTGAACCGGACGCCGCTCGCGAGTGCGCTCGCGCTGACCTTTGCTGTGCCTTTCGCTTCGTCTGCACTCGCCCAAAGCGAGCCTGCCGCCGCCACGGCGGCAAGCGCCACGAACACCACCACGCTGCCCACGATCGCCGTATCCGCCCAAAGCGATGCCCGGGACTTCCAGGCGGATCGCTCGACCGTCGGCGCGAAGACGCCCACCGCGCTGCGCGACATTCCGCAGTCGGTCACGGTGATCAACAAGGCCGTGATGCAGTCGCAGGGCGCCACGTCGTTCCAGGACGCGCTGCGCAACGCGCCCGGCATCACCATCGGCGGAGCGGAAGGCGGCCAGATCGGCAACAACATCAACCTGCGCGGCTTCACGGCGCAAAACGACATCTACCTCGACGGCTTTCGCGACCGCAACCAGTACTACCGCGACACCTTCGACCTCGAATCGATCGAAGTGCTCTACGGCCCCTCGTCGATGCTGTTCGGCCGCGGCTCCACGGGCGGCGTCATCAATCAGGTCACGAAGCAGGCGAACCTCAAGCCGCTCACCGAAGTGTCGACCACGATCGGCACCGACGACCGTTATCGTGCGACGCTCGATGTGAACCGTCCGCTCGGCGATCACGCCGCCTTTCGTCTGAATGCGTTCGGCCAGTCGATGGGTTCGACGCGCGACGTGATGAAAAACAAGGACTACGGTTTCGCGCCCGAGTTGCGCTTCGGCATCGGCACGCCGACCGAGGTCACGATCTCGGCGCTCATTCAGCACAACTACGACATGCCGGACTACGGCGTGCAGGCGGTCAACGGCCGTCCGTTCGCCCCTTCGAAGAGCACGTTCTACGGCCTGACCGACGACCGCACGATCCAGGACGTGCAGACGGTGCAGGCGCGCGTGGAGCACCGTTTCAACGACCAGTTCAAGCTCACCAACCAGACGCAGTTCTCGCACTCGCTCACGGACGCGCGCGAGACCGCGCCCGGCGCGGTGCTGACGGGCCCGCTTGCTTCGAGCACGGCGCTCAAGAACGGCAACTTCACGAACCTGCCGCTCGAAGATCTCTACATCAAGCTGGCGAGCCACGATCGCGTGATCGAGAACCACTCGATCTACAACGATACGATGGCGCAATACAAGTTCACCACGGGCTTTCTGAAGCACGAGATGCTCGCGGGCATCGAGGTGGGCCACGACAGCTACACGAATCAGGCCTATACGCGCAACAACCTGCCGATTCTCTCGCTGCTGAACCCCGTCTATATCTCGACGCCATCGAACGTCACGACGACGGTCGGCAATCACGCGGAGTCGGGCGCAAACACGTTCGCGGCCTACTTCAACGAGACCATGTCGATCGGCGAGCACTGGAAGCTCATCGGCGGCGTGCGTTGGGATCGCTTCCAGGCGCATATCGCCAACACGATCAGCGCGCCGGCCTACGCGGATCAGACCAACACGTTCACGAGCGTGCGCGCGGGGGCGATCTATCAGCCGACCGACTGGCAGTCGTACTACTTCTCGTACGGCACCTCGTTCGATCCGTCGCTCGAAGCGCTCACGGTCACGAACAACACGCAAAACCTCTCGCCCGAACATACGAAGTCGTATGAAGTCGGCGCGAAGTGGGACCTGCTGGGCGGCAATCTTTCGGTGACGTCCGCCTTCTTCCAGCAGGAGATGGACAACGCGCGCACGCAGACTTCGACGGGCGAGTACACGCTCGAAGGCGATATTCGCGTGCGCGGCTTCCAGGCGGGCGCGACGGGTCACATTACGAACAAGTGGCAGGTGTTCGCAGGCTACACCTACATGGACGGCGTGGTCCTCAAGGCGCTCGACGGCACCCAGGGCAACACGCCGGCGAATACGCCGCGCAATACCTTCACGCTGTGGACCACGTACGCATTCACGCCGCATTGGGAGATTGGCGGCGGGCCGACCTATATGTCGGCGCGTTACGCAGCGAACACGAATTATGTGGAAACCGGCGGCTACACGCGCTGGGATGCAACGGCCGCGTACCACGAAAAGAAGTGGGACGTGCGGCTCAATCTGCTGAATCTGACCAACAAGTTCTACTACGACGCCCTCATCCAGTCGGACGGTGGGCGGTCGGTGCCGGGTATCGGTCGCACGTTCCTCGCGACGGCCGATTACCGGTTCTGACACCCGAGTGTTACGCGTGGGCCGAGCGTTTTTGCGTGCCGTCGCGCGAAGCTCGGATAATGCGGGCTTTTTGCGCAACGGCGCGCATGCACATGAACGCGGCCGCCTTGCCGCTTATGCGGCACAACGAAGGAATTGACGATGCTGGTTCACGTCCCCAACGTATTGACGCCCGAGCAGGTGCGCACGCTGCGCGCGCGGCTCGACAACGCGGGCGACGCCTGGGTGGACGGCCGCGCAACGGCCGGCTGGTCGGGTGCGCCCGTGAAGCGCAATGTGCAGATCGCCGAGCACACGCCCATCGCACGCGAGCTCGGCGACATGGTGCTCGCGGCCATCGAGCGCAATCCGCTTTTCATCAGCGCTGCGCTGCCCAACCAGGTGTATCCGCCGCTCTTCAACCGCTATGAAGGCGGCATGACGTTCGGCAGCCACGTGGATGGCGCAGTGCGTGTGCTGCCCAACGGCGTGAAGCTGCGCACCGACGTTTCCTGCACGCTCTTTCTCTCGTCGCCCGACGAATACGACGGCGGCGAACTCGTGGTCGAAGACACCTACGGGGTGCAGGAGGTCAAGCTGCCGGCGGGCGACATGATCGTCTATCCGGCCACGAGCCTGCACCAGGTCACGCCGGTCACGCGCGGCGCGCGTGTGGCGAGTTTTTTCTGGGTGCAGAGCCTCGTGCGCGACGACACGAAGCGCGCGCTGCTCTTCGACATGGACACCGCCATCCAGCGCCTGAACGCAAGCGACGCCGACGCCCAGGCGCGGCGCAGCCTCGTGGGCTGCTACCACAATCTTTTGCGACTCTGGAGTGAAACATGAGCTTTTCCGATACCGCCGAGATCGACGCGCCGGCAACGCCGCGCACGCATCTCGACGCCGAACAGCGCGACGAACGCGCGAAGCGTTCGCGCCGTGCGACCTTCATCAAGTGGCTGCGCAAGGTGCACGGCTGGGTAGGCCTGTGGGGTGCGGCGCTCGGCCTGCTGTTCGGCGCAACGGGATTCGTGCTCAACCATCGCGCGGAACCGCTGCGCATTTCGCCGGGCGCGCCGCAAGTTTCGACGGTGCAGATTGCCGTGCCCGACCCCGCGCCCGAAACGCCGCGTGAGATGGTGAAATGGCTGCGCTCGCAACCGGATCTCAAGTTGCCCGCGCGCATGGGCCGCGTGCAGAAGGAGCCCGAGCACAACGTGGCCTGGGGCGACCGCGAGGTCGTGCAGCCCGAGCATTGGCAGATGATGTTCACGTCGCCCGGCGAGAGCGTGATGGTCGAGTACTGGGTGGGTAACGACAAGCTCACGCTCAAGCGCAACGACAACTCGCTGGTCTCGACGATCACGAACCTGCACAAGGGTACGGGGATGAGCGTCGGCTGGGTGCTGTTCATCGACAGCTTCGCCGGGGCGCTCATTCTGCTTTCGCTCACGGGCGTGCTGCTGTGGACGGAGCTGAACAAGCGCAAGACGGTGGGCGCCGTGCTGTTGTTCGGCTCGATTATCGTGGCGGTATGCGTCGGGCTGGCGTAAGCCTCGACGTGTGAACCCGGCAACGGGCGCGAACGCCGAAGTTCGCACCCGTTCGATTTCAGTCTTTCACGCCGCGCTTGCGCAGCAGATAGGTGTCCATGATCCATCCGTTCGCTTCGCGCGCCTCGGCGCGAACGCGGACGATCTCGTCTTTCACGTCTTCGAGCCGGCCCGCCATCAGGATCTCGTCGGGGGTGCCGACATAGGCGCCCCAGTAGATATCGAGTGCTTCGCCCGCGAGCTGCGCGTACGCGTTCTGCGCGTCGAGCATGACCACCGCGCTGTCCACGTCCTGCGGAAAGCCGCCCTCCGCGAGCCGCCTTCCCGTCGTGATGCTCACCGGTTTGCCGATGAAGTTGAGCGGCACGCGATGCTTCGCCGCGAGCGCCTGCACGCTGCTGATGCCGGGAATCACCTCGAAGTCGAACGCGAGCCGGCCATCGGCCAGGATCGAATCGAGAATGCGGATCGTGCTGTCGTAGAGCGACGGGTCGCCCCAGACGAGAAACGCGCCGCATTGGACGTCGGTCAATTCCTCTTCGATCAGGCGCTCGAATACGCGCTGCTTGTCGCGGTTGAGCTCGTCCACGGCGGCCTTGTAGTCGAGACCTTCGTCGCGGCGCCGCTCGGGGCTCGTGGCTTCCACGATGCGATAGTCGTGGTCCTGGATGAAGCGGGCGCAGATTTCCTTGCGCAGCGCGACGAGCTTGTCCTTGGCCGCGCCCTTGTCCATCACGAAGAACACGTCGGCCGCGTTGAGCGCTTCGATGGCCTGCACGGTCAGGTACTTCGGATCGCCCGCGCCGATGCCGATGATGAGGATCTTTTTCACGTTGCAGTTCCGGAATGGGAGTCGTCGGTGCGGCGCAATGATAGCGCGAGTTCCGCGCGGTGCCGCGCTCGCGGGCAGGGCAATTTTCTTCAATACGCGGGCGGCGCGCGCGTCTACCCTCGACGCATGTTGATCGCCCCTGAGCGTAGCGAGGAAAACCGTGAGCACTGCCTTGTCGATGGCCGCCTTCGCGCTGGCCACTTCCATTACCCCCGGACCCGTCAATATCGTCGCGTTGAGTGCGGGCGCGCGCTACGGGCTGCGCGCGAGCCTGCGCCACGTCACGGGCGCGACCGTGGGCTTCACATTGTTGCTGCTGCTGATCGGTCTCGGCATGCAGGAACTGCTCGCGCGCCTGCCGTTTCTCACGCGCGCGCTCGAATGGGCGGGCGTGGCTTTCCTGCTGTACGTCGCCTACCGGCTCGCCACCGACGATGGCCGCATCGACTCCCCGAACGCGGCGCGCGGTCCCTCGCTAATGGTGGGCGCCACGATGCAATGGCTCAATCCCAAGGCGTGGCTCGCCTCGGTGGCGGGCATGGGCTTATATGCGGCATCCAGCGAGAATGCGCTCGTCTGGCAGTTCGCCGCGATCTATTTCGTGGTGTGCTACGTGTCGATTGCGTGCTGGGCGTGGGCGGGCGCGTCGCTGCGCCAGGCCTTGCGCGAACCCGCACGCGTGCGTTTCGTGAATCGCGCGATGGCGTTGTTGCTGGCGGGCAGTGCGGTCTGGCTGGTGCTCGCCTGAACGCGCGACGGCTCCGTTAGCCGCGATACTGGCCAGGCGTCGCGGCAACGAACTGGCGGAACGCGCGCTGCAGATGTGCTTGATCGGCGAAACCCGCTTGCGCCGCCACATCGGCAATGGCGTGCCCGCGACGCAGTTGTGCGCGGCTGAACTCGATCCGGCGGTTCACGACATACGCGTGCGGCGTCATGCCATATTGCTCGCGAAATGCGCGAATGAGGTACGAAGGCGAAAGATCGGCGGCGGCGCAGATCTCTTCGAGCTTGAGCGTGCGCGTGTAGTTGCCGTCGATGAATTCGGCCGCGCGCGCGAGGCGCTCGTTCGGTTCGCGTGCGCTGACCGGCGCAGGATTCAGGGACTGCTGGAGCCTCGAGAAATAGGCGACGGAGGCGCATTCCTTGCGCAATGCCGACTCATTTGTGTCGACGAGCAACGCGTAGAGCGCGTTGAGCCCGTCGAACAAATCGCGCTCCCAGCTCAAGGTCTGTTCGAACGGGCGAAAGCCCTCGTGCGCGCCAAAGCCCAGGCCGTGTTGCAGATTCGCGAGCCACGCGGTGTCGAGATAGAACATGCGGTAGGCCCAGGGCTCGTCCGCGGCCGGGTTGCAGGCGTGCACGACTTCCGGGTTGATGACCACCACCGCGCCCGCGCTGATATGCGAGAGCGTGCTCCCGTTCAGGTAGGTGCTGCGCCCGCCCGTGACCGCGCCGATTGAGAACGTGCTGTGTGCGTGGCGGCCGTAGCGGACCTTGCGGCCGTCGGCGATGGCGCGCACCTCGATGAACGGCAGGTCAGCGTCGCGCCAAAAGTAGGGTTGTGCGTCGGACGTCGTGGCTTGCGGCATGGGAGACCTCGGAGTGATGCTGCGTGCATCGAGCGACGCAGGTGGTCCATATTAGCGCAACGCGAGCAGGCAGGGGGACGTGATAGGCTTGTTCGATTCGCGCGGGTGATTCCCTTTCCATTGCCAGGCACTGCACATGAACGAAACGAAGCCAACGCATGCAACAAACGCAACGAATGCAACGATTCGCCCGTTGACCGAGCAGGACGCCGAGGCGTTTCATGCCATGCGTTTGTACGCGACCGAAAATTATCCTGCCGGCATCGTCCCGACCTATGAAGAGGAATCGAAGCGCACGCCCGAAGAGAGCCGGGCCCGGGTGCGCGCCACGGGGAACCAGGTCGTATTCGGCGCATTCGTGGGCGACACGCTCGTCGGCATCACCGGCCTCATGCGCGAGCCGCGCCGCAAGCTCGCGCACAAGGGGCTCATTTGGGGCGTGTTTGTCGATCCCGCGTGGCGAGGCGCCGGCATCGCCAGGCAATTGCTGGAAGGAGCCATCGCTCATGCCCGCGCGCTAGGCCTGCTCCAGGTGCAACTGGTGGTGAGCGTGCTGAACCCCCGTGCCCAGGCACTCTACCGCGCGTGCGGCTTCGTGCGCTACGGGGTCGAGCCCCGCGGCCTGTGCATCGACGGCGAGTACGCCGACGACGAACTCATGGTGCTCTTTCTCGACGACCCCGCCGAGCCCGACTGAGCGCCACGCCGTGGCCGGACAATGCGCAACGCAGCGCGAACGTCAAGTGTGGTGTAACGCACAGTGCGCTCGGGCGAATTATGCGTAGTCATCATTTCGTCATACCTGAACGTCGATAATCCACCGCGAATAAATTGGCCAACGTGTCCCGAGCTGCGCAACCATAGCGCAGCCGGCGCGACGAAGGCCCGGGGATTTCGACATGACCATTCGTCACCGCATCACGCTACTCATCGTCCTGATGTTCGTCGCGCTGTCCGCCATCGGCGGCTACGCGGCCTTGCAGGCCCGCCGCAGCGCCACCGACGTCCGCCAGGTTACCCAGGGCGTCGTGCCGAGCGCTCTCGCTTCATCCGACCTCGTGTCGCTCGTGAAAGACGTGCAGCTCGCCACCATGACGCTCGTCTACGCACCCGACGCCACGGTCGCGTCGCTCGCGCAAAACGAACTCAAGGACAAGGAAGCCGCGCTGCGCGCCGCGCTCGACGTGCAGCGCAAGGCGGCAGCCAGCCACGCGCAGGAAGGCCTGGTTTCGCAGGCCCAGGAAAGCCTCGCGAACTACTTCTCCGCGATCGACGACACCGCGAAGATGAAGGCGAGCGGCAAGAACGAACTCGCGCAGGCCTATCTCTTCGCGAACGTCGCGCAGTACCGCGACGAACTCGAAGGCATCGTCACGACGATGCGCGTGGAAAAGAACCGCCAGAAGGACGACGCCATCCGCACGCTCAACGGCACGCTCGACACCACGACGAGCGCGATTGCCGGCGTGACGGGCGGCGCGGTCCTGCTGCTCACGCTCATCGGCGCGCTGCTGTACCGCCAGATCACCCGGCCGCTTTCGCGCATGCAGGCCATGATGAGCGAGATCGCATCGAGCCAGGACTTCACGCGCCGCGTGCCCGTGGGCCGCATGGACGAAATCGGTCATTCGATCGTCGCCTTCAACGGCATGATCGAGAAGATCCAGCAGAGCTCCGCGCAGCTCAAGCGCAAGACCGCCGACATTCAGGCGATGCTGCAGAACATGCAGCAGGGCATTCTCACGGTGGTGGAAGGCGCGACGATCCACAACGAATATTCGGCGTATCTAGAGGCAATCTTCGAAACGAACGAGATTGCGGGCCGTTCGCTGATGGACCTCGTGTTCTCGCATACGGATCTCGACGCCGACACCCTCGCGCAGATCGACGCCGCCGTGCACGCGTGCCTTGGCGAAGACGACGTGAACTTCGCGTTCAATCAGCATCTGCTCGTGAACGAGATCACGCGTACGCTGCCCGATGGCCGCGCGAAGGTGCTCGACCTGAGCTGGTCGGCCATTACCGACGAAAACGACGTGGTCGTGCGCCTCATGCTGTGCGTGCGCGACGTGACGGAGCTGCGCGAACTCGCGGCCGAAGCGGGCGAGCAGAAGCGCCGCCTCGAAATGATCGGCGAAATTCTCGCGGTTAGCGAAGAGAAGTTCCATCACTTCGTGGAAAGCTCGACGAGCTTCATTCACGAGAACGAGCACATCATTCGCCAGCACGACTGCGCGGACACGAGCGCGATTGCCGCGCTGTTCCGCAACATGCATACGATCAAGGGCAATGCGCGCACCTACAGCCTGCAGCATCTCACGGGCGTGGTGCACGAAGTCGAGCAGCGCTACGACGCGTTGCGCCGCGAAGACACGAGCCACACGTGGGACCAGCAGGCGCTCATCGACGATCTGGAGCGCGTGAAGACGGCGCTCGAGCACTATACGAGCATCAACGAAGTGAGCCTCGGGCGCGGCCCGCGTGCGGCTGGCGCGCAAAACGGCGCGGCGAGCCTCACGGTCACACGCGAAGCGATCGAAGAGACGCTGCGCATCGTCGATCGCACCGACGACAACGACCTGCCCGCACTGCGTGCGATGCGCGCCGAACTGCGCGCCACGCTGCGCGCCATCGGCACCGAGCGCGTGGCCGATGCGCTCGCGGGCGTGACCGGTTCGCTGCCCTCGCTCGCCCTGGAACTCGGCAAGGTCGAACCGGTGGTGCAGATCGCCGACAACGGTTATCGCCTGCGCAGCGAGGCCGCCGGCACGGTGAAGAACGTGTTCATGCACCTGCTGCGCAACTCGCTCGACCACGGCATTGAAATGCCGGCGCAACGCCGCGCGATCGGCAAGGACGAGTCGGGTCATATCGACATCGACGTGAACGTGCACAACGGTGCGCTGCAACTGACGCTCGCCGACGACGGCCGCGGCCTCGCGCTCGCGCGCATTCGCGGCATCGCGGTGGAGCGCGGCTGGCTGCAGGCCTATGAAGCGGTGAGCGACGACGTGATCGCGGCGTTCATTTTCCGCCCCGGTTTTTCGACGGCGGCGAGCGTGACCGAAGTCTCGGGCCGCGGCGTGGGCATGGACGCGGTGCGCGATTTCCTCGAACGCGAGGGCGGCGCCATCGAACTGCGTTTCACCGATGACCGTGCAGGCGCCGATTACCGGCATTTCCAGACCGTCGTGCGTTTGCCGCAGCAGTGGGCCGTAAAGATGACGGATGCAACGCAGGCAAAGCAAGAGGAAGCGCTGGCGGGCTAGCGCATGGCGGGGGTGGAAGTGGTCTTACCGTATTTGATCGAAGGCGCGGCGCTCGTCGCCGTGGCGGCCGGCCTGGCCGTCGCGTGGGGCAAGCGCGCACAAACGCAGGCACGTGAGGCAGCGCGCGCGCAGGATGCCGCGCACGCGGCCGTGCTTGCACAGGCTCAGGCGCACCACGCGGCGCAGCAGGAAGACGCGGCGCGCGAACACGAAGGGCTGGCTGCGCAAATCGAGTCGCTGCGCGCGGAGCTCGCGCAGCGCCGGTCCGTGGCCGACGCACTCGAAGCGGCGCTCGCCGGCGAGCGCGCGCAGCGTGACGACGCCATGCAGCACGCGGCGCGCATCGCGAGCGAGGCTTCGCGGCTGAAGCTCATGTCGTCGACGTTCGAGCGCTGGCACGAGCAAATGATCTCGCTGATGGCGCAGAACAACGACATGCACAAGAAGAACCAGGAGCTGTCGTCGATCGTGAGCCATGTGCTGATCGTCTCGCTCAACGCTTCGATCGAAGCGGCGCGCGCGGGCGCGGCCGGCCGCGGCTTCTCGATCGTGGCGGGCGAAGTGCGCTCGCTCGCCACGCGCTCGCAGGACCTTTCGAAGAGCTATCGCGACAGCCTGAACCGCAACGACCTCATCACGGCCGCGACGTTCCAGGACATTCAGGCGGGCGGCAAGATGATCGCGGCGACGCTCGCGAGCGTGGAAGCGTCGACGCAGCAGCTGCATCACCAGCTCGAAGCGACGCGCGCCGGGGCGCACGCATGATCGGCACGCACGCGAAGGACAGCATCGAGCGGATTTTTTTCGCGGCGGCGCGCATGCGTCTCGTGACCGACACGCAGCACAGCTGCGAAATCGAGCCGCGTGCGGGCGACGCGCCCCAGGGCGAGCAGTTGGTTGTGCTGACGATTTCGTCGATGCAGTTCCGCCTGTTGTTGCTGCTGCACTTCGAAGACGACGAGCGCACGCAGCGCTACTACGTGGGCGACACCTCGCGCGCGCTCACCGAATGCTTCATGGAGTTCGGCAATCTGTGCTGCGGGGCTATGAACCAGCAGCTGGTCGAGCATTTCCCCGACCTCGGCATGTCCACGCCCTATGCGCTCAGCAGTGGATGCCTGCCGTATCTGCGCGAACTGAAGCCGGATTACGTGCAGTCGTATGCGCTCACGATCGATCACGACGTCCGTCTGGGCGCCACGCTGTGCGTCTGCACGCAAGCGCCGCTCGATTTCGTGGCGAGCACCGCAGCGGTCGAAGTGCACGACAGCGCGGGCGAACTCGAATTGTTTTGAAGGCAGAGAACGGAAACATGAACGCGAACAAGCCAGTCAGCAAGCTGTTGCTGCTGGAAAGCGACACGGCGCGCGCCGAGGCGATCGCGCGAATCGCAGCCGCATACGATTGCGTGTGCGTGCCGGTGCGACGCGACGCGCTCTCGGCGGCGCTGAAGACGCATTACGATCTGGGCGGCGTGCTGCTCGGCGAGGACTTTGGCGGCTCGCTCGAAGCCGCGGCGGCGGTGGCCGTCGCGCTGGAAGCGGAGCGCCCCGAACTGCCCGTCGTGCTGCGGCGCGCGGCAAGCGAGCAGGACGATGCGTTGCCCGAGCCGTTGCGCCGCCTGCCGTGCGCCAGCTGGCACGACAGCGATCCCGCCACGCTGATCGCGGCGCTCGAAGCGCACGTGTTCTCGCACGACTATCCGGACCCGCTCGTGGACGGCATCACCGACATGACGCTCGGGCGCCTGCGTGGCCTCTTTGCCGGACTCGAAGTGAACTGGGACACGCCGAGCATCGTGCGTGACCGCATCATCTTCGGCGAGGTGTTGACGCTCATTCCGATCGAGACCGCATGGTGCCGCGGCTGGCTTCTCATGCAGACCGAGGAGACGCCGCTGATCGAGCTGCTGCCGCCGCGCGCGGGCCGCGACGAAGCGAGCGACTTCCGCGACGTGAACGGCGTGCTCGCCGAACTCACGAATCTCGTGTGGGGGGCGTTCCGTAACCGCTATCTGGGCAACGCACACGCGGCCGGCGAGGCGGGTTGGGGGCGCGCGCAGGTGCAGGTGCCGCTGCTCATCAATCATCGGCGGCGCTATCTGTCGTTTGGCTCCGACAACCCGCAGTTGTGCATCAAGTACCGGCTCACGTGCCCGGATACGGGCCGCGAAGTCGTGATCGACCAGCGTTTCGTGTTCAGCCTCGGCTGGTCGCGCGAAGGCTTTGACGAGACGGCCGCGCAGGCCGCAGCCGCTGCCGTTGAAGAACAGGCGAGCGGCGAACTCGAATTATTTTGATCAAATGCGCGCCCTACGCGGCGCAACAGAGAGGGACAACATGGCAAAGATTCTGGTGGTGGACGATTCGAGCACGGTGCGCGACGAAGTGGCCGGCTTTCTGCGCAAAAACGGTCTGGACGTCGATACGGCCGTGGACGGCAAGGACGGCCTCGCGAAACTGCGCTCGAATCCGGGCGTGAAGCTCGTGGTGAGCGACGTGAACATGCCGAACATGGACGGCCTCACGATGGTCGAGAAGATCCGCAGCGAACTCGCGAATACGGCCGTGAACGTGGTGATGCTGACCACGGAAAGCAGCCCGGCCATGAAGGAGCGCGGTAAGGCGGCCGGCGTGCGCGGCTGGATCGTGAAGCCGTTCAAGGGAGAAGCGGTGCTCGAGACGTTCCGCAAGCTCGCGAGCTAAGCGCAGCGCACGCAAAAAGGCCCCGGCGCCATTGCCGGGGCCTTCGGATCAGACATCACGCCGCGATGGCGTGATCGTTAGCCTTCGCCGGGGTCAGCAGCACCGGAATCGACTTCGAAGTCGGCGTGCCCGCGCCGTCAGCAATCGACGAAAGCGGCACGAGCGGATTGGTCTCGGGATAGTACGCGCCGAGGCAACCGCGCGGAATGTCGTACTCCACCAGCATGAAGTCTTCGACGTGGCGCTCCACGCCGTCGTCCCACACGCTCGTAATGTCCACGTGCTGGCCGGGCTCGAAGCCGAGCATCGTCATGTCTTCGCGGTTCGCGAACAGCACGCGGCGCAGGCCGTACACGCCGCGATAGCGGTCGTCGAGACCGTAGATCGTCGTGTTGTACTGATCGTGCGAACGCGTGGTCATGAGCGTCATGAGCCGCGGGCCATGCTCGGCGCGCGCGCGGTGAATGGGCGTATCGAGCGCGATGGCGTGCACCACGAACTGCGCCTTGTTGCTCGGCGTTTTCCACACGCGGTCGCGCGAGGCCACCCCCAGGTGGAAGCCGCCCGGGTGCTTCAGGCGTTCGTTGTAGTTCTCGAAACCGTCGAACACTTTTTCGATGCCGTCGCGGATCTTCGCGTAGTCGGCGGCGAGGTCGAGCCAGTCCACCTTGTCGCTGCCGAGCGTGGCGTGCGCCATGCGCGCGACGATCGCGATTTCCGAAAGCAGGTTCGTCGAAGCGGGCCGGTTCATGCCGTAGGAGATATGCACCATGCTCATCGAGTCCTCGACGCTCACGCCTTGCGGCACGCCGTTCTGCAGATCGATCTCGGTGCGGCCGAGCGTGGGCAGAATGAGCGCGTCGTGGCCGTGAACGAGGTGGCTGCGGTTGAGCTTCGTGGTCACATGCACCGTGAGCGCGCACGCGCGCATGGCTTCCCACGTGCGCGGCGTGTCGGGCGTGGCGATCGAGAAGTTGCCGCCCAGACCGATGAACACCTTCACGTGGCCTTCGAGCATCGCGTGGATGGTTTCCACGACGTCGTAGCCGTGCTCGCGCGGCGGTTCGAAATCGTAGGCCTTGCCGAGGCGGTCGAGGAACGCCTGCGTGGGTTTTTCCTCGATGCCCACGGTGCGGTCGCCCTGCACGTTCGAATGGCCGCGCACGGGGCACAGGCCTGCACCGCGGCGGCCGATATTCCCGCGCATCATCATGAGGTTCGACAGCAACTGGATCGTCGCCACCGAATTCTTGTGCTGCGTGAGGCCCATGCCCCACGTCGAGATGACGGCGCGGCCCTTCACGTAGATGTCGGCGAGCTTGAGCACTTCTTCGATCGGCACGCCCGCTTCGGCGACGATGGTGTTCCACGACTCGGCACGCAGGTCGGCGGCGAAGGCGTCGAAGCCCACGCAGTGTTCGGCGATGAAATCGACGTCGAGCACGCGCTCCGTGCCTTGCGCGAGCGCTTCGTCGTCGAGTTCGATCACGCGCTTCGCCACGCCCTTGATCAGCGCGAAGTCGCCGCCCACGCGCGGGCGGATGAACACGGAACTGATCTGCACGCCCTTGGGCGAGAGCATGTCGAGCGTGTGCTGCGGGCTCGCGAAACGCTCCAGCCCGCGCTCTTTCAGCGGATTGATCGAGACGATGGTCGCGCCGCGCTTCGCGCAATCGCGCAACTCGCCGAGCATGCGCGGATGGTTCGTCGCCGGATTCTGGCCGAAGATGAGCAGCGTGTCGGCGTGCTCGAAGTCGTCCAGCGTGACCGTCCCCTTGCCGATCCCCACCGTGCCCGGCAGGCCGCGGCTCGTGGCTTCGTGGCACATGTTCGAGCAGTCGGGGAAGTTGTTCGTGCCGTACATGCGCACGAACAGCTGGTAGAGGAACGCGGCCTCGTTGCTCGCGCGGCCCGAGGTGTAGAACGCGGCGCGGTTCGGGTCGTCGAGCGCGTTGAGGTGCTTCGCGATCATCTTGAATGCGTCGTTCCACTCGATCGGCACGTAGCGGTCCTGCAGCGCGTCGTAGACGAGCGGATCGGTCAGGCGGCCGTGCTGCTCCAGCTCGTAGTCCGACTGGGCCATCAGCTCGCTAACTGTGTGCTCCTGGAAGAACTGTGGCGTCACGCGCTTGCTGGTCGCCTCCGCCGCCACGGCCTTCACGCCGTTTTCGCAGAATTCGAACGTGGACGCGTGCTCGCGGTCGGGCCATGCGCAGCCGGGGCAGTCGAAGCCGTCGGGCTGGTTCTGCTTGAGCAGCGTGCGGTAATTGCCGCCCGTCACCTTCTCCTTGATCAGGTTGATGGCGACCTGCTTGAGCGCGCCCCAGCCGGCGGCGGGGTGGTGATAAGGCTCGATGCGACCTTGCGGCTTCTTCATGATGCGGTTGGCTTTTCGTTTTCCAGGGCGGTCTGCCCGATGAGTCAAGGCTACTGTGTTCCTGTGCCCCCGGAGATCACAGAAAAACCAAAAAGCAAGGGATACAGTTGCGGCGTTTTGTCATAGACTTGCCGGGATCGGCCCCGCGCGCGTGGCCTCACCCTTTCGCCTGATCGAACGCAACCCGAACGTGACCCGCTACGAGCAACTCGCCGACGATATCGAAGCCGCCGTGCGCCGCGGCGTGTTCGGCCCCGGCGAGCGCATTCTCTCCGTGCGGCGCGCGAGCCAGCAGCACGGCGTGAGCATCAAGACGGTGCTGCGCGCTTATGCGCTGCTGGAAAGCCGCAGCGTGATCGAGTCGCGGCCGCAATCGGGCTATTTCGTGCGCGCGCGCGTGGGTGCGCCGCAAGGGCGCGGCGCGGCGGACGCACGAGGCGCACAGGGCAAGGACGCCGTCTCCCCGGGCAAGCCGCGCCGCGCCAGCGCGCCGCGGCAGCCCGTGCCCGCTAACGTGGACGTGAGCCGGCTCGTGCTTTCGACGCTGCGCAGCATCGGCGCGCAGGACGCCGTGCCGCTCGGCTCGCCGTACCCGGACCCGGCGCTGTTCCCCTGGCGGCGCATCAACCAGTACGCCAACGCCATAGCGCGCCGCCATGCGAGCTGGAACCTCATCGACGACCTGCCGCCCGGCAACCCCGAGCTGATCCGCCAGATCGCGCGGCGCTACGCCGAAAACGGCGTGAACGTCGATCCCGAGGAACTCGTCATCACCGTGGGCGCCACCGAGGCGATCAACCTGAGCCTGCAAGCCGTGGCCAAGCCGGGCGACACGGTGGCCGTCGAATCGCCGACCTACTACGCGATGCTGCACGCCATCGAGCGTCTGGGCATGCGCGCCATCGAAGTGGGCACGCACGCGGATACCGGCATCGACCTCGACGCGCTCGAGCGCGTGCTGACGCGCCAGAAGGTCGCGGCCTGCATGGTGATGCCGAACTTCCAGAATCCGCTGGGTTTTCGCATGCCCGACGCAAACAAGGCGCGGCTCGTGGCGCTTGCCGAGGCGCACGACTTGCCCGTGATCGAGAACGACGTCTATCAGGAGCTGTACTTCGGACAGACGCGGCCTTCCACGCTCAAGCAGTTCGACACGCGCGGCCTCGTGCTGCATTGCGCCTCGTTTTCGAAGAGCCTTTCCGCCTCGTACCGCATTGGCTGGGCGCTGCCGGGGCGCTACCGCGCGCAGGTCGAGAAGCTCAAGTTCCTCAATACGCTCACGACACCCTCGGTTCCCCAGGTGGCGCTGGCCGACTACTTGCGCCACGATGGCTACGACCGGCACCTGCGCCGCGTGCGGCGCTTCTACCGGCAACAGGCGCGACTCATGCGGGCGATGGTCGAGCGCTTCTTTCCGGCGGGCACGCGCACCTCGGAGCCGCAAGGCGGCTACGTGCTGTGGGTGGAACTGCCGCCGCGCGTCGATTCGATGCGGCTTTATCAGGCGGCGCTCGCGCAGGGCATTACCATCGGGCCCGGCTACATGTTCTCGATGCGCAACGAGTATCACCACTACATCCGGCTGAACTACAGCTACCCATGGAACGCGCAGACCGAAGCCGCGCTGAAGACGCTAGGCGAAATGGCCGCGAAGATGGCATGAGGAGACAGACGATGAACGCAGATAAAGAACGCGAAGATGGCGACGCAGACGAGTCTGGCGTCGACCCGGTGCTGATTGCCGTGCTCGAGCAGTTGTGGCGCGCGGAGTGCGAGAAGCACGCGCGGCATGAGACTCAGGGCCGGGCGTGGTCGCTCGCGAAACTCTCGAAGCAGGCCGGCGTGCCGATGAGCGGACTGCGCAGGCAACTCACGGCGCTCGTGGACAGCGGCCTGGTGGTGACGACGCAGGCCGAAGACGGGACCGGCACGGCGAGTCTGTCGGATGAGGGGCGGGCGTTTTGTGCGGAGGTGTTCGGCGAGGGCGAAGCGTAGCGCGACGCCTTGCTCGTTTGTAACCCGATGTTGCCGTTGTCTGTTTGCGACAAGTCTCATGCGCAACGGGTCAATACATCTAAGACAAATCTGAAACTTCTGCGACATCGCCGTTTTGACAATTTTTGACGTGTTTTGAGATAGCCGCCTGACCAGAATCGCCTGATCAAATGAAAGTGTCGGGCGACGATGAACAAGATTTACAGGCTGGTGTTTAGCCGTGCGCACAACATGCTCGTCGCAGTCGAAGAGTGCGCAACGGCATGTGGCAAACGGGGGCGCGGCGAGGCCGCTGTGGCGGCGGCCGTGTTGCTGCTGGGCGGGGCACCGCTGCTCGCGCACGCCCAGATCGTTCCATCGGGTGCCCATGCGCCCGGCGTCATCGACACGCCCAATGGCCTGCCGCAGATGAACGTCAACCGCCCTTCGGGCGCTGGCGTGTCGATGAACAGCTACTCGCAGTTCGACGTCCAGCAGCGCGGCGCGATTCTCAACAATTCGCCGACGATCGCGAATACGCAGCTGGCGGGGCAGATCAATGGCAATCCGAACTATGTTGCGGGCCAGTCGTCGCGGATCATCGTCAACCAGGTCAACAGTGCCAACCCTTCGCAGTTCAATGGCCCACTCGAAGTTGCAGGTCGGCGGGCCACGGTCGTGCTGGCCAATCCATCGGGGATTTCCGTCAACGGTGGCAGCTTCATCAATACGAACCGTGCCGTTCTGACGACCGGTGTCCCGCAACTCGACGCAAACGGCGCGCTCACGGGCTACAACGTCACGGGCGGCAATATCGCCGTCCAGGGCGCGGGCTTTAACGCGTCGAATGTCGATCAGGTGGATTTACTGGCAAGAGCCGTGCAAATCAATGCGGCGGTCTATGCCAACAGCCTGAACGTCATCGCCGGCGCGAACAACGTCAATCACGATACGCTCGCGGCGACGCCGATCGCGGGCAATGGCGTTCCTGCGCCGGTCTCGATTGACGTCAGCCAGCTGGGCGGTATGTACGCGGGCAAGATCTATCTGGGGTCCAACGAGCACGGCGTGGGCGTGTCGAACGCGGGCGTAATCGCCGCCCAGGCGGGCGACTTTACGCTGCGTTCGGATGGCCGCGTCCTGCTCACGGGCAGGACGACCGCAAGCGGCAACGTCGCCCTGAACTCGAATACCGGTATTACGAACACCGGCACCACTTACGCGCAGGGCTCGCTTGCGGCGATTACCGCAGGCGATCTCACGAACAGCGGCACACTCGCGGCGCAGGGCGCACTCGATGCGGGTGCGGCGACGGTGAATTCGACCGGTTCGCTCGCCGCGGGCGTGAACGGCGATGGCGCGGTGACGCAGATGGCGAATCTGAATGTTGATTCGTCGGGCGCGCTTTCAGCCACGGGCCATAACGTCGCGGGCGGCGATGCGTCGCTTTCGGGCGTGTCGGTCAATCTCGCAGGCAGCGAAACGGCGGCGAACGGCAACCTGTCGCTCACGGCGAACGCAGGCGACCTGAATCTCTCGGGCGCGACGACGAGCGCCCAAGGCGCAGTGAACGCGCAGGCATCGGGCGCGATGGTCAACGACCACGGCGCGATGACGGGCGGTGCCGTGACGCTCAACGCGGGCAGGCTCTCGAACCAGGGCGGCAATGTCTCGGCGCAGGGGCCGCTCAACGCGACGGCGGCAGGTGACGTGTCGAACCAGGCCGGTGTGTTCGTTTCGCAGGGCGCGATGCAGGTGCGCAGCGGTGGGGCCGTCGCCAACGGCCAAGGCACGATGCAGAGCGCGATGGGTTTTTCGCTGTCCGGCACGTCTCTGGACAACACGGCAGGCCGCATTACCTCACTGAACGGCGACGGCCTGAACCTCGGTGTGACTGGCACGCTGCTGAACAGCGTGGGTGGCGTGATCGGCGGCAATGGCAACGTGCGGATCAGCGCCTACACCTTCGGGAATGCGGGGCAGGTCCGCGCGCTGCATAACGCCATCCTGAACGCATGGAACCTGAACAATAGCGGCTCGGCGAGCGCGGGCGATGCGTTGACGGCTACCGCGACCGGGTCGCTATCCAACGCAGGCGGCACGCTCTCGGGTACGACCGTGACGGCTACGGGTGCGTCCATCGACAACGCGAAGGGCAACATCGATGCGGATACCGTAGCGGTCTCGACGCCTGGAGACCTCAACAACGAAGGCGGCGTGATCACGCAGACGGGCAGCAGCGCGCAGACGGTGAGCGCGGGCGGCAGGCTGGACAATTCGAACGGCGGGCGGATCGCATCGAACGCCACGAACCTGCGCGTAACGGGAGCATCGATTGATAACGGAGCAGGCGCGATTGCGCACGCTGGTACGGGCACGCTGACGGTCAGCGCGGGCAACGGCGCGGGTGCGGTATCGAACGCCGGCGGCGCGATTACCAGCAATGGGAATGTCGTGGCCCAGGCGGGCTCGCTCAACAATACGGCGGGTTCGGTCAGCGGACAGCGCGGCGTCGCGGCGACGGTCAGCGGCGCGCTGGATAACACCGGCGGCAAGCTACTGTCGAACACGGATCTGAGCGTCACAAGCGCCACGCTCGCGAACGATGGCGGCCAGCTTGGCGCGGGCGCCAACGGGACGATCCGCACCGGTTCGATGACGAACAGCGGCGGCAAGGTCGTCGCGCCAAACCTCACGATCTCGACCGCCGACACGCTGGACAACAGCGGAGGCGATATCGAGGCGAACCGGCTCGCGCTCTCCGCCACCGATCTGCTGAACCACGGCGGCACGATCACGCAATACGACGCGGTGCCGATGGGCCTGCACATCAGCGGGACATTCGACAACTCGTCGGGCGGTACGCTGCAAACCAGCAGCACCGACTTCTCGCTCACGCCCTGGGCGCTCAACAACAACGGAGGCTCGATCCTCCACGCCGGCACGGGCACGTTCACGATTGCACCGGGCAACGGCGCGGGTGCGCTCTCAAACGTGGGCGGCAGGATCATCACGGCGGGCGAACTCGTCGCGAACGCGGGGAGCGTCGACAACACGTCGGGCGTATTTGCCGCGCAGGGCTATCTCTCGGCCGCCATCGCGGGCGTGCTGAACAACACTCAAGGTGTAGTGCGCTCGCTCGCGTCCGCTTCCATCGACAGCGGTGGCGCGCTGACGAACGTGAACGGCCAGATCCAGTCCGGCAGCGGGGCGGTAGGCGACGTCAGCACGCTCGCCGTCCGGGCTGCGTCCACTGACAACACGCGCGGCGTCATCGGCAACCTCGGCAGGGGCGACACGACGGTTCAGGGCGGCAGCGAACTCCTGAATGCGGGTGGCCAGGTCACGGGCAACGGCAATCTCGACGTCACAGCGTCGTCGATCCTGAACACCCAGGGCGCTCAGGTGAGCGGCGCGAACGTCACGGTGACAGGCGATAACCTGAACAACACCAGCGGCGCAATCGGCAACGTCGCGGGCCTGACCGGAGATGTCACGGTCACGACTACGGGCGCGATCGACAACACCAGCGGCCAGATCGGCGCGACCCACGACCTCGTGGTGAGGGCATCGACGCTCACGGGCGGCGGCGCGTACAGCGCAGCCAATGACGTGACGATCAGCATGCAGGGCGATTTCGCGCCCACGTCCGATATGCAGTTCAACGCCGGTCACGACCTCGCCTTCACGCTGCCGGGGACGTTCAGCAATGCCGCGCTGGTGGAGGCGGCCAACAACCTCGGCGTCAACGCGGGCGATATCTTCAATAGCGGCACCATGATGGCGGGCGGCACGCTCACCACGCGCTCGGGCACACTGCAGAACACGGGCGCCATGGTGGGCGGCAGCGTGTCGCTGAATGCGAACCGCAGCGTGACCAACGTAGGGCCGACCGCGCTCATCGGTGCGACGGACAGCAACGGTACGCTGGAACTGCTTGCGAACGATATCGAGAACCGCGACGACACCACGGCGACCGATTCACAGGCGACGACCGCGATCTACGGGCTTGGCAAGGTCGTGCTGGCGGGCGGCAAGGATGCGAGCGGGCACTACACCAACGCGGCGCTGATCCGCAATCAGTCGGCGCTGGTCGAATCGGCGGGCGACATGGAGCTGCACGCCGACCAGGTGACGAACACGCGGCGCGTGATGACGACGACCGGCCTTAATCAGCCTGTCGATCCCGCGCTGCTGGAACAGCTTGGCATCAGCCTGTCCGGGTGCGTCGCGACCTATATGGCCGCGTGCGGGCCGGGTAATCCGCAGGTCCTGGGTTCAAAGGGCGATCCGACGATGATCGGCGGTGTGCCGACCGACCCGCCGCATGGCGGGCAGTGGAACAGCACGTACCAGTACACGACCTATACGGGCGTCGCGGTGGCGAACCTGATTGCCGGCATCAGCCCGCAGGCGCAGATCATTGCTGGTGGCACTCTTGATGCCTCGTCGGTGGGCCTGTTCCAGAGCTACTGGAGCGCGGTCGCGGCAGTCGCCAACATCGCTGCGCCTGTCTCGCTCGACCAGAATAGCTGGCGGGTTCAGGCCGCACCCGGCGTGCAGGTTACGTACTCGGGCCAGTATCACTACGACAACTACGACAACAGCGAGCACAACTGGCAGTTGCCGTTCGGTGATGCCGGGTTCGTCACCAACCATCCGGGCGGCTATACGCAGGCCGCACCCGCAGACATCCGCAACTACGCGCTGCCGGCCTACGAGTCGAGCTTTGTTGCGGGCGGCACGCTCTCCGGGGCGGGCATCCGCATCGACAACACGGCAGGCAACGCGGGCATTCCCTCACTCGGGCTTGCCGCTGGCCAGTCGCTGACCGGTGCGGATATCGGCGCGGTGAGCGGCAATGCCGGCGGCACGAAGGGCGGCACGGCCTCGGTCAAGGGCGGCGGGAGCAGGGTCGATCCGGTCATCGCGAGCGCGACCGCACAGAACGTGCTGCAAAACCTCACGATCCCCCAGGGCGGTCTCTTCAGGCCGGTGAGCACGCCCGGTGTGAGCTACCTGATCGAGACGAACCCAGCGTTCACGAGCCAGAAAGCGTTCATCTCGAGCGACTATTACCTGCAACAGCTTGGCCTGAATCCGCAGACGACCGAAAAGCGCCTGGGCGATGGCTTCTACGAGCAGCAACTCGTGCGCAACCAGATCACGTCGCTCACCGGCAAGGCCGTCCTTGGGCCCTATACCGATCTCCAGTCGATGTACGAAGCGATGCTTGCGGCGGGCGCGTCGCTTTCGAAGTCGCTGGACCTGCCGCTCGGCATGAGCCTTTCGCCCGAGCAGGTGGCGCAACTCACGAGCAACGTCATCATCATGCAGACGCAGGTTGTGGACGGACAATCCGTGCTCGTGCCCGTGGTCTATCTCGCGAAGGCGAGCCAGCAGAACATGGACGGGCCGCTCATCGCGGCGACCGATATCGACCTCAAGAACGCGCAGACCTTCACGAACAGCGGCACGGTGCAGGCGGCGAACTCGATGCAGATCGACGGCCAGTCGATCAACAACGCGTTCGGCGCGCTCACTAGCGGCGGCCTCATGGCGCTGGCCACAGCAGACAACGTCGATCTGACCTCTGCGAAGGTGAACGCCGGGAGTCTTGTGCTCAACGCGGGCGGCAACGTGATCCTCGACACGGCCACGAAAACGCTCAACCAGGTGAGCGCCACAGGCGCCACGCGCGTGAACACGACGTTGGGGCCAGTTGCGAGCCTGAACGTGGCGGGCGATGCGGCGATCATCACAGGAGGCAACTTCGAGCAGCACGGGGCCAACCTCAATATCGGCGGCAACCTCGGCATGGCAGTGGGCGGCAACTACGATATTGGCACGGTGCAGACGGGCGAACACAAGGTGGTCGAGCGCGCGAATGGCGTGTCGGACACGAACATCAACAGCGTGACGGGCAGCACCGTGAACGTGGGCGGCGTCTCGGTGATTGGCGTGGGCGGCGACCTGACGGCGAGCGGCGCGAACCTCAACCTGGGCGGCGGGGGCACCATCGCGGCGAAGGGCGACGTCACGCTCGATGCGGCGAAGGCAACCTCGACCATCGACAGCAATAGTTCCGGCAGCGACGGTCACGGCAGTTACTCGGAGTCGTCGCACAGATCGCACGATGCGTTGACGGCGACCACGCTCAATGCGGGGGATTCACTCGCGGTGGTGTCGGGCAAGAACATCGACATCAACGGCAGCTCGGTCAACCTCGACAAGGGTACGCTGGCACTTGCAGCAACGGGCGATGTCAATATCGGCGCGGCGACCGAAACGCACGTCGATAGCTCGCAGGAGCAGCACAGCCACAGCAACGTGGTCAGCGGCAAGGAGGTGGCGAGTTCGCGCGATACGGCCGTCACGCGCTCGCAGGGCAGCACGATTTCGGCGGATATCGTGTCGATCTCGGGCGGCCACGATATCAATGTGAACGGCAGCACGGTTGTCGGGACGAACGATGTGGCGCTCGCTGCCGCGCATGACGTGAACATCGGCACGTCGCAGGACACCATGCAGTCCTCGGGCAGTTATGCGGAGAAGCGCACGGGCCTGGGCACGAGCGGCCTGACGGTGACGGTCGGCACCAGCAAGCTCGCAACGACTGATCAGGAGTCGAGCGTCACGAACAACGCGAGCACGGTGGGATCGATCAACGGCAATCTGGCGATCCAGGCGGGCAATACGCTGCATGTGACGGGTAGTGACTTGCTGGCGGGTGGCAACGTCACGGGCATGGCCTCGAACATCATCATCGATTCGGCCACCGATACCGCGCACCAGGCGCAGACGCAAAAGACCAGCAGCAGCGGCGTGACGATTGGCCTCGCCGGTTCGGTGGGCGATGCGATCAACAATGCGTATTCGGAAGGTCGCGCCGTCAGCCATTCTGCGGACAGCGGCAATGATCGTGCGGCGGCGCTGCATGCGATTGCAGCGGGGAGCGATGCGGCAATGGCAGGCGCGGGAGTGAAGGCCCTTGCCGATGGTGGGAAGCCCGATATCGGCATCAAGGTGAGCATCGGTTCGAGCAAGAGTCAAAGCCAGTCGTCGGAGGACATGACGACGCAGCGCGGCTCGAACGTGGCGGCGGGCGCTGCGGCGGCGTTCGTCGCAACGGGCGACGGTACACCCGGCAGCGGCAACGTCACGATTGCCGGATCGAACGTGAGCGCGAACGACGTGCTGCTGGCCGCGAAGAACCAGGTGGACGTGGTCAACACCACGAACACCGATTCGACGCGCAGCTCGAACAGTTCCAGTAGCGCGAGCGTTGGCGTGCAGTACACGCTGGCCGGCGGCTTTGGTGTGTCGGCTGCGATGGCGAACGCGCACGGAGACGCGAACAGCGACGCGGCGATCCAGAATGCCTCGCACGTGAACGGCGCGAACAGCGTGACGGTGATCTCGGGCAGCGACACGAACATCACCGGCTCGCAGGTCAACGGTGGCAAGGTGATCGCGGAGGTGGGCGGCAACCTGAACATTGCAAGCGTGCAGGACGTGACGAACAGCGCCGCGCACCAGAGCAGCGCGGGCGGTGGCTTCACGATCAGCCAGGGCGGTGGCAGTGCGAGCTTCAGCGCGCAGAACGGCCATGCAGATTCGAACTATGCGGGCGTGAAGGAGCAGGCGGGGATCAATGCGGTTAGTGGTGGCTTCGATATCAGCGTGAGGGGGAACACGGACCTGAAGGGTGCGGTGATTTCCAGCGCGGCGGATGCGGAGAAGAACAGCCTGAGCACCGGGACGCTCACATACAGCGATGTGCAGAACCACTCGCACTACGATGCGACGAGCAACGGCGTCAGTGCGGGCGTGGGTGTTGCAAATACGGGCAAGGCGGTAGGCCCCGGCTTGGGGTCGAACAAGGGCGGCGTGGCGCCGATGCTGCCGCAGAGCGACAGCGGATCGGCGGATGCGACCACGCGCAGCGCCGTGAGTGCAGGTGCGATCACTGTGACGGACGGGGCAAACCAGAGGCAGGACGTGGCAAATCTCTCCCGGGACACGACGAACACGAACGGTACTGTGTCGAAGCTGCCTGACGTGAGCGCCCTGCTGAACGAGCAGGGCGACCGAATGAACGCCGCACAGGCCGCAGGGCAGGCGGTGGCGCAGCGCATCGGGGACTACGCGGACGCGCAGGCCAGGGCGACGGGTGACCCCGCATGGGCCGAAGGCGGCAACAAGCGTGCGGAGATGCAGGCGGCGGGCGCGGCGGTCGTAGCGGGCCTGGGCGGCGGAGTGGGCAGTGCTGTCGCGGGTGCAGCAGGCGCGGGTATTGGCTCGAAGATTGGGGGCGAGTTGAACAAGCTCAGTGATTCGATTGCGGCGTCGAACCTGACCGGCGATGCGAACATGAACGCCGCGCTTGGCAACATCGTGGCGAACGTGGTCGCGACGGGCGCGGGTGCGGCAGTAGGTGGCGCGGGTGCGTTTGGCAGTTCGACCGTGGACCTGTACAACCGGCAGTTGCACGTAGACCGCGACCCCTACAAGGACGAGCGCACGCTTGCGAAGCAACTGGCCGACAAGAGTGGCGGGGAATATACGCAGGCGCAAATTGAAGACCAGTTGCGCATCATGGACATGTGCACGAATGGTAAGTGCCAGTCGGGCGCGCCCGATACGTTGATCGGACAAATTCCAACGGACCCAGGTGCAAAATGGATCTCTGGCGGCACGACAGCGGACGGCAAGCCGATCGTGACACAGATGACCGCGCAGGCGGATCCGCGATTGCAGGAATATATCCGCGCTAACTACAACTCAGCTTCACCGGGCGAGGTGCCGAGCGTGGTTCAATATCCGCAAATGTCCGCCACCGGGTCGATCAATATCACGGGGCCGCTAACGAAGTTCGATCAGTCAGATGTCAACTTCATGCGTAATACGACGGCAGATGCCTCTGCGATGGTTTCAACCAATGCGGGACGGTTTAGCGCGGCGACCGCCGCTGCAGCCGCAGTGCCCTCCCCATATTCACCTATATTTGAGGCGGCTGCCTATGTAGGTACAGTTGTCGGAATTGGTGCAGACGCGGTTAGTCAAGCCATCCGTCCTGATGTGGGGCAATACTGGACGAATAGTGGCAGCGCCATGATTTCCGATCGTTTCTCTTCGAGATATCCGCTCGCGAGTCCCGTAATCAATGAAGCCGCAAACGCATTCAATACCAGCACTTTTTCCCAAAAAATTCAGGATTTCGTAAATGCATCGTGGAATAGCTTCGTTACTGAGCCGGTGAAAAAGTGAAAATTATAGACGACGGTAATTTATCCGGTTGGGCATGTACCATGCTAATCGCGGTTGGCATTGGGATTTCATACGTAACGTTCAAATGCGCACCTCCCTCAATCTGGAGCGCTTTCTTGGCGCTATTTGGATTCGTTCTTATGGCGGTTGGTGGCCTATGTAGTAGGGCCCGAATGCTACACATTAAGCCCTTCGACAACAGCTACAAAAAGGCGCGCGACAGCTACAAGGCCAAGGACGACAAACAGGAATAGCGAGAATGAATGAACCAGAACTTGGCAGGGTCGCGATCGAGGATAACTTTGCCGTCGCCCAGATTGCGCTCTACCTGTTTGCGATTCTGCAGGTGGTACCCGCGTTGATGACTGCCACCGGGGCGGTTCCGCTCGGCATCGCTGCGCAAACCTCGACAATGCAGCGCCTGTCGGCGACGACAAATACGGCCGACAACCTTCTTTGCTTTGCGGTGGGTTATGTCCGCTGGCGCGGTGTCTGAACCGCTGTACACCACTGGTGTGGCGTATTGCGTTGGGCATATTCCTGCTCAACACAGGTGTCGCTGCACTAGCGATTGCCGCTCAACCCAACCCCTATCCAGTCTTGACTTGTGGCCTTTCTGTCGCCGGCGCGATATCGATATGGAACGGGCGCGGACTGATCAGAAGGTATGAAAGTCCGGACCCGATCACCTGACCTTTACAACAGACAACTCCACCCTGATGAATACGCGCTAGCGAAGAAGAATGCGAAGCTCGTTGCCGATAAGCTGGGGATCAGTGTTCAGGAAGCGGAAGGCCGAATCATAGCGGAAATCCTGCGAAATTCCGATAAGCAGACGGCGGAAGCTTCGGGCGGCAAGCACGACTGGGAAATCCGCAGCATCGTGGGTTGCCAGAACTTGAACTGCGATGGCTACAAGAAGGATCCGAACTACGCGAACCACGATTACAACAGTCAGTACATTACGCAGAACCAGGGTGCATTTGACGTTGGGCAAATTCAGCTTGGAAGTGGCCTAACTGATGCGGAACTCCGGCAGAAGAATTTGGTGTACGAGCGCGCCGGAAAGCTCGCCACCACGGGAGTTGCCTGTCTGGTTGCAGGGCCGGTTGCTTGTAAAGCAGCGGCTTCTGGGTTGGCGACAACGCTTGGGTTGAGCTATTTGTCTGGGAAGCCCTTGACCACGGCCGAAACCATCGGTGGACTCTATGGTGGAGCTCTGGGGGGCATCTACGGTCAAGCCTTGAGCACATGGGCAGGCGGGACCAGTTCGCTAATGCAATCAAGCGTTCTCTTCGTGACGAAACCGGGGACGATTGCTGCCGGAAAGCAAATAGGTGTTCCGCTGGGAAGTTCGACCGGGTTGGCTCAACCGGTTGACCCTATGTTTGATCCATTCACCAACCCGTGGTGGGGGATTAGAAACACTTGGGATCAGCTTGGGGAGACGAAAAAATGAACATGGAAATCGGTGCGTTCGTAATTGCTCTTGCGGTTCTGCTGGTTACCTTTCTTCTCTTCGGTAGAAGGCTGGAGGATTCGTTTAGAGCGAAGTTTTCATATTGGCTGAAGTCAACGATGACGATGGCGCCGCTGCTGTTTGCATGGTTTTCCTATAACGAACCGAGTGCCTTTGGCGTGGTTGGTGCGCTAGTGAGCATCGGCTTGGCAGCCGCATTCACTTTTGGGCGTTCATACCTTGTTGCGATGTTGTAGCAGCACAAAACTGCTGATCTGTACAACAGGCAGTTGCACAGTGGCACGAGCATTAACACGGACGAACGTCAGCTTGCGAAGAAACTTGCCGACGGCAGCGACGGGAAATACACGCAGGCGCAGATCGAGGACCAGATGCGCATCATGAGCGTGAGCGTGAGCGTGAGCGTGAACGGGGACTACGCGGACGCGCAGGCCAGGGCGACGGGTGACCCCGCTTGGGCTGAAGGAGGCAATAAGCGTGCGGAGATGCAGGCGGCGGGCGCGGCGGTCGTAACAGGCCTGGGCGGCGGAGTGGGCAGTGCTGTCGCGGGTGCAGCAGGCACGGGTATTGGCTCGAAGCTGGGGGGCGAGTTGAACAAGCTCAGTGATTCGATTGCGGCGTCGAACCTGACCGGCGATGCGAACATGAACGCCGCGCTTGGCAACATCGTGGCGAACGTGGTCGCGACGGGCGCGGGTGCGGCAGTAGGTGGCGCGGGTGCGTTTGGCAACTCGACCGTGGATCTTTACAATCGACAACTTCACCCTGAAGAAAAGACGCTCGCCAAACAGCTTGCCGACAGGAGTGATGGCCTGTACACCCAGGCTCAGGTCGAGGAACAGATACGCATCATGGGAGTTTCCACTGATGGAAATCATGAGTCAGGGGCACCCGACACACTGATCGGACAGGCCCCGAGCGATTCGGGAGCGCGATGGATTTCGGCTGGAACGACTGCCGACGGCAAGCCAATCCTGACGCAGATCACCGCACAAGCCGATCCTGAATTACAGGCCTACATTCTGGCGAACTACAACTCGACATCGCGGGGCGATGTGCCGAGCCAGTTCACCTATGACCGACTGACCGGGACGGGTTCGTGGAACATCTCGGGACCTTTTACGAAGTTCGATCAGTCGGATATGAACTTCGTACGCAGTACAACGGCGGACGGGGCGTCGATGATTTCGACGAATGCGGGGCGTATCGGCGCAGCAGCCGGTGCTGCAGCTGCAGTTCCCGGCGTGCACCAACCCGCCGCAGCTTCGTTGGCAGCCGGGTCGGGGATGGTTGGCTTGGCAGCCGATGCCGTTGCTCAAATAATCAGACCGGACCCGGCTGCCATGTTCAAGGATGACATCATTATTGGCGTGCCGACCAGCATCCTGGGAGATCGGTATCCCATGCTAGGTCCAGTAATCAACGAAGTCGGCGAATACCTAAAGGGGGTGACTAGCAAATGAAACTATTGCAAGAAGGGAACCTAGCCCAACCACTTCGCGACCTGTGCATAGTGCTCGGATTGGCGCTGATATGGGGAAGCGCCTTTTTCATCAAAGACCTAGCTAATCCCTTGCTTTGGATATGCGTGTCAATCGGCACATTATTGGGCGGTGTCGGCGGCGCGTGTCATTTAGCCAGCAAGGCGGGTATCAAGCCCTTCGACAATAGCTACAAAAAGGCGCGCGACAGCTACACGGCTAAGGACGACAGACAGGAGTGGCGAGAATGAATGAAACAGAATTTGATAGAGTCGCGATCGAGGATAGCTTTGCCGTCGCCCAAGTTGCGCTCTACCTATTTGCGATTCATCAGGTGGTGTCCACGGTGATGACTGTCACCGGGGCGGTTCCGCTCGCATCGCTCCGCAGGCATCGACAATGCAGCGCCTGTCGGCGACTACAAATGCGGCCGTCAACGTGCTTGCTTTGCGGTGGGCTACATGCTGCTGGCGAGGTGTCTGAATCGATGCACGCCTCTGGTGTGGCGCATTGCGTTGGGCGTATTCCTGCTCAACATAGGCGTCGGCGCACTGGCTATAGTAGCGCAACCCAACCTCTATCCAGTTTTGACCTGCGGTCTTTCTGTCGCCGGCGCGATCTCGGTATGGAACGGGCGCGGAGTGATCAGAAGGTGTGAACGTCTGGACCCGATCCGCAGACCTGTACAACCGGCAGTTGCATGAGGACGGCAAGGCGCAGGAAAAGACGCTAGCGAAGAAGCTGGCCGACGAAAGCGGTGGCAAGTACACCGAGCAGGACGTGGAAAACCAGATGGCGATGATGAACCTGACGGTGAACGGCCAGACGGAATCGGGCGGTGTGCGGGTGGCGACGGGTGCGCAGCCGCAGGACGGGACCAACTGGCAACCGTATGGCGTGAACCAGGCTGGCCAGCAGGTATGGGCGCAAAGCCTTGGCCCGGGCGATCCGGATTTGCAGGCGTATATTGTGAAGGGCGCGCAGGGCAGCGGCCTGTCGTATCAGGCGACAACAACCGGCTCCAACCTTGGATTGGTCCGCGCGCCGGACATGGTGAATTTCCAGGTGGACTACTTTGTTGGCAGCGCGTGGGGGACGTTCACGCGGGATGGGAATGCGTACTTTGGCGGCGGCCTGAACTTGAATGTTCCTAATCCGGTTAATGCTGGCGTTGGAATTTCTGCTGTCTGGCTCAACTCTTCAACCGTGAGGCCCGGACAGGCAAATAACTTTGCAGGTGGTTACGCCGGAGGTTTGACGGGAGCATACGACTTTGTTGGTGGTGGTTTGATGTATTCGCCTGGTAACGGAACTGCCACTGCAATCGGCATCGGTGCCGGGGTGAATCTCGGCAAAACCACTAATATTGGAACTGTCAGCGGAGGGTATTCCGTTGACCAAGGACAAACCCGGATGAAATGGTGATGTGATGCCTAGTTTCCCGTTCTCGTCTTCTACCCGATCGCGCCGCAGTCGAATTGCATTCCTGATCATCTTTACGGCGATGATGGGCTTCATCGTGTACGTGGTGGTGAAGAACATCTTATTTAGCTAAACCAACAAACCCGGCCTTTCTCGGGGTTTGTTGTTTGTGGCCATCAGAAGCGCTCGGGCGAGATGGTGAGGCAGTTGTTGCGGTAATCGAAAGCGATGCGCATGCGCTGGCCGGGCGTGAAACCGGCGTGTTTCAGCCATACGTCCGCGATCTGCATCCAGGGGATGAACGGCGCGGGCGGCAGGGCTTGCTGCGCTGAGCCGTAGTCAGGCGAATCACGCAGCGTGACGCAGGTGCTTGCGTCACGCGGGGTGCGAGACGGACGTGGTTTAAGATTGGCGTTAGCCATGATCAGTTCCTCCGTTGAACTGGTGGTGGTCAGCGGGCCGTATGAGTTGCCGCCCATGCGGCCCGCGCTTCGTTTACGGTTCTCTCCTTCAGCTCGTCATGAGCCTGGCCATCTGCGAACGCTTGACCAGGCTGTCCATCAGGACGATGAGCGCCTGCTGGTCCTCGTCGGATAACGAATCCATCTGTTCGTACAGCTTCAGCAGCCGTCGCGTCTGCGGCGGCAACTCATCGAGCGTGCGGCCCAGCGGATGACAGCCAGTATGGGGAATATGCGTCGACCGCCGTTGTGGTTCCGTTGAACGCAGACACGCACAAAGAGTGCGGTCTACGACACGACGGGCATGAAGCTGGTGACGGACAGCGCCGGGAGTTATCTGGTGCAAGACCAAGACCCGTCCATGCTGGCGACGCCATCGAAGGTAGCGCAAGACCTGATTACGGAAGGCACGGGCGGCGCAAGCTCGCCGTACAGTTGGGGCACGTCAAGTACCCAGGCAGCGACGCTAAAAGTTGATCCGCATGGACCGTTCTCGGCAGGATTTAATACGGGAGACTATTCGGCGGGATTTGGTACGGCAGGGCGAGGTTTGGCGGGTGATTATGCGAGTGGCGGCGCATCTGTCCTGTCGGGTACTGCGGGAGTAGCAAGGAATCTGTATGATGGGACAACTTATCTTTCAGGTGGCGTTTCACAGCCGTTTCCCGGCGCATCGTGGAATCCCGGTTTGACCGCAACCGTCGGGTGGATTTGGGGGGCGAACGATGCCAAATCGGTCAATGCCTTTTTAAATGGTGACGGTAACCAAGCCTACATTTCTATTCCAACTCCATTCGGAGCTAATATGGTCGGTGCAATTACACATGCCTATGGTGGCTCAACTGCGCTTGAGCTTGGCATAGGCACTCCGGGCGGGCTGAACTATGGTGTCACCCCATGGAGGGGTACCGGTTATCCAGCCAACGAAGTGAGGCAATAATGGTTCGAGGACCGACGCAAGAAGAGTATGAGAAATTCACTCCAGGGCAGAAGGCCATATATTGGACCTGCGTTGTAATCATGTTCGTGATTATTGGTGGCCTAGCAGTAAAGAAACTCTTCTTTAGCTGAAACAGCAACCTCGGCTGTGGCCGGGGTTGCTGTTTGTAGTAGCGCTGTTCGTGCGTGATGACGAGCCTGCAGTGGTGCACTTCGACCCTCGAGCGCACGGAGATGCGAACAGCGACGCGGCGATCCAGAATGCTTCACACGTGAAAGGCGCGAACAGCGTGACGGTGATCTCGGGCGGCGACACGAACATCACCGGCTCTCAGGTCAACGGTGGCAAGGTGATCGCGGACGTGGGCGGCAACCTGAACATTGCAAGCGTGCAGGACGTGACGAACAGCGCCGGGCATCAGAGCAGCGCGGGCGGTGGCTTCACGATCAGCCAGGGCGGTGGCAGTGCGAGCTTCAGCGCGCAGAACGGCCATGCGGATTCGAACTATGCGGGCGTGAACGAGCAGGCGGGGATCAATGCGGGTAGTGGTGGCTTCGATATCAACGTGAGGGGGAACACGGACCTGAAGGGCGGCGTGATAACGAGTGCGGCCGACGCAGCACAAAACAGCCTGACGACCGGGACGCTGACGTATAGCGATATCGCGAACCAGTCGCACTACAGCGCCAACAGCAGTGGCATCAGTGTGGGCGGCGGGCTAGATTCGACGGGCAAGGCGATCGGCCCCGGCTCGACGCCGGGCGGGGCGATCCCGACGTTTGCATCGCAGGCGGGCGACGAAAGCGCGACGACGAGGAGCGCCATTGGCGCGGGTACGATCACGATTACCGACGCGACGAACCAGACACAGGACGTGGCGAGCCTGAGCCGCGACACGACCGGCACGAACGGCATGGTGTCGAAAACACCGGACGTGAACGAGATCCTGAACCAGCAGGCCGACACGATGCAGGCGGCGCGAGCGGCGGGTCAGGTGATTGCGCAGGGGATTGGCACGTATGCGCAGGGCAAGTACAGGGAGGCCCAGGATCAGGCGGATGCGGCGACAAAGGCGGGTAATCTGGAACTGGCCGCTCAGTACCAGGCGGTCGCGGATTCGTGGGCTGAGGGTGGGAGTAACCGTGTAGCGCTGCATATCTCGGGCGGAGCGCTGCTGGGCGGGCTGGGTGGCGGCAGTGTCGGGACGGCGCTGCAGGGGGCGGCCGGAGCAGGGCTGTCGGCAGCGCTGGCGAATCAACTGGACAGTCTGTCGAAGGGAATCGCGGACAGTACTGGCTCAACGCTGCTGGGCAGTCTGGCGTCGAACGTGGCGGCGGGTATTGGTGGCGCGCTGGTTGGTGGGGGTGTGGGCGCGACCACGGCGGCCAATGCGGACCTGTACAACCGGCAGCTGCATCCGGATGAGCGGCAGTGGGCGAAGGACAACGCAAGCAAATTCGCGCAGTTCTACAAAGATCAGACCGGACAGACGATCACGGCTGACCAGGCGCAGCAGATGTTGTTGGCAAGCGGCTACCGGTCGGTTGATGCGGCAGCAAGCGCAGGACCGGCGCCGGACGGAAACCAGTACGCGACGGCGTTCATCAGCCAGAAAGGTGGAAGCATGTTCCGTGCGGCGCCAACTGAGTACAACAGTCCGTTCCTCTATGGCAACGCGGACCATTCGCTCTCGCCGGAACAACAGGCCCTTCCAGGACACGACGCTCACCCGCAAGTTGGTGTTGCAGCAGGAGGCGCTCTCGCAATGGTCGCAGTCGGTACTGTTTCGCCATTGCTCGCAGGAGCGTGGGCTCTCAATACCGCCTACGATTTCTCCGGTGACGCGATCGGTTACCTTACCCACACGAGCAGCGACGCCCCGAACGCTGGGAAGTCTCTGGTAGTTGGAGGTGCGGCCGCCGCCTTGACACCACTTGGACTTCCTCTGGATACACTTGGAAGTGGTATCGGAGCGAAGATCGCGGTCGGCACCTACAATGGACTTGTAAGCGCGACGGGAGCGTTCGCTGGGGGGGGGAATGGTCAATCCATCGAGCGACCCGTCCGCTTCCGCAGCGACTTCGGCAACCGCGTATGGCGTTGGCACGGCAGCGCAAATTTGGCTCCCCGGTCTCACGGGCAATATTGCAAACCACGTTGTCCAAATTCTCTCAGGGCCAGCGCAAACGAAGGTCCAGAATAGCTTGAACAATCCGAATTCCTCAAAATGAGATCGCTCTAATGAGTCGCTTGCTAGTTTTTCCGTTCGAACTGGTCAATCAAGGCGGTCTAAGCGCCGGTGTCGGGTGCCTATTTTTCGCTATAGGGCTATTGCTAATTTTCATCGTTTTCAAAATCTCACTTGGTTTACTCAACTTCAGTGTCGTGAGTCCGGCAACAAAGAAGGGCCGGGTAACACGAAAATTCGTCGAGCCGGAACACACCGAGCAGCAAGGTCGGCTTTTGGTCAAGGTGCCGGCTAGAAATATGCTGGAGGTGGACGTGGAGGGCCACTTGTTTGTGATTGGGCCACCAGATTGGAAATACGAAAGAGTAAGCGAAGGTGACGAAGTTGATGTTCTGTTGCGCATCGGTCGCCTAACCCGAGCCGAAGTACTCGACGATATCGGGCCGTTTTAAAACTGCCGCTGAACGGGGCGTTTCGGCGGGGGCGCTAGACCTGTACAACCGGCAGCTTCACCCGGACGAGCGAAAACTGGCGAAAAATATTGCCGATAAAAGCAACGGCCAGTACACGCAGGCGCAGGTGGAAGACCAGTTGCGGCTCATGGGCCTGTCGTCCGCGGATGGTAGCTCGGTGCTGCCGGGAACCGCCGAGGAACTGAACGGGCGCACCCCAACCGATCCGGGCGCGAAGTGGATCGATACGGGCTTGACGAACGCAAACGGAAATCCGCTGGTGATCCAGGCTGCCGCTGCGGGAGCCAGTCTTCCGACGCCGTATGCCCCGGCCCTAGATACCATCGCCTTTGGCAGCACGGTGACGGGCATCGCAGCAGATTTTATCCAACAGATCGCGCAGCCGAATTCGGCGCAATATGTGTTCAACGGCTTCACGGCAATGTTGAGTAACTACGCATCAAGCAAATTTCCTGGGCTCACGCCGGCTATTAATGAGCTAACAAACCAGGTGAACTCCAGTAGCGCCGTAGCCTCGATTCAAGACCGTACGAATAAAGCGGTGGGCGCAAACACCACAGGGAAAAAGCAATGAAGATTCGATTCATCGAGGACGGAAACCTTAGTTCGTGGCTGCGTCTTCTTCTTATTCTCCTCGGCATTGGGTTCGCTGCCACTGCAATTGAGTTCGATCTTCCCTTTGTCTGGGCTCGCATGCTCCTGCTTATCGGATTCGCAATTGCACTTGTTGGGGGAATGACGAGTCGCGCTAAATTTCTGCACATAAAACCGTTCGACAACAGCTACAAAAAGGCGCGCAAGAGCTACGAAGTGAAAGACGACGGGCAGAACAAGTCCTGATAACAAACCGGCGTTGGCCGGGTTTATTGTTTGCAGTACTGTTCAATCTGTCGTGGTGACAAGCCTGCTGTGCTTGACGATGATTCTCACGCGCTGACCGGGTTCCTCATTTGAGCGTCGGCTCCAGCAAGAGTGAAAGCCGGTTTTCGGAGGACCAGACGATCCAGCGCGGCTCGAACGTGGCGGCGGGCGCTACGGCGGCGTTCGTCGCAACGGGCGACGGTACACCCGGCAGCGGCAACGTCACGATTGCCGGATCGAACGTGAGCGCGAACGACGTGCTGCTGGCCGCGAAGAACCAGGTGAACGTGGTCAACACCACGAACACCGATTCGACGCGCAGCTCGAACAGTTCCAGTAGCGCGAGCATTGGCGTGCAGTACACGCTGGGCGGCGGCTTTGGTGTGTCGGCCGCGATGGCGAACGCGCATGGAGATGCGAACAGCGACGCGGCGATCCGGAACGCCTCGCACGTGAACGGCGCGAACAGCGTGACGGTGATCTCGGGCAGCGACACGAACATCACCGGCTCTCAGGTCAACGGTGGCAAGGTGATCGCGGACGTGGGCGGCAATCTGAACATCGCGAGCGTTCAGGACGTGACGAACAGCGCTGCACCGTGGAACGATTGGTTATATATTTGGTGCACATGATGCAAAGTCGACCAGCGACTTCTTGACTGGCGATGCAAATCAGGCATTTATTTCTGTGCCTACACCGTTTGGCCGCAACGTTGTTGCTGCGATAACGCATTCGTATGGCGGCGCAACGCCTATTGCAGTAGGCATTGGTCAGTTCGGTCCTGTTACGTTTGGCGTGGTGCCGTGGGGACACACCACGCAGATTACCGGGCAACCGAAGTAAGGAGACTTGTATGGCTGTGGGTGGAGGTCCGACTCCCGAACAATGGGAGAAAATGACGCGTGAGCAGAAAATTAGATACTGGATTTGGGTCGCTCTTGCATGCGCGTTTATTGGTGGTTTGCTGATCAAGAAGGTCTTCTTTAGCTGAAACAACAACCCCGGTGCTGGCCGGGGTTGTTGTTTGCAGTGCTGCTTACTCGTGCATGATGACGAGCCTGCCGTGGTGCACTTCAATCCTCGCTTGCTGCCCGGCCTCGAAGCCCGCAAGCTCAAGTCATCGCCCCGATAACGTGCGCCACGGATAAAGCGGCGACTCGGTGCGCGTTCGCGCGCCGGTATCGCCACCACTGCTAGATAGTGACGCGCCGCCCGGGGATGAGCGGCGCATACATTAAGACTGCCATTAGCCATGATCAACTCCTGTGTTGAGTTGGTGGTGGTTGGCGGATTGTATGAGCTGCCACCCACGCGGCCCGCGCTTCGATTATTCGCCTACAACGGAGCTGCCACTGCGCTAGGCGTCGGCGCTGGGTCGATACTCGGCGAAACCGTCAATATTGGAACCGTCAGCGGGGATATTCCGTTGACCACAGACAAAGCCGGATGAAATGGTGACGTGATGCCTGCTTCCCGTTCTCGTATCCTAATCGATCGCGTCGCATTCGAATTGCGTGCCTGATCGTCTTTACAACGATGATGGGGTTCAACTATTACGTGGTGCTGAAAAGCATGCTCTTCGGTTGAAACACCACCCCAGACCGCGGCCGAGGTGTTGCCTGTAGTCACCAGAGACTAATGAATTTCCATAAATCGTAGTAACCAGCCACCACACTCCAGTCGCTATCTCAATAATTCAGGAATCCAAAAAAAGCAACGTATGATTTTCCACACCCCATCATCACCATGAAAATCCAAAAGAGGTTATCAGCGCTGCCGCTCACAGCCCTGGCCACACTCGCGTCCAACGTGCCGGCACAAAACCTGGGCGGCATGGAAACCGAGCAAATCCAGCAACAGCGACTCGACGCGCAGCAGCGCGAGGCCACCGTCCAGGCACCCGCCGTGCGCTCGGCCGTGCCGCAGGCGCAGGCGTATCCCGACCTGCCGCAGGAGACGCCTTGTTTCCGTATCGAAGCATTCACGCTCGACGTGCCGCCCGCGCTGTCCGACGCGGTACGAAAGCAGGGCGCGTCCGCGCTGCCGCAGGACCCGTTCGCCTTCGCGCTCGAGTGGCTCGGCCACTACCAGGGGCAATGCATCGGCAAGGCCGGGATGGACGTGCTCGTGAAGGGCCTGCAACAGACGATCCTCTCGCGCGGCTACGTCACCACGCGTGCGCTGATGCCCGAGCAGGACCTCTCCTCGGGCGTCATGAGGTTTGCGCTCGTGCCTGGTGTCGTGCGTCAGGTGCGGCTGGCCGATCCGTCGATGTGGGGCACATGGAGAACGGCATTCCCCACCGGCAGCGGCGAGCTGCTGAACCTGCGCGACCTCGAGCAGGGCCTGGAGCAGATGAAGCGCGTGGCGAGCCAGGACGCCGACATGCAGATCGAGCCCACCGGCGCACCCGGCGAAAGCGATGTGATCGTGACGCTCAAGCGCAGCAAGCCGTGGACGTTCGTCGCCTCGGTGGACAACTCGGGCACCGACGCCACGGGCAAGTGGCAGGGCAACGTGAGTCTTGGTATCGACAACCCGCTCGGCCTGAACGACATCTTTACGCTAGGCGCGAACCAGGATCTCTCGTTCGGCAACAAGTCGCTGGGTTCGCACGGTTTCAATGGCTCGTATTCGGTGCCGTGGGGCTACTGGACGGCCACGCTCTCGGGCAACACGAACACCTACTACCAGAACATCGCGGGCGTGAACCAGACGTTCGTATCGAGCGGCAATTCGCAGATTGCCGCGCTGCGTCTCGCGCGTGTCATCGCGCGCGGCCAGAACGATGTCCTCGGTGGCTATATGCAGCTCTCGAAGCGGTTTGGCGACAGCTTTATCGATGACACGACCATCCCCACGCAGGCGCGCAACAACACGTTCCTCGAACTCGGGGTGACCGATCGTCATTACTTCGGCGCGGCACAGTTCGACGGCACGCTGGCGTATCGCCAGGGCATCGGGGGATTTGGCGCGACACCGGATCCGTACACGAACGGTCCCACCTATCGTTTCCACATGGCGGTGCTCGACGCCAACCTCTCGGTGCCGTTCGCCATCGCCTCGCAGCGCTTCGCTTATACGGGAACCGTGCATGGCCAGTTCACCAACGACACGCTGTTCTATATCGACGACCTGACCATCGGCAGCCGCTACACCGTGCGCGGCTTCGACGGCAACACGATGCTGGCCGCCGAGCGCGGCTTCTACTGGCGCAACGAGCTGCAATGGTCCGTGTTCCAGACGGGGCAGACGCTCTACGCAGGCGTTGACTACGGCCACGTGTTCGGGCCGGGTACGGCGTTCCTCGCGGGTACGCAGCTCGCGGGCGCGGTGATCGGCGTTCGCGGCGGGATCCCGATGAAATACGCAGGCTTGAGCTATGACCTTTTCATGGGAACGCCGATTTCCAAGCCTCACGGTTTCCCAACTTCACGCCTGACGGTCGGCGTGCAGGCCACCGCACAGTTCTGACAAATCGCCCCGTCGTCGTGCGTGAGTGGGCCGCGTTGCCCGGTGTTAAGCTACGCCAACACCATCCCCCTCACGATCATGGACTACATCGACAGCCTGCGGATCTTCCGCTCCGTCGTCGAGGCGCGCAGCTTCACACGCGCCGCGGACATGCACAGCCTCACCACGCCCGTCGTCTCGCGCGCCATCGCGCGCCTCGAAAAGCGCCTCGGCAGCCGGCTCTTTCATCGCAGCACGCGCGCGGTGTCGCTCACCGAGGCGGCTGAGCGCTTCTACGAAGGCTGCTGCCGCGTGCTCGACGACCTCGACGCGCTGGAGGCCGACGCCACCGTGCAAACGCGTGAAGCGAGCGGCGTGCTGCGCCTGGTCGCGCACACCACGGCCACGGTCAATCGCCTCGTGCCGCTCATCGCCAGCTTCAAACGCGCGCATCCCAAGGTGACGCTCGACGTGATCCTCACCGAGCGCCCCGTCGACCTGATCGCGGACGGCTACGATCTCGGCCTCGTGCTGCCGTTCATGCTCAACAACGAATCGACCGTCACGCGCCTGCTCGAGCGCATTCCGCTCGCGCTCGTCACGACGCCTGTGTATCTCGAAGCGCATGGCACGCCGAAGCATCCTGCCGACCTCGCCAACCACGTGTTCGTGCCGATGCCGCCTTCCATGCGCAAGCCCGTGATCGCGTTTCGCGTGGGCGAGGAGGAAGTCGTCGTGCCGTTGCATCACGAAATCGCCTCGAACAACCCCGAGTTCAACCGCGCGATGGTGCTGCAAGGCTTCGGCATCGGCATTCTCCCCACCGCGCTTGTCGGGGAGGAACTCGAGGCGGGCAAGCTCGTGACGGTGCTCGACGATTTCCCGCTCATCGACATGCAGATCGAGATTCGCCTCGCCTACACCACGCGCACGCTGCTGCCGGCGAAGGTGCGCGCGTTCATCGACCACGCCACGGCGTTTTTCGATGACGTGACGCACGAGACATCCTCCGAAATGAAGGCGGATTGAAAGGTTGGCGGCGATTATTGTCGCCGCGTCCATAATGTGATGCGGCGCATAAGCCTTGTTCGCGGCCTGACTGCCGACTAATCTGTGCATATGCACATCTATCAGTCACCCGAGCTCGACGATTGCTTTGCCGTACGCCAGGCCGCGCGGCATCTGTCGCAGCTGTACGAGCGGCACCTGAGCGCGGCGGGCCTCACGCCCACGCAGTTCAGCATTCTCGGCGCGCTGGGCCGCGCGTCGAGCCTCACGATGGCGGAACTCGGGCGCTCGATGGTGATGGAGCGTACCACGCTCGTGCGGGCCTTGCGACCGCTGTTGCGCGGTGCGCTCGTGGCCGATGCGCCGGACCGCGGCGGACGCCGCCGCCGCCTCGCGCTCACGCAAGTGGGCCGTACGCGGCTCGACGCGGCGCACGAACACTGGCGCGCGGCGCAGGACGAATTCGAGCGCCGCTTTGGCGCACGACGCGCCGCGTGGCTGCGGCGCGAGTTGTTTCGCATCACTCGGGCAGTTTAGTGTTTTCGGTCGGGTTTGTGGGTTGCGTCGCGCTTCTTCCCCTCGCGGCGCTTTTTTCATCTTTAGCAGTGTATATGCACAGGTAAACGTCATGTCGAGTCCTTCCACTTCCGTCGTGGTCGAGCCGACGCAAGCGAGAGAGCGTACGCGCATCTCGCGCATGCGTCTCGCGCTCGGCGCGGTCGCTCTCGTGCTGGCGGCCGCCGCCGGCTACTGGTTCTTGGTGCTGCGCTTCGTCGAGACCACCGACGACGCCTACGTCGGCGGCAATGTCACCGTGATGGCGCCGCGTGTTAGCGGCTTCGTCGCCGAGATTCCCGTGCAGGACAACCAGCGCGTGCACGCGGGCCAGGTGCTGCTGCGTCTGGACTCGCGCGACTACGACGCGAAGCTCGCCCAGGCCAACGCGGAGCTTGCGAGCGCGCGCGCCGCGGTCGACGAGTTGCAGGCGAGGCGCACGTTGCAGGAAGCGGTGATCAACCAGCACCAGGCCGAAGTGCGCGCGTCGAATGCGGAACTCACGCGCAGCGGTCAGGACCAGACGCGCTATCGCGAGCTGGTAAAGGACGACGCGGTCTCGAACCAGCTGGTCGAGCGTGCGGATTCCGACTACGCGAAGGCCCAGGCGTCGGTTGCGCAAAGCGGCGCGGCGGTGCTGGCGGCGCAACGCCAGCTCGACGTGCTGGCCGCGCAGATCAACGACGCCCAGGCGCGTGTCGCAACGGCCGAGGCCAACCAGCGCCTCGCGCAACTGAACGTCGAATATACGACGTTGACCGCGCCCGTGGATGGCTACATCGGCAATCGCACGGCGCGGGTGGGCACGCTTGCCAACGTGGGCGCGCCGCTGCTGACCGTGGTGCCCGCCACGGGCCTGTGGGTGGACGCGAACTTCAAGGAAGACCAGTTGAAGAAGATGCACGCGGGCGACCGCGCCGACGTGACGCTCGACGCGGCCAGCGGCACGCTGCACGGCACCGTGGAGAGCCTCGCGCCCGCCACCGGTGCGACCTTCAGCGTGCTGCCGCCCGAGAACGCCACGGGCAACTTCACGAAGATCGTGCAGCGCGTGCCGGTACGCATCCGTGTCGACGCGAATGCGCCGGCGGACCTGCAAGCCGCGCTGCGGCCCGGTCTTTCGGCGACCGTGAAAGTGCATCTCACGCAAGCGCATTGAAGAGGCGACGACGATGAACGCCGCGACCAGCGTCGACCCGACACTCGCTCCCCATCTTCAACCGATGGCGCAACGCGCCTTTGCGTTCGCGCTGATGTGCATCGGCTTCTTCATGGCCACGCTCGACATCCAGATCGTCGCTTCGTCGCTGCGCGACATCGGCGGCGGTCTTTCCGCGAGCCAGGACGAGCTGTCATGGGTGCAAACGGCTTATCTGATTGCCGAGATCATGGTGATTCCCATGTCGGGCTGGCTCTCGAAGGTGTTCTCCACACGCTGGCTCTTCGTGGCCTCCGCGGTGGGCTTCACCATTACGAGCATGTTGTGCGGCCTCGCCTGGGACATCAACTCGATGATCGTGTTTCGCGGCCTGCAAGGCGCGCTCGGCGCGGCGATGATCCCCACCGTGTTCACCACGGCCTTCGTGCTCTTTCCCGGCAAGCAGCGCCTCGTCGCCTCGACGACGATTGGCGCGCTCGCCTCGCTCGCGCCCACGCTCGGGCCCGTGATCGGCGGCTGGATCACCGATCAATGGTCGTGGCATTGGCTGTTCTATCTGAACCTCGTGCCGGGCATTGCGGTGGCCGCGCTGGTGCCGAAGTACGTGAACATCGACAAGCCCGATCTTTCGCTGCTCAAACGGGGCGACTATCTCGGCATCGTGCTCATGTGCGGCTTTCTCGGCTGCCTCGAATACGTGCTCGAAGAAGGCCCGCGCAAGAACTGGTTCGGCGACGACGTGATCGTTGCCTGTACGTGGATCTCGGCGATCTGCGGCTTTCTCTTCATCGTTCACGCGCTCACGGCGAAGGACCCCATCGTCGATCTGCGCGCGTTGCTCGTCCGCAACTTCGGCATTGGCAGTCTGCTTTCGTTTGTCACGGGCATCGGCATTTTCGTGGCCGTTTATCTCACGCCGCTCTTTCTCGCGGAAGTGCGCGGCTACAGTTCGCTGCAAATCGGCTTGTCGCTGCTTTCGGTGGGCGTGTTCCAGTTGCTCGCGCTTGGCGTCTACGCCTACGCGACGCGCTATTTCAGCATGCGCGCGCTGATGCTGTTCGGACTGGTCTGCTTCGGGTTTGGCTGCTACCTGTATGTGCCGCTCACGCACGACTGGGGCTGGCAGCAGTTCCTCGTGCCGCAGGCGCTGCGCGGCATCGGCCAGCAGTTCGCCATTCCGCCCATCGTCACGATGTCGCTCGGCTCGCTGCCGCCTTCGCGGCTCAAGTCGGCAAGCGGGCTCTTCAACCTCATGCGCAATCTGGGCGGCGCGATCGGCATTGCCGTGAGCGCGACGATGCTCAACGACCGGCTCAACTTCCACTATCTGCGTCTGAACGAGAGCGTGACCGGCGGCGCGCCACAGGTGCAGTTGTTGCTGGCGGGCCGCACCGCGTACTGGTCGTCCGTGGCGGGCAATGCCGTCGATGCCGCCGAAGCGGGGCTCGCGCAACTGCATGCACTGGTGCTGCGCGAAGCGCTCGTGATGACGTTCTCCGATACGTTCTTCGTGCTCTCGCTTTGCTTCCTGGTCGCCATTGCGAGCGTGGCGTTCTCCAAGCCCATTTCGCTGGGCGGCCCGCCGCCCGACGCCCATTGAGGTGACCCATGAAAACCCCTGAACGCTCATCGACTCCCATGCGTCTCGTACTCTCGCTGCTGTCCGCTGCCGTGCTCGCCGCGTGCGCGGTGCAGCCCGCGCAGCATCCCGCCCTGCCCGCCACGGTGCACGAAACGGCGCCGGCGGCATGGCGGATCGACGCGCCGCAGGATGCCATCGAAGCGCGCGCCTGGTGGGCGCAATTCGGCGATCCGACGCTCGATACGTTGCTCGCCACGGTGCTCGAAGGCAACCTCGACTTGCAGGCCGCGGCCGAACGCGTGAAGCAGGCGCAATCGATCACGACGCAAAAGCACGCGGCGCTGCTGCCGCAACTCGATTTCACCGCGCATGGCGCTTATACGCGGCAGAACACGCCGCCGCCGCTCGGCTATGTGAAGCAGGCAGGCGCGGGCCTCGCGCTGAGCTGGTCGCCCGACGTGTTCGGCGGCGAGCGGCTCGACCTGCTCGCGGCGCAAGCGAACCTCGTGGGCCAGAAGCATGCGCTCGATGCCGTGCGTCTCGCGCTCGCGGCGAACACGGCCTCGGCGTATGTCGATCTGCGCTATGCCCAGGCAGAGTTGAAGATCCTTCAGGATAACCTGGAGATTCGCAAGCGTACCTTGCTGCTCACACAAGACCGCCTGAAATACGGCCTTTCCACGCAACTGGACGTGGCGCGTGCGCAAACGCAGCTAAGCGAGCTGCAGGCGCGCATTCCACGCGCGCAGGCGAGCATCGATCATCAGTTGAACCTGATCGCGGTGTACACGGGGCGCACGCCGGAGTCCGTGGCGCAGCTCGCACTCGCGCAAACGGCGCCCATTCCCGGCGTGCCCGCGAGCGTGCCGCAGATGCTGCCTTCCGAAGCGCTGCTGCGCCGCCCCGACGTGCAGGCCGCCTACGCGACCGTGCAGCAGCGCGCGGCGGAAGTGGGCGTGGCGCGTGCCGAGCGTTATCCGAAGTTCACGCTCAATCTCACGGATGGCATTCTCGCCGCGTCCTATCTCGGCATGCCCACGCTCACGGATAACCTCTTTAGCGCGGCGATCGGCGCGACGAGCCCGATCTTCAACGCGGGGCGCATCACGGCCGACATCGACCAGAGCGAGAGCCGCATGCGCGAGTCGCAATTGAATCTGCAGGAGACCATGCTGCAGGCTCTGCGCGAAGTGGAAGACAGCCGCAGCGATCTGGTGAGCACGGCGAGCCAGACCCAGCAGTTGAACGACGCGCTGGGTTCGTCGGCGCAATCGCTCAAGCTGGCCAACCAGCTCTACAAGGGCGGCGCCGCGGACTTTCTCGATGTGCTGAGCGCGCAGCAAACCCTGCTCGCCGATCAGGACCTGCTCAACGACGCGCAGCGCGAGCGCGCGCAGGCCGCGGTGGCGCTCTACCGGTCGCTGGGCGGCGGATGGAGCCAGAGCGGCGACGTGGTGCTTGCGCAGGAAACGCCGGCGCACGGCGGCTAAAAAGCACGGACGGAGCCATGACCTCGAGATCAAGCGCCGGATGCCGCCTCGCGAGCCAGCGAGCGCCACTGCGCGGGCGTCATGCCGACGTGGCGCTTGAAGCCGCGCTGGAACGCGGCGTCCGACTGGTAGCCCACGAATTCGCCGATCTCGGCCACGCTGTCGTTGCTCTGCGCGAGCATGCGGCCCGCGAGGGTCATGCGGATATCGGTGAGCACGTCGGCGGCCGAGCGGCCGATGGCCTCGTCGAAATGCCGCGCGAACGTCGCGCGCGACATGTGGCAAAGCTCGGCAAGCTCGGGCAGCGTCCAGGACTTGCCGGGCGTTTCGAACATGGCGTCGATCGCGGGTTGCAGGCGCGGCCGCTGCGCGAGCGCGAGCAGGCCGCGCGGCGGCGCGTCGCCGGCGCTCGCATAGCGCAGTGTGAGCCCGAACAGCGCGCCCGACAGATGGTTCACGAGCGACTCGCTGCCCGGCGCCGCCTCATACGCTTCGTCCCGCAACAGCGCGATCAGGCGCACGAGACGTTCGGGCGCCTGCGTGCCGTCGCGCGCGCTATGCACGACGAGCCGCGCCGGCAGATTCTCGCGCAGCAGCCGCTGCGGCACGGCGGGCAGCAGGAAGCGGCCGCACAGGACGTCGGCGATGGCGCCGTCGCCCACATTGGTTTCGATGCTCACGCCGTTTTCCATCCGCCTGGCAACCGCGGCGGGCGCCGTGCCGCTGCCGTCGTGCAGCACGTGCGCGCTGCCCGAGGGAAACAGCACGATGTCGCCTGCATGGAGCGCGACGGGCGCGCCGTGCGCATCTTCGACGATGGCGCGCCCCGCAAGCAGCACGTGATAGCGGATCTCGCGCTCCTTCGCAGCGGGATCGTCGATGCGCCAGGGCGCGCCGAAATGGCAGCGCACGTCGAGGCGGCCGGCAACGGGCATCAGCGCGAGAAGGCGGCTCAGCAGATCCATGGTGGGCGAGTGAGACGATTGAGCATGAAGTCGCGCCATTCTGGCATTAAAAGGGCGACGGTGCGCGACTAGACTGCATCCATGCCATCGACGATGGCAGCGCGACACAGACACCCGCTCGCGACCACGCAACGTTAAAGGAGCAAAACATGTCCCGTCTTTCCGCCATCAAGCCTGAAGCCGCCACCGGCGCCGCCGCTGAGATCTTTGCAAAGATCCGCAAGGCCGTGGGCAAGGTGCCCAACGCCTACGTCACCATCGGCACGCATAGCCCCGAAGCGCTGGGCGCATTGCTCAACATGGAGGCCGTGATCTCCGCCGGCACGCTGTCGAAGCCCGACATCGAAGCGATCAAGCTCGCGGTGAGCGAAGTGGCGGGTTGTGACTACTGTCTCGCGGCCCACACGCTGGCGGGCAAGTTCGCCGGGCTCGCGCCGGAAACGATGAAGGCGGTCCGCGCAGGCGAAGCGAGCGGCGACGCGAAGCGCGACGCGCTCGTGCACTTCGTTCGTCTGCTGGTGACCACGCACGGGACGCTGCCCGAAGCGGACGTGAGCGCGATTCGCGAAGCCGGTTATACCGAGCGCCAGATCGTGGAAATCGCGCTCGCCGTGACGTCGATTACGTTCACGAACCTCGTGAACCGCGTCAACGATACGACACTGGATTTCCCGGCCGCACCGTAACGTAGCGGCAACGGTTTTACCACCCCGCGTGCGCTGGACACGACATCAATCGTGCCAGCGCACGCGAGCGCTTGTTCCACAAAAACGTTTGAAAGTGTGCATATGCATACATAGAATATAGCTGGAACGGTGCACATGAAAAGGAGAGTCGACCATGAGTACACGCGAGATCGTTTTGTGCCAGCCGGTGCGTACGGCAATTGGCGGATTCAACGGTGCGTTCAAGGGCGTGCCGGCCACGGAGCTAGGCGCGGCGGCGGTGCGCGAAACGCTCGCGCGCGCGAAGCTCGACCCGGCGCGGCTCGGCTCCGTGGTGCTCGGCAACGTGATCCAGGCGGGCAACAAGATGAATCCCGCGCGGCAGGCCGAGCTTGGCGGCGGCGTGCCGGTTCAGGTGCCCGCGCTCACGGTGAACCGCGTGTGCGGCTCCGGTGCGCAAGCGGTTGCGAGCGCCGCGCAAGAGGTGATGCTGGGTCTTGCCGACGTCGCGCTCGCGGGCGGCATGGAGAACATGGACCGCGCGCCGTATTTGCTGGACGGCGGCCGGTGGGGCTATCGCATGGGCAACGCCGAGATTCACGACAGCATGCTGCGCGACGGTCTCGTCGATGCGTTTTCGGGCCAGCATTCGGGCTGGCATACTGAGGACCTCGTGACGCGGGCCGCGCTCACGCGCGCGGAGCAGGACAACTGGGCCGCGCGTTCGCAGCAACGCTTCGCTGCCGCACAATCGGCCGGACGCTTCAAGGAAGAAATCGTCGCGGTGGAGATCAAGGGCAAGAAGGGCATGGAGCGTATCGATACCGACGAAGCGCCGCGCCCCGACACGACGCTCGAAGGGCTCGCGAAACTGCGTCCCGCGTTTCGCCCGGACGGCACGATCACGGCGGGCAACGCGCCCGGCCTGAACAGCGCGGCGAGCGCCATGCTCGTGGCCGAGCGCGGCTTCGCCGAAGCCGAGGGGCTCTCGCCGATGGTCAGGCTCGTGGCGTGGGGCGTCGCGGCGGTGGAGCCGGGCCTGTTCGGCCTCGGTCCCGTGCCCGCCGTGCAACTCGCCTTGGGGCGCGCCGGCTGGTCGCTGGCCGACGTCGAGCGCTTCGAGATCAACGAGGCATTCGCGGCGGTGCCGCTCGCGGTCATGAAGCAGCTGGGCATTCCCGAGGACATCGTGAACGTCGAAGGCGGCGCGATCGCCCATGGCCACCCCATCGGCGCGACGGGCGCGATTCTCACCACGCGCCTCGCATGGTCGATGCAGCGCGACGGGCTGCGTCGCGGCGTCGTGACGCTTTGCATCGGCGGCGGCCAGGGTATCGCGCTCGCGCTCGAGAAAGTATGATGGCCGGGCCACGTGAGGCGCGTGGGGATGAGATACGGACTGGGATACAGGCGGGGAACACGATGACGAAGCGGATCACACGCGAGGAATGCAACTGTTTTGCGCTGCGGCAGGCCGCGCGCTTCGTCACGCAGCTTTACGAGCGGCACCTCTCGCAGGCCGACGTGACGGCCGCGCAGTTCACCATCCTCTCTCGCCTCGCGGGCCGGCCCGACGCCACGGCCGCCGAACTCTCCGACGACCTCGTGATGGACCGCACGACGCTCGTGCGGGCGCTCAAGCCGTTGCAGCGCGACGGCCTCGTGCTCACGGCGGCGGCCGAACACGACACGCGCACGCTGGTCTACCGGCTCTCGGCCGCGGGCTTGCGCCGCTACGACAAGGCGCATGCGTTATGGCTCGACGCGCAGGCCGAGTTCGAGCAGCACATGAAGCGCGACCGCGCGAAGGCGCTGCGCACCGAGCTGTTCGCCTTGACGAAGGCTGCAGCGGGCTGACACGACACCTGCGCAAACACGCGTTTCGTAAGCTCTCCGGGGCAGGCGGCCACGCCGGCGATCAGATCTGGCGCGAAAATGGCATCATGAGAATTCCAGGAGTCTGACGCTTTGCCGCCGGGTTCTCATGAGACGATATCGACCGCCGCCACCCAATTTCCTGCGTGACCACGCGCATCCAGCCTGGCGCGATATCGCGTTGACCACGCTGCCCGTGGCCCTGTTCTGCGCGGTGGTCGTCGGTCTCGTCTTCTGGCTCGTCGACCCGGCGCCGCCGCGCACGATCACGATCAGCGCGGGCCCCGCCGACAGCTCCTTCATGCAGATGGCGCAAGCCTACCGCGCGATCCTCGCGCGCAACGGCGTGACGCTCAAGATCCTCGAATCGGACGGCTCGGTGCAGAACCTGCAGCGCCTGCTCGATCCGAAGCAGCACGTGGACCTCGCGTTCGTGCAGGGCGGCGTCGCCGACGGCGCGGACACGCGCTCGCTGATGTCGCTCGGCAGCGTGGCCTATTTGCCCATCGTCGTTTTCTACTACGGCTCGGGCCTCACGCGGCTCTCCGAACTCGACGGCAAGCGCATCGCCATTGGCCGCGTGGGCAGCGGCACGCGCGAGCTGGCGCTCAAGCTGCTCTCCGCGAACGGCATCGACCCCGGCGGCGACTCCACGCTCCTGCCGCTCGACGGCATGGATGCGGCCACGGCGCTCGTCTCCGGCCGCGTCGAGGCCGCGATGCTGAGCGGCGACTCGACCACGCGCGCCCTGATGCTGCGTTTGCTCGACATCCCCGGCATCTCGGTCATGAGCTTCGGCGAAGCGGCCGCCTATACGCGGCTCTTTCCGTATCTGGAGAACGTCGACCTGCCGCCCGGCGTGCTCGATCTGCGCCGGCGCCAGCCGCGCGAAACGGTGCATCTGATCGGCCCGACCGTCGAACTCGTCGCGCGCGATACGCTGCATCCCGCGCTCTCCGATCTGCTCATCGAAGCGGCGGGCGAGGTGAACGGCGCGCCCGGACTCCTGCAGCGCGAGGGCCAGTTTCCGAGCCCGGCGGTGCACGACTTTCGTGTGAGCGAGGACGCCACGCGCTACTACAAGTCGGGCAAGAGCTTTCTCTATCGCGCGCTGCCGTTCTGGCTCGCGAGCGTGACGGACCGTCTGCTCGTGCTGCTGCTGCCTCTGGCCGTGCTCGTGATTCCCGCGTTGCGCACGATACCGGCGCTGTATCGCTGGCGCGTGCGTTCGCGCATTTATCGCTATTACGGCGCGCTCATCGCCATCGAGCGCGACGCGCGCATGCATACCAACGAAGAGCAGCGGCGCGCGCTGATCGAAGAACTCGACGAGATCGAGCGCTCGCTCAATACGCTGCGCATGCCGCTCGCGTTCGCCGATGCGTTTTACGTGTTGCGCGAACATGTGGGTTTCGTGCGTATGCACTTGAATGCCGGCGAGTCGCAATCGCACTCCAGCGCGGTCTAATTCGTATTCACGATATTGTTACGCTCAACGTAGTTTTCCGACTCGTTGATGCACATCGCTTAATGCAGTGTTGCAACACTTCTTCGGTTGACACTGCGAGTCTCGCCCCTTTATTTTTTGTAGCCACGCCGTCGCGGCTTCGAGACAGTGAGGCTCGCTCGAGGTTTGCGAATGTTCGATCCCTGCGCCTATTAGAACCATTGTTCGTAACCGGGAGGACCATAACGTGAAAACATCCGGTGCAAGCCAGCGTCTTGCCTGGCTCGTGTGCGCCACGCTCGCGGGCGCGCCGCTCTTCGTGGGGCCGCTTGGTCCCGCTGCCGCGCTTGCGCAGAACGCGGCGCATCTCTCGAACCAGCAGCTCGATTCTCTCACCGCGCCGATCGCGCTCTATCCAGACGCATTGCTCGCACAGGTGCTCATGGCCGCCACGTTCCCGCAAGACGTGTCCGCCGCCGCCGCGTGGGCCAAGTCCAACCCGAACCTCAAGGGCGACGACGCTGTGAAGGCCGTCGCTTCCCAGCCGTGGGACCCGAGCGTGCAGTCGCTCGTGGCGTTCCCGCAGGTGCTCGAAACCATGGCTTCGAAGCCCGACTGGGTCCAGCAGATCGGCAACGCGTTTCTCGCGCAACCCAACGACGTGATGGACTCGGTGCAGCGCCTGCGCGTGCAGGCGCAGAAGGCGGGCAACCTCAAGTCCAACGAGCAGCAGAAGGTCGTGGTCCAGCCAGCCTCGAGCACCTCGACCACGCAGACCATCGTGATCGAGCCGGCGAATCCGCAGGTGGTGTACGTGCCGACCTATAACCCCACGGTGGTGTATGGCGCGTGGCCGTATCCGGCTTATCCGCCCGTGTATATGCCGCCGCCTCCGGGTTACGCGATTGCGTCGGGTTTCGTCGGCGGGCTCGCGTTCGGCGCCGGCATCGCGGTCGCCAACTCGCTGTGGGGCGGCTTCAACTGGAACAACCATGACGTGAACATCAACGTCAATCGCTACAACAACGTCAACGTCAACAACCGCATCAACTCGGCCAACGGCACGGCGAACTGGAATCGCAACGCCAATGTCGAGCGCCGCCAGAACTACAACAACGCGAACCTGAACGGCCAGCGCAACCAGTACCGGGGCTACGACCAGTCGCGCACCCAGGCCATGGAGACCTTGCAGAACCGCACTGGCCAGAACATGAGCGGCAATGCGCAGCAAAGACTCCAGGGCATCCAGGAGGGCGGCCGGCCGAATGCCGACGGCGGCAATGCGCTCAACAACCGCGCGCAAAACGGCGCGCAAAACGCGAACCGTGGCAACGAGTTGAACAACCGCGCGCAAAACGCGAACCGCACGAACGATCTCAACAACCGGGCGCAGAGCATGAATCGCGACAACGCGTTACGCGGCGCGGGCGACGGCGCCAATGCGCGCCTCGAACAACAACGCGGCCAGCAAAGCCGCGCGGCGTTCCAGAGCCATGGCGGCGGCGGCTTCAACGGCGGCGGGGGCGGAGGCGGCTTCCATGGCGGTGGTGGTGGCGGGTTCGGCGGTGGCGGCGGTGGCGGCGGACGTCACATCGGCCGCCGATAACGTTGAATCTCATGAGGAGTCGAAAAATGATCCGCATTTCCGCACGCCGCCTGCCGCACGACTACGCGCTCGCGCTCGGGACGGCACTCGCGCTCTTCGGCGCGCCCGCGCTGCTGCCGGCCCAGTTCGGCGGCGCCGCCGTCTACGCGCAAGCCGTCTTCTCCACGCCCGAAGCCGCCGCAAACGCGTTCACCGACGCACTCGCGACCAACGACCAGGGCGCCATGAAGCACGTGCTCGGCAACGATTTCACCGCGTTCATCCCCACGCAAAACATCGGTCAGGACGATATCGACGACTACCTTGGCGCCTGGGCGAAGGGTCATCGCGTCGTCCCCGACGCCACGCCGGTTGCCGGCAAGGCGAGCGCTCACGTCGAGGTGGGCGACAGCGGCTGGACGCTGCCCATCCCCATCGTGCAGTCGGGCAAGGGCTGGCACTTCGACCCGCGTGAAGGCGCGAGCGAAATTCTCACGCGCCGCATCGGCCGCAACGAACGTGCTGCCATGCTCACCTCGCTCGCCTACGTCGACGCGCAGAACGACTATCGCAAGCTCACGCAACACTATGCGCAGCGCCTCGTAAGCACGCCGGGCACGCACGACGGTTTGTACTGGCCGGTCGAGCCGGGCGAGACCGAAAGTCCGCTCGGACCGCTCGCAGCAGCCATGCCGGGCAACGCGAAGATCACGCCGGGAGAGGGGTATCACGGCTATCACTTCCGCATTCTCACGGCGCAGGGGCCACACGCCGGCGGCGGTGCGCGCAGCTATCTCGACAACGGGGATCTGAGCGGGGGCTTTGCGCTCGTGGCCTGGCCGGCGCAGTACGGCAAAACCGGTGTGATGAGCTTCATCATCAACCAGGACGGCCAGCTTTATCAGAAGAACCTCGGGCCGAACGGCGCGCATATGGCAGAGGCGATCAAGGCCTTCGATCCCGACTCGTCCTGGCAGGCCACCACACCCTGAGCGGCGATCCGCCGTCCGTCGGACGGCGTGATTTCTGACGTTGTTCGCTAACGGACGCCTCACACGGAATTCGGGCACAATCAAGCCACGGCGACGTGGCTGTCGCCAGATGCGGGCTTTGGCCAACGGACGCGGAGAGGTTGGGCATGTGGCTTGCGCAATCTTTCTCCGCACTCTCATTCGTGTGGAGATAACCAAATGCAACGACGCAACTTCATGCTAACGGCGGCGGTGACCCTTGCCTCGGGCGGTCTCACGCTCGCGGGCTGCACCACCACGACGAATTCGAATTCCACGGCGTCGCAGAACATGTCCAAGCGGCAGTCGATCGACGCCTCCGTGGACGGCACCCTCTCGCGGCTGTATTCGACCGTGAAAGGCTCGCACGAACTCCTCGCGAAGTCGCGCGGCGTGCTGGTGTTCCCCGAAGTGCTGCAGGCCGGCTTCATCGTGGGCGCGCAGTATGGCGAGGGTGCGTTGCGCGTGGGCGGCGCCACGGTCGGCTACTACAGCACCGTGTCGGGCTCGTTCGGCCTGCAGGCCGGCGCCCAGTCGAAGGCGCTCATCTTCGCCTTCATGACGCAGGACGCACTCGACAAATTCCGCGCGACGGACGGCTGGGCGGCGGGGGCCGACGCTTCGGTCGCGCTCGTGACCGTGGGCGCGAACGGCGTCGTCGACACCAACACGGCCACGCACCCGGTCGAAGTCTTCGTGCTGACCAACGCGGGCCTGATGGCCGACGTCTCGCTGGCGGGCACCAAGGTCACGCGCCTGAACATCTGATAAGGCGCGCTCCGGTAAAAAGCGCCGGATCATGTAAAAAGGGCAAGGCGATCAAGCCTTGCCCTTCGTCATTTCTGCGCGGCCCGCACTGCCGGCGCCGCCTACGGCCTCAGCAGCCGGTATTCTTCACGCGCTCGACTTCGAGGCCGAACCACGGGCGCAGCTTCGTGCCGAGCACATTGCCCGCGAACGCGCACACGAGCCACAGCCAGCCGTGCAGGCTGCCCGAAACGATACCGCTAAAATACGCGCCGATATTGCAGCCGTAAGCGAGGCGCGCGCCATAGCCGAGCAGCAGGCCGCCGACCACGGCCGCCACGAGCGAGCGCAGCGGAATACGCCACACGGGCGCGTAGCGGCCCGCGAGCGAGGCCGCGGCCATGGCGCCGAGCACGATGCCGATGTCCATGACCGTGGTGACGTCGTGGCTTGCCGGGGCGGCGAGCGCGGCGGCGTTCGGGCCGGCCATCCAGTACCTCCAGCTCGCCACGTCGATGCCGAGCGAGGCGAAGCCCTTCGCGCCCCACAGCGCGAACGCCGAGGTCACGCCCCAGGGGCGGCCTGAGAGCGCGAGCGTCGCGAAATTCAGGATCGCGAGCGCGACGGCGCCGGCAAGCAGCGGCCACGGGCCATGCAGCCACGGCGAGCTGTGCGGCGCGCGAGGCTCGTTGACGAGGCGGCCGTGGCGGCGCTTCTCGACGAGCACGGTGAGCGTGGCGATGAGCGCGAACACCACGAGATTGAGCGCAATGGCGGGCGCGGCGCCGAGCGCGTTCACGAACGAGAACGGCTTCAATTGCGGCATCGACGTCCAGAACGGCATGTGCGCCGTGGCGACCACGGAGCCCACGATAAAGGCGATGAGCGTCACGACCATGCGCGTGCTGCCGCCACCCACGGTATAGAGCGTGCCCGAGGCACAGCCGCCGCCGAGCTGCATGCCCACGCCGAACAGGAACGCGCCGACGATGACCGACGTGCCTGCGGGCGACACGAGGCCCGTGACCGGATGGCCGAACAGCGTTCCTGCCGCGAGCGCGGGGAAGAACAGCAGCACGCCGATGGCGAGCATGACCATCTGCGCGCGCAGGCCGGCGCCGCGCCCGTCGGCGATGAATACGCGCCACGCCGAGGTGAAGCCGAACGCCGCGTGATAGAGCGTCATGCCGAGCAGCGCGCCGACCACATAGAGCGCCGCCTGACGCCCGCTGACGGTCTGCGCGAGATACACCGCGCCGAGCGCGACGAGCAACAGCGCGATGCCCAGCGGCCTGGGATTGATGGAGTCGAGTCGGCGCGGCGCGCGCGCGAGCGGCGTGGAGAGGTCGGACATGGGAGCGAGGGCTGCGTGGAAAAGTCGCCAGGAAAATCAATCGGCGAAAGCAAAACGATAGCACGAATCGCAATTCGGTCTGACCGAGCCGCCAGGCCGGCTTTGGGCGACCCTTAGCAAGCCATGAAAAATCGCCGCGAACCCCGTCCAGATACGGTTTTCCCAGACATTGGGACGAACCCGCGCCAACCCTCGCGTAGCCCTGCAATCGTCATGGATTTCCCCTATGCAGCGCCGCGCGCCGTCTGCCGTTACGCGAGACGAGGTGCGAAGGCGCGTCGGGCCGCGCGGGTTCGCACTGGCTGGAAGATAAAAAACGCAACGGAGACCTCATGCTGGGAAACATCACCATTCGCCGTGGGCTAACGCTCGTCATCGGTATCTTCGTCGCGTTTCTGCTGACGGTGATCGGCGTGTCGTATGGCGCGCTCAAGATCACCAACGACAGCCTGCACGACGCCCAGCGCGGCGCGCAGTCGCTCGACGCCCTCAAGACCAGTTCGGAACGCCTGCTCCAGGTGCGCCTCGCGCTCGGCGGCTACGAGACGCTCTTCAGCGTCGGCAAGGCCACGGACGGTTTGCTCGACAAGGCGCACCAGGTGCTCGTGAATTCGAACAAGGAGTTCGCGCTCTACAGCGCCGGCCCGTTCGACGACCCCGAAGAGGCGCGCCTCGCCCAGGCCGTGAGCAGCGCGCGCGAGGCGCTCGTCTCGCAGGCGCTCGAGCCCGAGTACAAGTCGCTCGTCGACAACGACTTCAACACCTTCCGCACGATCCAGGGCGAAACCGCCGACCGCTACTACGCCGCCTACGCGAAGGCGATCGACGCGCTCGAGACCTGGCAAGCCGCGCGCCAGCAGCAGGACGCCGACACGGCCGCGCAGCGCTTTCGCCTGTCGCTCATCGTGTTCGGCCTGATCGGCGTGGTGGGCGTGGCGATCGGCGTATTCGCGCGCGTGGGGCTCGCCGCCGCCGTGGTCAAGCCGGTGAACCATGCGATCCGCCATTTCGAGCGCATCGCCGCGGGCGACCTCACGGTGGACGTGCGGGTGCGCTCGAAGAACGAGATGGGCCAGCTGCTGGGCGCGTTGCAGACCATGCGCGACGGCCTCGTGGGCACCGTTTCGCGCGTGCGCGGCAGCACGCACGAAATCACGCAAGGCGCGAAGCAGATTGCGTCGGGCAACGTCGATCTCTCGGACCGCACGGCGCAGCAGGCCGCGGCGCTCGAAGAAACGGCGGCGAGCATCGAGGAGCTTTCGGCGGCGGTGCGTCAGAACACGGACGGCGCGAAGGAAGCGAGCGGGCTCGCGCAGACCGCGCTCGAAACGGTCACGCGCGGCGCCGAAGTGGTGGCCCGCGTAAACGCGACGATGAGCGACATTACGGCATCGTCGCAGAAGGTGGAGGAGATCACCGGCATCATCGAGGGCATTGCGTTCCAGACCAACATCCTCGCGCTCAATGCGGCGGTGGAGGCGGCGCGCGCGGGCGAGCAGGGCCGCGGCTTCGCGGTCGTGGCGAGCGAGGTGCGCAGCCTCGCGCAGCGCTCGGGCACGGCGGCCAAGGAGATCAAGGAGCTGATCGCAGCCTCGGCGGCGACCGTTGGCGCGGGCGCGCGCCTCGTGGAAGACGCGCGCCGCACCATGGACGAGGCGCGCAGTGCGGTGGCGCGCGTGAGCGGGATCATGAGCGAGATCGAGACCGCGACGCACGAGCAGAGCGACGGCATCGAGCAGGTGAACCGCGCGATTGCGCAGATCGACGAGGTCACGCAGCGCAATGCCGCGCTCGTGGAGGAAGCGGCGGCGGCCGCGCAGTCGCTCGAATCGCAGGCCGATCTGCTGCGCGAGGCCGTGGCGGTGTTCAATCTGGGCGGCGCGGGGCAGGCCGGTGCGCGCCCGGCGCAAGCTGCTGCGGCGGACGCGCGAGCCGCCCGCGGGAGTGCGCCGGCGCTGGCATGAGCCAGCCGTTGCGGGTTGTCCTTGCCGTTGCAAGGACAACCTCCGGCCGTTTTAACCTGAGGTTATACCCCGCGCGCAATTCGCAATTGAGTTCCCCATCGTTCCCGGCGAGACTGGCAGCATAGGCCGTCAGGGTTTGGCCATCAGCGAAAGAGAACTACGGATCATGCGAGTTTGTGTTTTGGGCGGTGGGGTGATTGGCGTGAGCGCGGCGTACGCGCTCGCTCGCGATGGACACGAAGTCACGCTCGTCGAGCGCCATGCCGACGTGGCGCGCGAAACGAGCCACGCCAATGGCGGCCAGCTCAGCTACAGCTACGTCGCGCCGCTTGCGGACCCCTCCGTGCTGCCCAAGCTGCCGCAATGGCTCTTCTCGCGCGACGCCGCGCTGCGTTTCGTGCCGCGGCTCGATCCGCACCAATGGCGCTGGTGCGCCGCGTTCCTGCGTGCCTGCACGCGCGCGCGCAGCCGCGCGACCACGGCCGAACTGCTCGGCCTCGGTTTTTTGAGCCAGCGTCTCATGCACGAAGTGGTCGAGCGCGAAGCGCTGTCATTCGACTACGTGCGCAACGGCAAGCTAGTGGTGTATCGCGACGAGGAGGGTTTCGCGGGAGCGCGCCGCCAGGCGCAATACCAGTCGACGCTGGGCTGCGTACAGCACGCGCTCGACGGCGCGGCGTGTGTCGCGCTCGAACCCGCGCTTGCGCATATCGGCGCAGGGATCGTGGGCGGCATTCACACGCCAGGCGAAGAGGCCGCCGACTGCGATCAGTTCACGCGCGGCCTCGCCCGCGCGGCGCAGCGCGACGGCGTGACCCTGCAACTGGCCACCGAATTTTCCGGACTGCGAACGAAAGGGCTGCGGGTGCTCGCCGCGCAGACCTCGCAGGGCGACATCGAAGCCGACGCGTTCGTGGTGTGCCTCGGTTTCCAGAGCCAGCCGATGCTCGCCTCGCTCGGCGTACACGTGCCCGTGTATCCGCTCAAAGGCTACAGCCTCACGCTCCCCAACGCGAATGCGCAGGGCGCGCCGCGCGTCTCGGTTACGGATGCGCATCACAAGGTCGTCTACGCGCCGCTCGGCGAGCGCCTGCGCATTGCGGGCATGGTCGATCTCACGGGCATGAACCCGCACGCCGACGACGCCCGCATCGCGCTGCTCACGCGCCAGGCGCGCGAAACTTTCCCCAACGCCGGCGACTACGACGCCATGCAGACGTGGACCGGCATGCGGCCCGCCACGCCGGACAGCAAGCCTGTGATTGGCGCCACGCACTTTCGCAATCTGTGGCTCAACACGGGACACGGCGCGCTTGGCTTCACGCTCGCGCTCGGCAGCGCGCAGCTGCTCGCCGATCTGTTGGCGGAGCGCGAGTTGCCGATCGACGGTGACGCCTTCGCGCCGGCCCGCTGACCGGGCTCACTGATTTATCGCCGCGACGTTACTGCAGCGTTGCGCTCTCCTCGCGCACGACCACGCTCGTGCGTCCGTCGATGCTCACCGGCACTTCGCCGCGCACAGTCGCGCGCCGGACAATGCGGCGCGCGTCGCCGTAGTCGTTGATCGCGTAGTGCTGCGTGGCGCGGTTGTCCCAGATCGCGACGTCGCCTTCCTGCCAGTTCCAGCGCACCGTGTTTTCGAGCCGCGTGACGTGCTCATGGAACACCTGCAGCAGATGCGCCGAATCGGACGATGAAAGACCCTTGAGCCGCTGCACGAAGTGGCCGAGCACGAGCGTGCGTTCGCCCGTTTCCGGATGCACGCGCACCACGGGATGTTCGGTTTCGTAGAGCTTCGACGTGAACACTTCGCGGTAACGCTTGAGCTGCGCGCTGTCCGCGTTCGTGTGCGTGGACGCGTAGTCGTAGGCGTTGGTGTGGAGCGCCCAGAGCGTATCGGCGAGCGCGCGCAGCGGCTCGGGCAGTTGCGCGTACGCGGCGGCCGTATTGGCCCACACCGTGTCGCCGCCAAATGGCGGAATCACCACGGCGCGCAGGATCGAAACTTTCGGGTAGGCGTCGACGAAGGTGACGTCGGTGTGCCACGAGTTGGCGCGAGCGCCGTGCAGCGAATCGAGTTCCAGCAGGCTGCCGCCTTCCACCGAAGGCACCGTGGGGTGCGCGACCGTCTCGCCGAAGCGCCGCGCGAAGGCTTCCTGCGCGGCATCGTCGAGATGCTGCTGGCCGCGGAAGAACAGCACTTTGTAACGCAGCAGGGCGGCGTTGATCGCGTCGAAGGTGGCGCTGTCGAGATCGGCGTTAAGGCGCACACCGTCGATGCGCGCGCCAAGGCGGCCCGCGACCTGATGGAGGTCGAGCGTGGTATCGGCGCGTTGCTGCGTGGAGGAATGCAGATGCGCAGACGGAACGGAAACGGCGGGGCGCTGCGGGTGAACGTCGGACATCGAAAGTCTCCTCGGCTGGACGTGGAACGCCCATTCAAGCAGGCTTGCGCCGCGAGAAGAACTGACGATTTCTGCGAAGCTATGCGCGCGTTAGTGCGCTATGGATAGCTGCGTGTGTGATTAGCGCGCACCAAAAGAAAATGACGCAGACCCGCGAGGGAATGCGTCATTCACAAGATGCTGCAAGGTACAGCTTCTTTACTGCATGTTCGTTGGTAGGCTCGATTGGATTCGAACCAACGACCCCCACCATGTCAAGGTGGTGCTCTAACCAACTGAGCTACGAGCCTGTCGAGGCGCGAATTATAGAGACACTCGCGCGCGCTTGCAAGCGCTTTTCTCGAATCGGGCGAAACGCCGTCGGGCGTGCGGGATCGAGCGCGAAGTGGCGCAGGTCGAACTCGTGCGCACGAACCAGGCTTAACGCTTCGCGCCTTCCTCCTGCGCCTCCAACGCAGTCACCATTTCCTGCGCCGCGCGCTGCAACTCGGGCACGAAGCGGCGCACGGCCTCCGCAGGATTGATGGCCTGTTCCAGGTAGACCACGTTCAGGCTCGCGAGCACGCGCCCATGCGCCTCGATGGCCGTTGCGAGCGCACCGATCTTGCGCTGATCCGACCAGTCGCCGTGGTTCGAGCCGAAGCCGTCCGCGCGCGTCTGGCGCACGAGATTGCGGATATAGGCCTTGTCGCTAGCCAGCTTTTGCTGCTGCTCGCCGCCCGCACCCGCGCGCAATAGTTCGAGAATGTCCTCGCGCTCGGCCTCGGGACACATCGCAAAGTACACGCGGCCAGCCGCCGTGAGCAGGATCGGCAGGCGGCGGCCCACCATCGCGCGGTGAAACGAAAGCGGGCTGAAGCGGTGCGTGGTCTCGCGTATCACCATGGAGTCGCCGTCGGGCGTCGTGAGGTCCGAAGGCCACACGGTGCGCTGGAGCATTTGCGCCATGATCGGCGGCGCGATGGTCGCGATCAGCTCGTCGTCGGTGAAGCCTTCGCTCAGACCGCGCACGTTCATCGTCAGACGAAAGCTGTCGTCGGAAGCGCTGCGGCGCACGAACTTCTCCTCGACCAGGGTTTCCAGCAAGCGCCTCACCGTCGTGCGATGCAGACCCGTTGCCTCGCTCAGCTGCTGGCTCGTGGCGCGCCCGTTCTCCATGGCGTTGAGCGCCTGGAGCACCTGCAGGCCGCGCGCCAGCCCCCGCACGTTTGCATACTTCGTCATCGAAAATGCCTTAAAAATCAACTGTGTGCATTCTATGCACATTTCTCTAAAAATGTTGAGCGCGCATCGGGCGGAACCTAGACTCGCTTCCATTCACCGCACTGTGACAAAACGTCCAACCGGGTGATCCGTTTTCAGGCACCACCTGTCAGCATCCGCAGCGGCTCCATAAGCCGCGCGAGAAGGAGACACATGAACACCCCCCTCGCCCAGGTGGCGGATACCATCCGCCCTCGCCAGATCGCCACCGACGTCGCCATCATCGGCGCCGGTCCGGTCGGCCTCATGATCGCCAATATTCTCGGCCTGCAAGGCGCGCGTGTCACGCTCGTCGAGAAGCTCGACCAGATCATCGACTACCCGCGCGCCATTGGTCTGGATGACGAAGCATTGCGTGTGTTCCAGTCCATTGGTCTTGCCGATGCGCTGCTGCCGCACACCACGCCCGACCACTGGATGCGCTTCGTCACGAAAGACGGCCACTGCTGCGCCTCGATCGAGCCGCGCACCGACGAATTCGGCTGGCCGCGCCGCAACGCCTTCATTCAGCCGCTCGCCGACCGCGTGCTGTATGAAGGGCTCGCGCGCTTCGAGCACGTGGACGTGTTGTTCGGCCACGCGGTCAACGCTTTCGAGCAGGATGCTCAGGGCGTGACGATCGACGTGAGCGACGCGAACGGCGAGCGCCGCACGATCCGCGCGGCGTACCTGGTGGGTGCGGACGGCGGCAACAGCTTCGTGCGCCGCGCGCTCAACGTGCCCTTCGAAGGCCGCACGAAGCCGAATCAATGGATCGTCGTGGACGTGCGCAACGACCCCATCGGCTCGCCACATATCTACATGCATTGCGATCATCAGCGCCCGTATGTGTCGGCTGCGCTGCCGCACGGCATTCGCCGCTTCGAATTCATGGTGATGCCGGGCGAGACGGAAGAAGAGCTCTCGAAGCCCGAGAACATGGCCGCGCTGATCCGCAAGGTGGTGGCGGACCCCGACAAGGTCGACTACATCCGCAAGCGGGTGTACACGCACAACGCGCGCCTCGCCGAAACGTTCCGCGTGGACCGCGTGCTGCTCGCGGGCGACGCCGCGCACATCATGCCCGTGTGGCAGGGCCAGGGCTACAACAGCGGCATTCGCGACGCGAACAACCTGGGATGGAAACTCGCGATGGTAGCGAAGGGTCAGGCCGATGGCCGCCTGCTCGACAGCTATACGGTGGAGCGCCGCGCGCACGCGCGCTCGATGATCCACCTCTCCGAAGTGGCAGGCGATATCTTCGCGCCCACCACGCGCTTCGGCGCGCGCTTTCGCGACACGTTCGTGCGCTACATGAACGTGTTCCCCTCGGTGAAGCGCTATTTCGTGGAAATGCGCTTCAAGCCGATGCCGCGCTACGAAGCGGGTGTCGTGCTGCTGCCGCCGCCGCAAAAAACAGGCGGCTGGCTCGCGAGCCTGCTGGAGCGCTCGGGCAACTCGGCGCCGGGCCGCTTGCTCGGCCTGATGAGCCAGAAGCGCGACTCGCTGATCGGCCGCCTCGCGTATGGCCGCGATCCGCTCGCGGCGTCGCCCGTGGGCCGCATGTTCATCCAGCCGCGCGTGCGTCTTGCCGATGGCCGCGTGGTGCGCCTCGACGACGCGATCGGCAACGGCTTCGCGGTGCTGGCGTGGGGCGCGGACCCGACCTTCGGCCTCACGCCGCAAGCCCGCGCATTGTGGGAGCGCCTGGGCGCCCGCTTCATCTTCGCGAAGCCCGACGTGCAGCTCGAATACGCCGACGACGTGCCCGAGGGCGTGCTCGCACTCGGCGACGTGCAGGGCCGCCTGAAAGAGTGGTTCAGCCGTCTGCCCGAATCGGTCGTGCTGCTGCGCCCGGACCGCTTTGTCGCGGGCGTGTGCACGCCGCAACAGGTTTCGGACGCGATTGTCGAACTCGCGGGCAAGCTCGGCATGACTGAAGCCGCCTTGCATGGGGCGAGCGCTGCTGCCCCGCAACACCGTCCCGTGCGCGGCGTGGCCGTTGCGCGCACCGCAGGAGCATGAGCATGCCGATTCACCTCGAATGTCTGTCGCATACGCCGTTGCATGGCTATTTCGATCCGCTGCCTGAGGTGGTGGCGGAAGTCGAACGGGTTGGCCGCGCCGCGCGCGAACGCGTGGAAGCCTTCAACCCGGACGTGATCGTCGCGTTCGCCCCCGATCACTTCAACGGCTTCTTCTACGACGTGATGCCGCCGTTCTGCATCGGCGCGCGTGCGCAAGCGATCGGCGACTTCAAGAGCATGGCTGGTACGCTGCCGGTGCCCGAAGCGCTTGCGCACAAGCTCGCCGAAAACGTGCTCGACGCCGATATCGACGTGGCGCTTTCGTACCGCATGCAGGTCGATCACGGCTGCGCGCAGGCGCTGGAAGTGCTCACGGGCGGTCTCGACCGTTACCCGGTGATTCCGGTGTTCATCAACTCGGTGGCGCCGCCGATGGCGGCGCTGCGCCGCGCGCGTCTGCTCGGCGATGCAATTGGCCGCTTCTTCTCGCGCAGCGACAAGCGCGTGCTCGTGGTGGGCTCGGGCGGTATTTCGCATGAACCGCCGGTGCCGGAACTGTTCGGCGCGACGCCCGAAGTGGCCGAACGCCTGATCGCGGGCCGCAACCCCTCGGCCGATTCGCGCGCCGCGCGCCAGGCGCGCACCGTGGCCGCGGCGAAGTCGTTCACGGCGGGCGACAGCCATCTGCATCCGCTCAACCCCGAATGGGACCGCGCGTTCCTCGCGCGCCTTGCATCGGGCGAATTGACTTCCGTGGACGGCATGACGAACGCGGCCATCACGCGCGACGGCGGCAAGTCGGCGCACGAGATCCGCACGTGGGTCGCAGCATTCGGCGTGCTGGCCGCTTACGGCCCGTATCGCGCTTCGCTCGATTACTACCGCGAAATTCCAGAGTGGATTGCGGGCTTCGCCGCCATGCACGCCACGCCCGACGCGGCTCGATAGAACAGTACGGACTCCGGAGAATCAACATGTCAGATTCGAAACTCGTCGCGGCGCTGGCCGCGCGCCTCTACGAAGCCGAAGCCTCGCGCAACGTGATCGAGCCGGTGCGCGGCGAGATCGCGCTGGACGATATCGCCACCGCCTACGCCGTGCAGCAAGCCAACGTCGATCTGCGCGTGGCGACCGGCGAGCGCATCGTGGGCCGCAAGATCGGTCTCACGTCGCTCGCGGTGCAAAAGCAGCTCGGCGTCGATCAGCCTGACTTCGGCGCGCTGTTCGCGTCGATGGCTTACGGCGATGCGCAAGCGATTCCGCTCTCGCAGCTGATCCAGCCGAAGGTGGAAGCGGAAATCGCGCTCGTGCTGGAGCACGACCTCACGTTCGAGAAGCACACCTTCGTCGATATCCTGCGTGCGAGCGCGTATGCACTCGCGGCCATCGAGGTGGTGGACAGCCGCATCCAGAACTGGGACATCCGCTTCGTCGATACGGTGGCCGACAACGCGTCGAGCGCGCGCTTCGTGGTGGGCAGCCGCCCGGTGCCGCTTTCGCAAATCGACTTGACGGGGTGCGCGATGGAGCTTTCCCGTGACGGCGAAGTGCTCTCGCGCGGCAGCGGCGCCGCCTGCCTCGGCAACCCGCTGAACGCCGCCGTGTGGCTCGCCGACCGCATGGTCCAGCTCGGCACGCCGCTGCGTGCGGGCGACGTGGTGCTCACGGGCGCGCTCGGGCCCATGGTCGCCGTGAAGGAACCCGGCACGTACACCGCGCAGATCGAAGGCCTCGGCAGCGTTCGCGCGACTTTCTCCGCCTGATACAGGAATTCATATGGCTTCCGAAAAACTCAAGGCCGCGATCATCGGCTCCGGCAACATCGGCACGGATCTGATGATCAAGATCATGCGCAACAGCAAGCATCTGGAGATGGCGGCGATGGTCGGCATCGACCCGAACTCCGACGGGCTCGCGCGCGCCGCCCGGCTTGGCGTGGCGACCACGCATGAAGGCGTCGAGGGCCTTACGCGCCTGCCGGTGTTCAACGATATCGACTTCGTGTTCGACGCGACTTCCGCTGGTGCCCATGTGAAGAACGACGCGCTGCTGCGCACGCTCAAGCCGTCGATCCGCGTGATCGACCTCACGCCTGCCGCCATCGGCCCGTACTGCGTGCCGGTCGTGAACCTCGACGCACACATCGAAGCGACGAACGTCAACATGGTGACGTGCGGCGGCCAGGCCACGATCCCGATGGTTGCGGCCGTGTCGCGCGTCGCGAAGGTCCACTACGCGGAAATCGTCGCGTCGATCAGCAGCAAGTCGGCGGGTCCTGGCACGCGCGCCAACATCGACGAGTTCACCGAGACGACCTCGAAGGCGATCGAGGTGGTGGGCGGCGCCGCAAAGGGCAAGGCCATCATCGTGCTGAATCCGGCCGAGCCGCCGGTCATGATGCGCGACACGGTCTATACGCTCTCCGAAATCGCCGACCGGGAGAAGGTCGAGCAGTCCATCGAGGAGATGGTCGCGAAGGTGCACGCCTACGTGCCGGGCTATCGCCTGAAGCAGAAGGTGCAGTTCGACGAGATTCCCGCGAACGCGCCGTTGAATATTCCGGGCCTCGGCAGGTTCAGCGGCCTGAAGACCTCGGTGTTCCTCGAAGTGGAAGGCGCCGCGCATTATCTGCCCGCTTACGCAGGCAATCTCGACATCATGACTTCCGCCGCGCTCGCCACCGCCGAACGCATGGCGCAGACGCTTCTGAGCGTGGAGGGATAACACCATGAGCAAGAAACTCTATATCTCCGACGTGACGCTGCGCGACGGCAGCCACGCCATTCGCCATCAGTACTCGATCCAGAACGTGCAGGACATCGCCCGCGCGCTGGACCGCGCGAAAGTCGACAGCATCGAGGTCGCGCACGGCGACGGCCTGCAGGGTTCGAGCTTCAACTACGGCTTCGGCGCGCACAGCGACCTGGAGTGGATCGAGGCGGTGGCCGATGTGGTGACGCACGCGCAGATCGCCACGCTGCTGCTGCCCGGCATCGGCACGATTCACGACCTGAAGGCCGCGTACCACGCCGGCGCGCGCGTGGTGCGTATCGCCACGCACTGCACGGAAGCCGACATTTCGAAGCAGCACATCGAATACGCGCGCGAACTCGGCATGGACACCGTGGGCTTCCTGATGATGAGCCACATGACCACGCCGGAGAACCTCGCCATTGAAGCGAAGAAGATGGAAAGCTACGGCGCGACCTGTATTTATGTGGTCGATTCGGGCGGCGCGCTCACGATGAACGACGTGCGCGACCGCTTCCGCGCAGTGAAAGCCGTGCTCAAGCCCGAAACGCAGACGGGCATGCACGCGCACCACAACCTCTCGCTGGGCGTGGCGAACTCGATCGTGGCGGTGGAAGAAGGCTGCGACCGCGTCGATGCCTCGCTTGCGGGCATGGGTGCGGGTGCCGGCAACGCGCCGCTCGAAGTGTTCATCGGCGCGGCGGAACGCATGGGCTGGAACCACGGCACCGACCTCTACACGCTGATGGACGCCGCTGACGACATCGTGCGCCCGCTGCAGGACCGCCCGGTACGCGTGGACCGCGAAACGCTCGCGCTCGGCTATGCGGGGGTGTATTCGAGCTTCCTGCGCCACTCGGAAGTGGCCGCGAAGAAGTACGACCTGAAGACGGTGGACATTCTCGTCGAACTGGGCAAGCGCCGGATGGTGGGCGGTCAGGAAGACATGATCGTCGACGTGGCGCTCGATCTGAAGAAGCGCCAGCAAGCATTGCAGTCCTGATCAAGCACGCCGCGCATCGCCTTCGGGTGGTGCGCGGCGTTGCCACTTATAGCCGCCGGAAAGAGCGGCTCGTATCTACACATGGAGACTTTTTATGACGTCGCGAAACAGTAGTGCTGGAGGAAGTGGAACGAGCGGCAAGGCAACCATCGCCCTGTGTCTGGCGATTGCGCTGCTCGAAGGGTTGGACCTGCAATCGGCGGGCGTAGCGGGACCGCGCATGGCGAAGGAGTTTCATCTCGCCGTCGCGCAAATGGGCTGGGCGTTCAGCGCCGGCGCGATCGGCCTCTTGCCGGGCGCGGCGCTGGGCGGGCGGCTTGCCGACCGCTTTGGCCGCAAGCGCGTGCTCATGTGGTCGGTGGCGCTGTTCGGGCTGTTCTCGCTCGCCACGACCATGGTGTGGAATTTCGAAAGCCTGCTCGTCGCGCGTCTGCTCACGGGTCTCGGTCTCGGCGCGGCGATGCCGAACCTGATCGCGCTGTGCTCGGAGGCGGCGGGTGAGCAGCAGCGCAGCACGGCTGTGGGCGCGATGTACTGCGGCATGCCGTTCGGCGCGGCGATTGCCGCCGTCATCGGCATGCTCGGCACGGGGGACGCGAGCTGGCGCCACGTGTTCTATGTCGGCGGCCTCGGCCCGATCGTGATGGTGCCGCTGCTCGGCCTGTTCCTGCGCGAGTCGCAGCAATTCGTCGCCGCGCGAGCTTCGAAGGTCGCGCAGGCCGGCGCGCCGAGCGTGACACAAGCGCTCTGGCAAGAAGGCCGCGCACGCACCACGATTGCGCTGTGGATCAGCTACCTCGGCACCTTGATCGTGCTGTACTTCCTGATGAACTGGCTGCCCTCGATGGTGCTCGCACGCGGCCTCACGCGCGTGCAGTCGAATCTCGTGCTGATGCTGTTCAACATCGGCGGCGGCATCGGCGCCGTTGCAATCGCAACGATCATGGATCGCTTCGGCCGCCGCGGCACGGTGATCGGCATGTACATCGGCATCGTGGCGGCGCTCACCGTGCTCGCAAGCGCGGGCGGCGCGAGTTCGACGGCGGTGGGCGGCCTGCTGTGCGGCTTCTTTATCGTGGGCGGCCAGTCGGTGCTGTACGCACTCGCGGGCCATGCGTACCCCACTGAAGTGCGCGGCACGGGTGTGGGCGCGGCCGTGGCCGTGGGGCGTCTGGGTTCGATTCTCGGGCCGCTCGTGGCGGGCCAGCTGTTCGCACTTGGCCAGAGCCCGTCGATGCTGGTGGGCTCGAGCATTCCGCTCGTCGTGATCGCGGCGCTTGCCGCGCTCAGCGTGGTGGGTGCATTCAGGCAGCGCGGCGCGCTGGGCGCACAGGGCGCATGAATGTGAAGGGGAGAAGGTATGCGCCTTCTTCCGCATGGGTTATTACGTTTTAAAGGATGGTCATCATGACGGATACGGCACAAGCAATCACCGAAGCCTCGACGAGCAAGTTCGCGCGCGTGAAGGACGGCGACGTCGAGTTCCAGATTCACTACAACGACGCAGGCGCTGGCGCCGAAACCGTCGTGATGCTGCACGGCTCGGGTCCGGGCGCGAGCGGCTGGGCCAACTTCAACCGCAACGTCGAACCGCTCGTCGCGGCCGGCTACCGCGTGATCCTGATGGACTGCCCGGGCTGGAGCAAGAGCGATCCGATCGTCTGCACGAGCTCGCGCTCGGACCTGAACGGCCGCGTGCTCAAGGGCCTGCTCGACGTGCTCGACATCGAGCGCGTGCATATTCTCGGCAATTCGATGGGCGGGCACAGCGCCGTTGCGTTCGCACTGGCGAACCCGCAGCGCGTGGGCAAGCTCGTGCTGATGGGCGGCGGCACCGGCGGCCCGAGCAGCTTCATGCCGATGCCCACCGAAGGCATCAAGCTGCTGCAAGGTCTCTATCGCGATCCGACGATCGAGAACCTCAAGCGCATGATGAACGTGTTCGTGTACGACGCGAGCGCGCTCACCGACGAGCTGATGCAAACGCGCCTCGACAACATGCTCGCGCGCCGCGACCACCTGGAAAACTTCGTGAAGAGCCTCGCGGCCTTCCCGAAGCAGTTCAGCGACTACGGCCCGCGCCTGGGCGAAATCGCCGCGCCCACGCTCGTGATCTGGGGCCGCGACGACCGCTTCGTGCCGATGGATATCGGCCTGCGCTTGCTCGCGGGCATGCAGAACGCGCAATTGCACGTGTTCAACCGTTGCGGTCACTGGGCGCAATGGGAGCACGCGGAAGCGTTTAACCGCATGGTGATCGACTTCCTGAAGCACTAAACCGCGAAAGCACTGGCGGTAACGAAGCGGCGCACCTCGCGGTGTGCCGCTTTTTGTTGGGGCGAGTGCATTGCGTCTGCAAACCGGCTTTTGTGTGACGAAACCGTGAGTCAATGCAGCGTCAGCAAGTTTGCCTAAAGGCAAACCCGTATTAGCGTAAAACGAAACGATTCGCCATTGACAAATTAAACCTGTCCCACCTATGATCGGCGTCACTGCCTGGATACTCGCGAACCACGCGTCCAGGCGAGCCGCGCAAGGCGCGCAAGACGCCGCGCATCAACGGTCTGCCCGGGTCCGCCCGGGTGAGCCGCAGTCATGTTTGGAGACAGGCAGATGCCCCAATCGATTGCCCCGGACCGCCGGTCCGAAGCCGCGCGCGCGTACGCTACGTCCGCGCATCCCTCGCAGCAGGACGACGCGCTCTACCGGAAAGTTTCCGCGCGCGTCATTCCGTTCCTGTTCGTTTGCTACGTCGTCTCGTTCCTCGACCGCATCAACATCGGCTTCGCACAGTTGCAGATGAAGCACGACCTGGGCTTCAGCGACGCGATGTACGGCCTCGGCGCCGCCGTGTTCTACGTGGGCTACGTGCTGTGCGAAGTGCCGAGCAACATGCTGCTTGCGCGCTTCGGCGCGCGCCGCACCTTCACGCGCATCATGCTGCTGTGGGGCATTGCCTCGACCAGCATGATGTTCGTGTCGAGCCCCACGCAGTTCTATGCGCTGCGCTTTTTGCTGGGCGTGTTCGAGGCGGGCTTCTTTCCTGGTATCGTGCTCTATCTCACGTACTGGTATCCGGCGCGGCGCCGCGCGGCCGTGTTCTCGATCTTCTTCGCGGGCGTGGCGGTGGCGGGCGTGCTCGGTGGCCTCATCTCGGGCTGGATCATGCGCGACATGGCCGGCGTGGCGGGACTCGCCGGCTGGCGCTGGATGTTCCTGATCGAAGGGCTGCCGGCCGTGGTGCTCGGCCTCATGGCCGCGTTCTGGCTCGTGGACGGGCCCGAGAAGGCGCGCTGGCTGACCGATGCGGAAAAGGCCCACCTCCTCGCGCAACGCGACGGCGAAGGCGATCACCCGCATTCCACGCGTTCGTTCGGGGCGGCGCTGCGCAACCCGCGCGTGTATCTGTTCGCGTTCATCTACTTCTCGCTGACCTGCGCCTCGCTCACGCTGAACTTCTGGATGCCGCTCATGATCCGCGACTTCGGCGTGCATGACGTGCTGGCGATCAGCCTCTACACGGTCATTCCGAATGCGGTGGGCGCCGTGGGCCTCATGTGGATCGCGCGCCGCTCGGACCGGCGCGGCGAACGGCGCTGGCACTTCGCCGCGTGCACGGTAGGCGGCGGCATTGCGTTGGCGCTGCTCACGCTGCATCTCGCGAGTTTCGCCGCGATGATGGCCATTCTTTCGATCGCCGCGGTGCTGATCTTCGCCGCTTTGCCGATCTTCTGGGCGGTGCCTTCGGCGTATCTCACGGGCAAGGCTGCGGCTGCGGGCATCGCGCTCATCAGCAGTATCGGCATTACGAGCGGCATTGTGAGCCCGTGGGCAATCGGGCTCATCAAGACACATACGGGCAGCATGGACAACGCGCTCTATCTGCTCGCGGCGTTGCTGGTGGCGAGCGGTGCGGCGTTGGTGGCCGGTGTGCCGGCGGTGAAGGCCGGCCGCTGAGCGCGCCTCACGCAGGCTTGAGCAGCGCGCGCCACGCCGGCAGCCTGCCCTTTTCGTCGAGCGCGTCGACGAGCGGTGCGGCACGCTCGGCCAGCGCCTCTTGAACATTCGCGATGGCGGTGGCCAGTTCGCACGACATGCCGAGGCCGTCGAGCATGGCCGCCGCCTCGCGCATTTCCTCGGAGCGCCGCTGTCCGTGCTCGACCACGCGGCCGATCAGGTACGACTCGTAGCCCGTGTCCCAACCCATGCCCGGGAAGCTGGCCGCAAGCGATGCGAGCACGCGGTCGTCCACGCCGAACTGCTTCGCGGCGAGCATCGATTGCACGCACATCGCTTCCATGCCTTTGATCATGATGCTGCGGCACAGCTTGATGGCGGAAGCGAGTCCCACTTCGGCGGCGACGGCTTGCGCGCGCATGCCGAGCGCGTTGAGCACGTCGGCGGTGCGCCCGGCCGCGCGCCCGCCCAGCAGCATCGGCACGCGTATGCCTTGCGGCGGCACGGGCGCCATGACAGCGGCTTCCACGTAGTCGGCGCCCACGCGCTCCACGGCCTGGCTGTTGCGCTGCTTGACGGCGGGCGAGACGGAGTTGAGATCGATGAACGTCTGGCCGGCCAGCAAGTGCGGAGCGCACGCGCTCGCCACGGCTTCGGCCTGGCTCGCCGTAACGGCGGAAAACACGAGTTGCGCGCCCTTGAGCGCAGAGGCGAGATCATCGGCTACGTGAGCGCCGCTTTCGCTCGCGCGTTTGAGGATCGTCTCGCGCGTCGCGCTTTCCTGCAGCTTGATGTCGTACGTCGAAACGTGCAGACCGGCATGCGCCAGTGCTTGCGCAAAAATAGGGCCCACTTCGCCGAAGCCGATGATCGCAACACGTGTGACCGGCTGCTGGTTTTGCTGTTCCATGTTTGAATCGCTCTCGATGACGTTGATGAAGAGACAAGCGAAGAGACCAGCGCGCCAGGCTCACACGCGAGGTTCACTCGCCTGAACCGGCGGTGACTCGACCGGGGCCGCGAGACGCCGGTTCATGTGGGCGTCGAACTTTTGCTTGTCGAACATTCTTTCCCATTTCGACAAAACGAGCACGGCCACCGAATTGCCGATCACATTGGTCGTGGAAGTCGCAATGGCGAGAACGCGGTCGATGCCGAACAGCAGGCCCACGCCCGCAAGCGGCAGTGCGCGCGAGGTCTGGATCGTCGCCGCGAGCTTGACGAGCGCGCCGCCCGCCGCGCCCGCACCGCCCTTGGACGTGAGCATCATCACCGCGAGCAGCGCGAGTTGCTGCGAGAGGCTCAAGGGCGTATCGGTCGCCTGCGCGATGAAGCCGACGCCGCAGGCCATGTAGAGGCACGCGCCGTCGATGTTGAAGCTATAGCCCGCCGGCAGCACGAAGCCCACCACGACCTCGTCGCAGCCCGCCTGTTCGAGCTTGCTGACGAGCCGCGGAAACGCGACTTCGCTGGCGGCCGTCCCCATCGCGAGAATCGCTTCTTCCTTGATGAGCGAAAGGATTCTGAAGATCGAGAATCCCGCCAGGCCGGCCACGACGCCGAGCACGATGAACACGAAGCACAGCGTGCTGGCGTAATAGGTGAGCACGTAGCGCAGCAGGAACAGCAGCGTGACGCTGCCGTAGCTGCCCACGGCCGCCGCCATGGCGCCGAACGCGCCCAGTGGCGAGAGCCGCATGATGAAGCCGAGCATCTTGAAGACGACCGTTTGCGCTTCCTCGATCAAGCGGAATATGACCCAGTCGGGCTTCGCGCAGGTGGCGAGCGCGAAGCCCGCGAGCAGCGAAACGAACAGCACGGGAAGAATGTCGCCGCTGACGAACGCCGAAACGAGCGTATGCGGAATGATGGAGGTGAGAAAGTCCGTGAACGAGAAGTCGCCGCTCGTGCCCGCCTTGATCGCCGCTGCGGCGCCTTCACCGGCGCTCAGCGAGCGCGCGTGGAGCCCGTCGCCGGGCCTGACGATGTTGACGACGGCAAAGCCGGTCAGCATGGCGAGCGTGCTGACCACTTCGAAATAGAGCAGTGTCTTTACGCCGAGCCGTCCAAGGCGTTTGAAGTCCTTGATGTGCCCAACGCCATGCACGACGGTGCAGAAGATGATGGGCCCGAGCATCATCTTGAGCAGCGCAATGAAGCTTTCGCCCAGTGGCCTCATCTTCACGGCCTCGTGCGGCGCGAGCAGGCCGAATGCAATAGCCAGCGCGATGGCAATTAAAACCTGGATGTACAGCTTGCGCGACAGCCTCACTGTCTCCTCCGCTGTGATTATTCATACGGAATTATGGAGGGGCGGGCGGATATTCAGGCTTTGCGAAACGCTAAATAAGCCATCTGTTCTTCTTATTGGCGAGACCGAAATGCGAGGGTGGCTGTACAGCAATTTTCATTCCGCATTCCCTTGCGGATGCAACCTTGACGTCACGACTGCCCGCCGAGCTCCTCCAGCAGCCAGTCGCGAAACGCCACCAGCACGGGATGGCGTTGAGCACGCTCAGGGTAGACGAGGTAATACGAGCGCGAGCTCGGCACCGCTTCGAACGGGCTGAGAAGCCGGTTTTCCCGCAATTCGTCTTCCACCAGCATGCGCGGCACGAGGCCTACGCCGATACCGGCCACGACTGCCTGGATCAAATGCGAGGTCAGCTCGAAACTCGGGCCCGGCCGCAGCGCGTCGTGGGGCAAACCGAAGTGCGCGCACCATTCGCGCCAGGCGTCGGGAAAGCTGCGCACCCGCAGCAGCGTGAGCCCTTCGAGGGAGTCGATGGTCGGCGCGGCGGCCCTGCGCCGCGATTTTCGCGCTCGCGGCAACGCGGCCGGGTTGCCGACCAGCACCAGTTCTTCCGCGTAAAGCCGGTGTGCCGTCACGCCCGGCCAGCGGCCGTCGCCCACCACGATGGCGGCGTCGAGGTCCTGGGTCGAAAAATCGGCGGCCTCGATGCGCGAGTCGAGATCGATCTGCAGATCGGGGTGCGCCTGATAGAAGCGGTGCAGGCGCGGCAGCAGCCACTTGGCCCCGAACGTCGGCAGGGTCGCGACGCGCAACTGCGTTTTCGGCGCGTTCGACGTGAGCGCCTGCAGCGTCGCGCTGCGGATCAGCGTAAGCGCATGAGAGATATCGGCCATATAGGCGCGGCCGATATCCGTGGGGATGATGCGCTTGCCCTCGCGCGTGAAGAGCGCGAGATCGAGCATCGCTTCGAGTGCCTGCACCTGGCGGCTCACGGCGCTCTGCGTGAGCGACAGCTCCTCGGCGGCACGCGTGAAGCTCTCATGCCGCGCGGAGGCCTCGAACGCGAGCAGCAGCGACATGGAAGGCGTGAGCTTGCGGAAATTCATTCATAAACCTCATGATCAACCCAACGAATATACGTTTGCCCGGTGCCGGCCGGGGACGCGACAATACCCTGCCAGTAAGGGAATCGTGCGCCCACGGCGAGACTTCGAGAACGATATGACAATTGCCCCGCTTGCCATCGGCGAATTCAGCAACCCGCTGATCCGTCAATTTTTGCATGAATTGGAGAGGTCGGGTTTCGAAGGCGAGGTGGACGCGACTCACGCGACGCGCACGGTGCTGGCCACGGACAATTCGATCTACCAGCGCTATCCGCAGGCGGCGGTGTTTCCGCGCCATGCGCAGGACGTCGTGCGCCTCGCGGCGCTGCTCGGGCGCGAGGCGTTTCGCGGCGTGGCAGTCGCGGCGCGCGGCGGCGGCACGGGCACGAACGGGCAGTCGCTGACCGAGGGCATCGTGGTCGATATGTCGAGGCACATGAACCGGATCCTCGAAATCGATCCCGTTGCGCGCACGGCAAGGGTGGAGGCCGGTGTCGTCAAGGACCAGCTCAATGCCGAACTGAAGCGGCACGGACTCTTTTTCGCGCCGGAGCTGTCGACTTCGAACCGCGCGACCGTCGGCGGCATGATCAGCACGGATGCGAGCGGGCAGGGCAGCTGCACCTACGGGAAAACGCGCGACCACGTGCTCGCGCTGGAAACGGTCCTCGTTGGCGGTGAGCGCCTGTCGAGCGCGCCGGTCGATGAGCCCGCACTCAGGGCGTTCTGTGCGCGCAAGGACAAGGTCGGCGAAGTGTTCCGCACCGCGCGCGACATCTGCGAGCGCGAAGCCGGCCTGATACGCGAGCGCTTTCCCGAGCTGAACCGCTGCCTGACGGGTTACGACCTCGCCCATTTGCGTGACGGCGAAGGACGCTTCGACATCAACAGTGTGCTGTGCGGCTCGGAGGGCACGCTCGGCTTTATCGTCGAGGCGACGCTGCACGTGCTACCGGTTCCGAAGCACGCCGCGCTCGTCAATATCCGCTATGAAGGTTTCATGGATGCCCTGCGCGACGCGCGCGCGTTGATGGCCCATCGTCCGCTCTCGATCGAGACCGTGGACTCCACGGTGCTGCGGCTGGCGCGCGAGGATAGCGTCTGGCAAAGCGTGGCCGACTATTTCCCCGCCGACGAAGGCGTCGAAGGCGGTGCGAGCGGCATCAACATGGTCGAATTCAGCGGCGACGATGCGGACGAGTTACGCGCGCGCGTGGCGGCGTTCGTCGAGCACCTGCGTGCCGACGCGAGCGTCAGGCGCCTGGGACATACGATCGCCGAAGGCGACGCGGCGATCCATCGCGTCTATGCGATGCGCAAGCGTGCGGTGGGCCTGCTGGGCAACGCCCGCGGTGCGAGCCGCCCGCAGCCCTTCGTGGAAGACACGGCTGTGCCGCCCGAAAATCTCGCCGACTATATTGCGGAGTTTCGGGCGCTGCTTGATGGTTTTGGCTTGCGTTACGGCATGTTCGGCCACGTCGATGCCGGCGTGCTGCACGTGCGCCCCGCGCTCGACATGCGCAATCCCGACGAGGCCGCACTCGTGCGCCCCATTTCGGATGCCGTGACCGCCTTGACGATGAAGTATGGCGGCCTGCTATGGGGCGAGCATGGTAAGGGCGTGCGCTCGGAGTATGTGCCCGAGTACTTCGGGCCTTTGTATCCCGCGTTGCAGCGGCTCAAGGCGGCATTCGATGCGCACAATCAGCTCAATCCCGGCAAGATCGCCACGCCGGCCGGGGCGAGTGCGGCGCTGCTGAAGGTCGACGCGACGACGCTGCGCGGCGAACTGGACCGGCGCATCGACGAGCGCGTCTGGCAGGCCAATGCCGACGCCGTTCACTGCAACGGCAACGGCGCCTGCTACAACTTCGACCCGAACGACGCCATGTGTCCGTCGTGGAAGGCGACGCGCGAGCGCGTGCATTCGCCGAAGGGCCGGGCTTCGCTGATGCGCGAATGGCTGCGCCGGCAACAGGATGCCGGAGCGGATCTCACTGCTGTGCCAGCTGCGGCGGCGTTGCCGGTGCGCATGGTCAATAGCCTGCGCAAACGCCAGGGCGAGCAGGACTTCTCGCATGAGGTGTACGACGCCATGGCGGGTTGCCTCTCGTGCAAGTCATGCGCGGGGCAGTGCCCCGTGAAAGTGAGCGTGCCCGAGTTTCGCGCCCGCTTTCTGGAGCTGTATCACACGCGCTATTTGCGGCCGCTGCGCGACTACTTGATCGGCGCGCTCGAGTTCACGGTGCCGCGCGTAGCGGCGGTACCTGGAGCGAAAAGCGTCTACAACGCGGTGATGGGCGCGGGTCCAGTCAAATCGCTGCTTGCGCGCGGTCTTGGCCTTGTCGATAGCCCTTTGTTGAGCCAGGTGTCATGGCGTAGTGTGCTGCGCCGCTCGGGAGCAGAGATCGCAACGCCCGAACGCCTCTCGAAACTTGACGAAGCCGAGCGCCAGCGCAGCATGATCGTGGTGCAGGACGCGTTCACGCGCTACTTCGAAACGCCGGTCGCCGCCGCGTTTCTGGAACTCGCCGCGCGGCTCGGGTTCAAGGTCTTCGTCGCGCCTTATCTGCCGAACGGCAAGCCGCTGCACGTGCAAGGGTTTCTGCCGCAGTTTCGCCGGGCCGCGCGGCGCAATGCGGCGCAACTGGCCGCGCTTGCCAGAACGGGTGTGCCGCTGGTGGGCATCGATCCGGCCATGACGCTCGTGTACCGCCAGGAGTATCGCAAGGTGGAAGGCATCGAAGCCTTGCCCGACGTTCAGTTGCCACAGGAGTGGCTGATCGGCGCCTTGCGCACGCGTGCAACATCGCCGCGAGCGTCCGGCTCGTTCAGACTGCTATCGCATTGTACCGAGCGCACCAACGCGAGCGCTGCCGCGCTCCTGTGGAAAGACGTCTTCGCGGCGGCAGGCCTCGCGCTCGCGACGCCGGCCAGCGGTTGCTGCGGCATGTCGGGCACTTACGGCCACGAGGCGCGCAATCGCGCGACCTCGGAAGCGATCTTCGAACAATCGTGGGCGCGGCATGTCGATGCGGCATCGACGTCGACGCAGGGGGCGGATGAACTGCTCGCCACGGGCTATTCATGCCGCTGCCAGGTGAAGCGCCTGCGCGGGCGCCCGTTGCGCCACCCTGTTCAGGCGCTGCTGGACGCCCTGCGCTGATCCGGGTCAGTAGTTCCAGCGGCCCCGGTCGTGCCATTCGCGTTCACGCCACTGCCGCTCGCGCCATTCATGCTCGCGACGTTCGTGCTCGCGCCATTCGTGTTCCCGCCAACGCCGCGCGCGCCAGTCGTCGTCGCCTCGCCAGTCGGTCTGGACGGGAACCGGCGCATAGGCCGCGCCAGGCACGCCGACGCCCACAGCCACATCCACGTGGGCCAATGCAGCGGTCGAAGCCGCCAACGCCGTTGCGCCCAGGACCAGGCCGAGAATCGTCCTCTTCATATCGCCACTCCTTCGCACGCTGCGTGCGTTCTTGATGAGCACGGCTCCGAGTCTAGGCGCCGTCCCCTGACACAGGTGCAACGGTGCTGCGAGATCGGTAACAACGAGTTAAGCACTTGCCGCGTTGCTGCTGTGCAAAGCAGATTGCTCAGTACAACGATGAATTGCGCGTGATGCAGCATGCCGGATGGACTCCGACCCCGGGCGTGAGGTGACGCGGGCGTTTGCCGCTGGCGGAATCCGGGTACACTCGAAGGCGAACCGCGGTGCGGGTTCTGCCTGTGTCGCGCCCGTTCTCCAGCCAGCTTTTTGTGCCCGATGCCAAAACGAATCTTGCTAGTCGACGACAACCGCGACGTCGCAGATGCGCTCGCGGCGCTCGTCGAGTTCGAAGGTCATCAAGCCCGATGCGCCGCCGATGGACAAGAGGCCCTGCTCGTCGCCGGGTCGTTCCTTCCCGAGCTTGCCCTCGTGGACTGGAAGCTTCCCGACATGAGCGGCGGCGACCTGGTGAGCCAGCTTCGGCTCAACCCCGCGCTGTCGCATACCCGGTACGTTCTGCTATCGGGACACGCCGACCCGGATATCACGGCCAGGGCGGCGGCAGCCGGTTTCGACAAATGTCTGATGAAACCGGTGCGGCTCGAAGACCTGCTCGCCTGCCTGTGACGCCGGTCTGACCGGCTGCCGCTTCGGCGCCGGTCGCCCTTTGTGGCGGTCTTGACGGGTCCCGCCCGGAGCCGGAACAATAATTGCGCGCACCGTCTCGCTCGTGCGCAGCCTCGAATCTCCACGTGCATCGCAGTTCCGATCTCCAGCAGCGTCTCCTGGGAGCCGAGTCGCGTCATGAACAAGGAAGTTCCACCGCCGATCGAGCGCCCCTCGACCCGCTGGCCGGGCGAAATGGCGGAGCGCATCGCCGCATTCGACTGGAGCAACACGGCGCTCGGCCCGCGCGAAACGTGGTCGGCGAGCCTCGTCGCCGCGATCAACATGCTGCTCGCCTCGCCATCTCCGCTCGTCATGCTTTGGGGCCGCGAAGGCACGATGGTCTACAACGACGCCTACGCGGTTTTCGCGGGCGGCCGGCATCCATTCCTGCTGGGCAAACCGGTCGAAACCGGCTGGCCGGAGGTGGCGGCGTTCAACCGCAATGTCGTCGATACGTGTCTCGCGGGCGGAACGCTGGCCTTCCAGGACAAGCAGCTCGTGCTGTATCGCGAGGGGCACCCCGAAGACGTCTGGATGGACCTGAGCTACAGCCCGGTTTTCGAAGACGACGAGCGGCCGGCGGGCGTCATCGCCATCGTGTTCGAAACGACCGCGAAGATCCTCGCGGAAAGGCAGCGCAAGGTGGCCGAAGACGCGCTGCTGCAACTGACCCAGACACTGGAGCAGCGCGTCGCCGAGGAAGTGGGGGCGCGCGTGGCGATGGAGGAGCGGCTGCGTCAGGCGCAAAAGCTGGAGGCGATCGGCAGTCTTACGGGCGGCGTCGCGCACGACTTCAACAACGTCCTGCAGGTCATCTCCGCCAACCTGCAGCTCATCGAGCTTTCGACGCGAGGCAACGCCGCGCTCGAGCGGCGCGTGGCTGCGGTCAGCAACGCGGTGTCGCGCGGCGCGAAACTCGCCGCTCAACTGCTGGCCTTCGCACGCAGGCAACCGCTCGCGCCGGCCGTTCTGAATCCCTTCCGGCTGGTCGAAGGCATCGCCGAGATGCTGCACCGCACGTTGCCGGAGACGATCGAACTCGCCATCGTGCCGGCGCAGGAGAGCTGGAATATTTGTGCCGACCGAAGCCAGCTGGAAAGCGCGCTGTTGAATCTGGTCATCAACTCGCGCGACGCGATCGACGGACCCGGACGCATCTGCGTTTGTCTCGCGAACATCGATGCGGGCAACGACGAACTGGCGCTTCGCGATGGCGTCCCAGCGGGCGAATATGTGCGCCTGCAAGTCTCGGACTCGGGCAGCGGCATGCCCGACCACGTGAAAGCGCGCGTGTTCGAGCCGTTCTTCACCACGAAGGCCGAGGGGCAGGGAACGGGGCTGGGTTTGAGCATGGTGCACGGGTTCGTGGCGCAGAGTTCGGGCCACGTTTTCATTGAAAGCGCGGAAGGCCAGGGCACGACCGTCAACCTCTATTTCCCGCGCAGCCTGGAAGCGGAATACGACGCTTACAAACCGACCGTTGCGAGACAGGAGCGGGGCGGCCAGACCATTCTCGTCGTCGAAGACGATGCCGACGTTCGCATTGCCGCGATCGAGATGCTGGCCCAGCTCGGCTACAAGGTGCTCTCCGCGCAAGATGGCGAAAGCGCGCTCAAGCTGATCCAGAGCGGCCAGCGTTTCGACCTGCTGTTCACGGATGTCGTGACGCCGGGCACGGTGAGAAGCAGCGAACTGGCTCGTATTGCGAGCGGGCCGCCGTATTACGCCGAGGTCCTGTTTGCCTCCGGCTATACGCGCGACGTCATTTTCCACGACGGCAAGCTCGACGAAGGTGTCGCGCTCATCAGCAAGCCTTATCGATACGACGAGCTTGCCGTTGCGGTGCGCAATGCGCTCAACAAGACCGACTGACGCAAGGTCAGGGCTTCAGCCCGATCTGCGCGCGTCCGAGCGGCGTCAGGTCTTCCACCGTTGCACGCCCGACGAAATCGACTTCGAAATGATCCGTCGGGAAGTCCGGCGGACTCTTGCCTTCGAGGAAGCTCGGTAGCTGCCGCGCGAGATACGCGTCGTTCTTGGCGCAGGACGGCGCCGAAGCGATGTACATCACGTTGCTGTAGCCCTTGCCGCGATGCGCATCCTCCACGGCATGAATCACGTCGCTATGCCAGAAGACGGTGTCGCCCGGCTGCATCAGGGGAATCGACGAAAGCGCGTGGAAAAGCGGCGCGTGATACTCCGGCTTGATCGAAAGCGCCCGGCCCGGCATCGCGCCGCACAGGTCGTCGTCGGCAATGTCGTCCTGCAGCGCGCGCAGCAGGATGTAGACCATCGCGTTCGCAATGGGCACGAGCTGCAGCGTGCCGTCGCCGGGGCCTTGCTGCGTGAGCGCCGTCCAACCCTGAAACGTGCGGAACATCGAGCAGACAGCCGGTGACGGAATCTCTTCGACGGCGGTGCGCCACGCCGCATCGAACGCGTCATAGTCGCGCCAGTTTCCCGAGAACACGTGACGGTAGACCTTGCGGAAGTTCGCTTCGATCCAGCGCTCGACCGAACCGCCGTCGCAGTGCGCGGAAAGCCCCAGCGATTCGGAGCCGGGCGGCCGGCGGCGCAGCCGGTCTGCATAAACCGGCACGTGATCCGGGTCGAAATGCACGCGGCCTTCGCTCTCGGTGCGCCACAGCCGGTTCAGGAACACGCGCGCCTCGGTGAGTTCCGGCGACTGGCGCGCCAGCACTTGCGGCTTCGACCAGTAGACGCCGTAGATCTGCGGCTTGCTCGAGGCCAGCTGGCCGAAGTATTTGTCTTCGGCGCGATGCAGCAGCTTGCGGTCGAGATCGTTGCCCTCGACGTAGTCGGCAATCTCGTTGTCCCACAGCTCCACGAGCGAGCGGTCGAATACCTTGCGGATGATGCACGCGCCACGCGCCTTTACGTGCGCGATCTGCTCCGCGCTCACCCGGTTGCCGACGATGTCCGCGAAGGCGATTTCGGGGATGACCGGCTCACCCCGGTCGCGAAGCTGGGCAATGCGATGCGCCTCTTCGTGCATGGCCGCTTCGACCTCGGCGAACACGGCCTGGTAGTTGGGCAGTTCTTCCCGCAGTTCCTGCTTGGCCTTGCGGATAGCCGCGGGCAGGTCGTCGATATGCAAAGCCATGTCCTTGTCTCCACCCTGGTGATTTCGAATGATGGGAGCGTACGCCGGCGCAGTCCTGGCCGGTGATACTATCGAGTCAATCTTTTTGTAGTTTCGGCCATGAAAGCAGCGTACGAGCACGTCGACTTCGGCAGCAGATGTTCGGTGCGGGTTTACCACCGGCGCTTGCCGCGCATTCCGTTCGAGTGGCATCACCACCCGGAATACGAACTCACGCTGACGATGAACAGCCAGGGCAAGCGCTATATCGGCGATTCGGTCACCGCTTATGGCGCCGACGATCTCGTCCTGGTCCCGCCGGACATGCCCCACACCTGGTCGTCCAATCGCTCGATCGACCCGGCGGACTCTCAGGTTGCCATCGTCATCTGGTTCGAAGGCAGCTGGGTGCAGCGCCTCGCCGACGTTTGCCCGGAATACGCGAACCTGCGCAACCTGCTGCGTCGCGCGGCCTGCGGACTGGTCTTCGAGGAAGGCGCCGGCGCGCAGATGCGCGGCTATCTGGACCGTCTTTTGTCGGCGGACCCGCGTGGGCGTCTGGCTGCCGTGCTGGAGATCCTCGTCTGGCTGACCGACTTGCCTGCCACCCAGCTGGCGACGCCCAGCGCGTTCGAAGGCCGCGTTGGCGCGTCGTCGGGCTACGAACCCGAGCAGCTGAACCGGGTGCTTGCGCTGATCGAAACGCAGTTCTCGCAACCCTTGCGCCTTTCGACGCTCGCCAAAGCCGCAGGTCTGTCCGAACGCACACTGACGCGGCATTTCGTGCAGCACACGGGCGAAAGCGTGGGGCAGTACCTCGCGCGGGTGCGAATCGGCCATGCCTGCCGGCTGTTGACCGACACGCAGATGCCCATCTCGGTGGTCGCCACCCGCTCGGGGTTCCCCAACGCCGCGAATTTCAACCGGCAGTTCAAGGCCACGAAAGCGTTGACGCCCGTGGCCTACCGGCAGCAATTCAAGGGCGCAGAGCATGACGAGGATCACGCTGCACCGTCCCTGACCGAGCGCTCGCCTTCTCTCGAGCCTGCCCGGCGGACCGCGGGCGGCAAGCCCCGCGTGCGCCGGGCCTGAGGTCCCGGATGCGCGGTTGACACGTCGCAAGTGGACCCAGGCGAACCGTAAGCCGGTCGCAATGACTCGCTATGCCGGCTCGCGTCAGCGATTTCCCTGGAGTGCTGTTATTAGCGTCTGGAATGTGGTGATATAACGAAAAATCGCACGGTCGGACAGAAAATTCACGCTCGATAAGCAATGCCCAAACAAAGGAGACAGTCCATGAGGATGTTGCGCTCGTTGCTGGTTGGTGCGGTGGTATCGTCGGCGTTGTCAGGAGGGGCCGCGCAGGCGCAGACGGTCAAGATTGCCTTCATCGATCCGCTGTCCGGCCTGATGGCGTCACTCGGAACGAATCAGCTGCACAGCTGGCAATACACGGCCGAATACGCCAACGAGCACAACTGGGCAAACGGCACGAAGTTCGAGGTGGTCGGATTCGACAACAAGCTGTCGCCGCAGGAAAGCCTGACCCTGCTGAACCAGGCCGCCGACCAGGGCATCCGCTATATCGTGCAGGGCAACGGCTCGTCGGTCGGCCTCGCGCTGGAGGATGCGGTCGCCAAGTACAACTCGCGCAATCCTGGCAAGGAAATCGTCTACCTGAACTACGCGGCGGTGGACCCGGCCATGACCAACGCGAAGTGCGACTACTGGCACTTCCGCTTCGACGCCAACGCCGACATGAAGATGGATGCGCTCACCACGTTCCTCGCGCGCGACAAGGACATCAAGAAGGTCTACCTCATCGATCAGGACTACTCGTTTGGCCACGACGTCTCGCGCGTGGCGCGCGAGGACCTGAAGAGCAAGCGCCCGGATATCGTGATCGTCGGCGACGATTTTCATCCGCTCGCGCGCGTGAAGGACTTCTCGCCTTACGCCACCAAGATCAAGGCGTCCGGCGCCGACACGGTGATCACGGGCAACTGGGGCAGCGACCTCGCATTGCTCGTGAAGGCGAGCAAGGACGCCGGTGTGACGGCCAACTTCTATACCTATTACGCGGGCACGACCGGCGTGCCGACGGCCATGGGCGCGTCCGGCGCCGACCATGTGAAGTACGTGGGCGTGTTCGGCCCGAACACGGCGAACAACCCGCCGGTGGTGGGGCAGATCATCGAGGGCTACAAGAAGAAGTACAACGACGACTACTACCTGGCGACGGCCTATGCCGGCATCGAAATGCTGAGCAAGGCGATCAGCGCGACGAAGTCGAGCGATCCCGTCAAGGTGGCCAAGGCCATGGAGGGCATGACGGTCGACGGCATGAACGGTCCGGTCGCGATGCGCGCTGCCGATCACCAGGCGCAGCAGTCGCTCGTGATCGCGACATGGACCAGGGCGGACGGCAAAACGGTAAAGTACGACCAGGAGAACACCGGCTATGGCTGGCGCACCGACGTCCAGCTTGGGCCGACCGCGGCAACGCAGCCGACCACTTGCCAGATGAAGCGCCCGGGCTGAACGTGCTCTCGCTACGACACTTCACAAGGATCATCGGGCAGTGGAATTCCTGACCATCTCTCTGTTGAACGGCATCGGCTACGGGCTGCTGCTGTTCATGCTTTCCTCGGGCCTCACCTTGATCTTCAGCATGATGGGCGTGCTCAACTTCGCGCACGCCAGCTTTTACATGCTCGGGGCCTACTTTGCCTACACCATAGCCAGCAAGATCGGTTTCTGGCCGGCGCTCGTGGCGGCGCCGGTGCTCGTGGCGTGTGTCGGCGCGCTCGTCGAGCGTTTCGGCTTGCGTACCGTGCACAAGTTCGGGCACGTGGCGGAATTGCTGTTCACCTTCGGCCTGTCGTATCTGATCGTGGAGGGCGTCAAGCTGGTCTGGGGACTGGCCGCGGTGCCGTACGCCATTCCGCCTGAACTAAACGGGGCGCTGTTCAAGGTGTACACGTCGGAGTTTCCGAAGTATCGCGCCTTCATGATGCTGATTTCGATCGCCATGCTCGCGGCGCTGTATCTGGTGCTCACGCGCACGCGCATCGGCCTCGTCATTCAGGCGTCGCTCACGCACCCGGAAATGGTCGAGGCGCTCGGGCACAACGTGCAGCGCGTGTTCATGCTGGTGTTCGGCGGCGGCGCCGCGCTGGCGGGCCTCGCGGGTGTGATTGGCGGCAATGCGTTCGTCACCTCGCCCTCGATGGCCGAGTCGGTCGGCACCATCGTGTTCGTGATCGCCGTGGTGGGCGGCATGGGCTCGCTGCCGGGCGCGTTCATCGCCTCGCTGCTGATCGGCATCATGCAGACCTTCGCCGTCACGATCGATGCCTCGCTTTCCGATCTGTTTTCACTTGTCGGCATGAGGGTCACGGACAGCACGACGCTCTCGTCGCTGTTGCACATGCCGGTCTCGCAGGTCGCGCCGATTCTGCCTTATCTGCTCATGGTGCTCATGATGATCCTGCGACCGCGCGGGTTGCTCGGCAAGCGGGAGGGCTGACCGATGAAACCGCTCATTCAGGCCAGCGCCGGTTCGGCCATGCAACGCCACGGATGGCGGCAGTCCGCGCATTCGGTGCGCTGGATCATCTGGGGCGCTACGGTGCTCATCATGCTCGTGCTGCCGCTCGTGTTTTCCAGCGGCTTCGCGATCGCGCTGCTTTCGCAGATGGGCATCATGATCATCTTCGCGCTCTCATACAACATGCTGCTCGGGCAGACCGGCATGCTCTCGTTCGGGCACGCGGTGTACTCCGGGCTCGGCGCATTCGTGGCGGCGCATGTGCTCAACCAGATCGGCGCGAACCATTTCCCGTTGCCCGTTTCGCTGCTGCCGCTGGTCGGCGGGCTCGGGGGCATGCTGTTCGGCGTGCTGTTCGGCTACGTGACCACGCGCAAGTCGGGCACCACCTTTGCGATGATCACGCTCGGCATCGGCGAAATGGTGGCGGCGAGTTCGCTGATGTTTCCCGGGTTTTTCGGCGGCGAGGGCGGGGTGCCGACCAATCGCACGGTTGGCCATGCGGTGCTCGGCATCACCTACGGACCGGCGATTCAGGTGTACTACCTGATCGCGGTATGGTGCCTCGTGTCGATGATCGCCATGTACGCATGGACGCAGACACCGCTCGGCCGCATCGCCAATGCCGTGCGCGACAATCCCGAGCGTGCGGAATTCGTCGGGTACAACACGCAGCGCGTGCGCTTTTTCGTGATGGTCCTCTCGGCGTTCTTCGCCGGCATAGCGGGCGGCCTCTCCGTGATCGACTTCGAGATCGTGACGGCCGAGAACGTCGGCGCCGCGCAGTCCGGCGGCGTGCTGCTCGCGACGTTCATCGGCGGCGGCGCATTCTTCTTCGGGCCGATCATCGGTTCGATCCTGTTCGTGCTGTTCGCGGTCGCGCTGTCCAATCTCACGCCGGCATGGTTGCTGTACCTCGGCCTCTTCTTCGTGCTGGTGGTGATGTTCGTGCCGGGCGGCGTGTCGAGCCTGCTGATGAAGCAGGTGCCTCTGATTGCGGCGCGCAAGCTGCACCGCATGCTGCCTTCCTATGCGGCCGCGCTGGGCGCCGCGCTGATCTTGCTGGCTGCGCTCGTGCTGACGGTCGAACTCGTCTACAAGGTGCAGATCGATAGCGACAACGGCACGGCTATGGCGTTCTTCGGCCTGCACTTCGATGCCGCGTCGTGGAAGCCGTGGGCCGTCGCGGCGGTGCTGTGGGCGCTGGGCGCGCAGGCGGGACGCCTCGCGGCCGCGCGGGTGCGCGACGCGTGGGATGGCGTGCAACGGGAAATCGCAGGGAGCGACGTATGACGGCCGCACTGGAGTTGCGTGACGTGCGCAAGAATTTCGGGCGCACCGAGATCATTCGCGGTGTGGACCTGAATATCGCGAAGGGCGAACGTCACGCGCTGATCGGTCCCAACGGCGCGGGCAAGTCGACCACGTTCAACCTGATTTCGGGGCGCATGGCGCCGAGTTCCGGCACGGTCAAACTCAACGGCGTCGAGATCGGCGGGCTGCCGCCGTACAAGATCAACCGCATGGGGCTCTCGCGCAGCTTTCAGGTGACGAACATTTTTCACCGCCTTTCGGTGTTCGAGAATTTGCGCTGCTCCGTGTTGTGGTCGCTCGGCTACCGGTATTCGTTCTGGCATCGTCTCGAGCAATTGCGCGACGCGCGCGAACGCGCCGAAGCAGTGCTCGAGCTGATCGGCCTGCAGGGCCGCCACGACACGCTCGCCGGGCTGCTGACTTATGCCGAGCAGCGCGCGCTCGAAATCGGCATCACGATTGCGGGCGGCGCCGAGGTGATCCTGCTCGACGAACCTACGGCGGGCATGAGCCGCTCGGAGTCGGATCACGCGGTGGAACTGATTCGCCGGGTCACCGTCGGCAAGACGCTGGTGATGGTCGAGCACGACATGAGCGTCGTGTTTGGCCTCGCCGACCGCATCTCGGTGCTCGTGTACGGCGAGGTGATCGCCACCGACACGCCGCAAGCCATCCGCAACAACCGCCGCGTGAAGGAAGCCTATCTGGGCACCACGCTGGACGAACCCGCAGGTACACATTGATGGCGACCGCGAATTCCATGCTCCAGGTGCGCGACCTGCATGCGTACTACGGCAAGAGCCATATCCTGCACGGCGTCGAGATGCAGGTGGGCGAGGGCGAGATCGTCGCCCTGCTCGGACGCAACGGCGTGGGCCGCTCGACGCTGGCCAAAGCCATCATGGGGCTCGTGCGGTGCGAGGGGCAGATTCTGCTGCGCGGCGAGGAAGTGCGCGGGCTGCGCACCTTCGAGGTCGCGCACCGGGGCATCGGCTACGTGCCGGAGAATCGCGACATCTTCCCGACGCTCACCGTGCGGCAGAACCTGATGCTCGGCGAAAAGCGCAACCGCTCGCGCCAGAAGCCGCGCTGGCAGTTCGACGACATGTACCGGATGTTCCCGCGCCTGAAAGAGCGCGAGGACACGCCCGCGGGCCTGCTGTCCGGCGGCGAGCAGCAGATGCTGACGCTGTGCCGCACGCTCATGGGCGACCCCGACCTCATCATCATCGACGAGCCGACCGAAGGGCTCGCGCCGCTCGTCGTCGCGCAGGTGGGCGAGTATCTGAAGACGCTGAAGGCGCGCGGTATTTCGGTGCTGCTCGTCGAGCAGAAGCAGGCCATCGCGCTCGATATCTCGCAGCGCGTGTACGTCATGGGGCACGGGCAGATCGTGTTCGAGGGGACGCCGCAGCAGTTGAAGGGCGATGCGCGCGTCCGCCAGGAATGGCTGGAGGTGTAGGACTTCGTTCGTTCGCCCTGCCGAAGCAATGCCGCTTAGCGTGCTGGCAAGTTACCCGGTGAGTAGTTGGGCTGCTGCCCGTTAGCCCCAAAAAGTTCTTCGGGTTGGCCGTTCATCCGCTGCCGTATGTTGTCGTTGACGACCATGCCTGCCGGGAAGGCCCGCGCGCCCACGCCCGCGGCCAGCCAGACAGCGTCCGCCACCCATTCGCGATGCCGCGGCCCCAGGGGATTGGACTGGACCGCAACGGGCGGATGAAGGGCGAACTTCAATCCGACATCCGTGTGCTGCAATCGGTCCACGATCCAGACCAGCGGGCCGTCGGAGAGGCCGTGATCGGTATAGCCGCCGCCGACATCGCAATGACCGCCTGGAAAGAGCGCTTGCGTCACGTTCGGGTTGGGATTCCACAGCGTCGGTTCGAACGGCCTGCGTTGCTCGTCGAGCGAGACGGCGTGCACGCCGAGGCCAATGGCCGGGTTGAGCGTCAGATCGCAGAACCGGAACAGATCGATGGCGGAACCCTCATAGTAGATGGGAATGCCGAGCGAACCGACCGTGTCCCAAACTGCCACTGCGGTGACTTTTGCGTTCACAAACGAGTTGGCGTCCAAAGGCTTCGCTTTGGAGAAGGCGCGATGGATCGTCAAGAACTCCATCACGCCGTCTGCGATCTTCTGGAACGTCGTTTCGTGGCCGTGTCTCCATCGATACCAGGCCGCCACGGCGGTGTCGTAACGATTCTGATCGTCGATCGCGGCGAGCTCTGGCCGAAGCAGGCCCTGTCCCGCAATCAGTCCGGAAAGGGCTCGTGCGGTGTACGCGCCGCGGCTGAAACCGACGATCACGATGCTGTCGCCCGGCTCGAAGTTGCGCGAAATATACGTATAGCCACGCGCGATGCGGGCGACGACACCGACGCCAAACGCGCCGCCGGCGACTTTATCGAGCAGTTGCCCGGAATTCCCGACCCCGTGAATGTACTTCGCGATCTGTACGGGTTTGCCGTTGGCGTCGGCAAGCGCCTTCTCCATCTCGACTCCGCCCCAGTCGGTGCCTTCGGGCAGCATGTTTCCGTCGAGCCACGCGAAAAGCTTGCATACGTTGGTCAGTCCCGGCTGACACCCGGCTGCGGCGTCAGGCGCGACGCCATCGCCTTTTCCTGCCGGATCTTCGGGGCCGTTCCACGTGCCGTCTGCGCAAAAGACCATCGTTTTGGACATCGCTGGCTCCTCACACACGCAATCCAGTCGCTATCTACGCAACATTTGTTCGCTATCCTGAGTATCGTCTTGATGCGCCAACCCAGCCGATGCGGTGTCGCGTGCGCTGCGCGTGCCAAACATCAGATCTACAAATATAGCTTCTGTGTTCCGGATTGCGAGGTCGGAAGTGTGCGATTGCGTACGTATGACAGGGGGGCAGAAGTGCTGAAGTGGGCCGCAGGGGCCCCGGCGGGTCAACTGAACTGCTCTGAAGGGGCTTTCGCGTGGGGGAAGCAAGCTTTCGCGCTTGGGGGGAGAATGCATGTCGACGCGCGCTCGGAGACGTGCGAAAGGCGGGCGCGCGGTTTTGGCCGCGAGCTTCGAGAGGCTGAGCAGGATGCCTGGTCGAAGTAACTCGTCGGAAACGAATGTAGAAGACGTTAACAGATGTTCTGAACTGACCGACAGGTTCCGAACGTCAGGACCTCGCTATCATGCAAAACGAATCGGAAGATGTTGTCGCTCGTCGCGCCTTCATGAAGAAGTCCGTTGCGCTGGTCGGCGCAACATCCGCATTGGTCGCGCAAAGCGAGGCCGCAAGTGCCCAAGGCGCCAATGCGCCGACCGCCGGGGGCCGGCAAGGGACGGGGACGGTTTATACCGGCGATGTGATCCAGGGAAAGAAAGTCATCAGCGCGCTCGACGTCGGCGACCTCGAGCGCGGCAAGACACACAAGTTCTACTTTCAGGGCGTGCAAATGCCGACGGGTCAGGACTGGTATGTGTCGGTTATCGTTGTCCACGGTGCGAGGCCGGGCAAGCGCGTCGCGCTGATCAGCGGGGTGCATGGCGACGAAATGAGCCCCGTGCATACCATCCACGGCGTGATAAGCCAGCTCGATCCCGCGCAGATGTCAGGCACCGTGCTGGCAGTTCTCGACGTATCGCGCCCCGCGCTCGAAGCCATGGAGCGCAGATGGCCCAATTCCGCACTTGGTATCGGCCTCATCGACATCAACCGCGAATGGCCGGGCAACGAGAATGGCGCCAGCGCGCCGAGCCGGCATGCGGGACTGCTGTTCAACCGGCTGTTGAGGCCGAACACCGACTACGCACTCGATTTTCATACGGGCACGACCGGCATGGACGTGACGTCCTTCATTCTCGCCAGAATGGAATTGCCGGAGGCGCGAGCCATGGCGGAGCTTTTTCCGATCAAGCAGATCTTCGACAACCCCGCCTATCCCACGCTGCTTGCCAATGCATTCATCAATGTGGGGATTCCCGCAATCACGCCCGAGATCGGATCTGCGCGCGCTTTCGATTTCGACATGATTCCGTCGTTCGTCGAGGGCACGATGAACGTGCTTAAGCGCTACAACGTCGTATCGGGTCCGATGGGGCGCACCGGGCGAGACGTCGGGACCATCGTTGGCAACAGCGGCCACACAGTCATGTCGACGCACGGTGGATTCGTCGAACTGCTGGTCAAGGTGAATGACAAGGTCAAGGCGGGCCAGAAAGTGGCAATCCAGCGCAATACCTTTGGCGAAGTGGTCGCGGAGTATACGACCGAAGTCGCGGGCGAGGTGACGGCACGACGAAGCGACGCCACGGCAGAGCCCAGAATTCCTCTCTTGATGGTTCTTTATCAGAGCGCGGCAAAGGAGAATCCGGAGGACTTTTCCGAATGAATCGGGTCGGGCAGGGCGGCACGGGTTTGCCGCCCTTGTTTCAGATGATATGGCCACGCTGCAGCTTGCGTTTCCGGAGAAAGAAAAACTCAAGTTGTTTCGCCAGCGCCGCTGCGAGCCCCCCACATCAAACAATCCCCGTCGAATAGTACACAGCGATCACGAAGAAGACGGCCAACGTCTTGATCACCGTCACCGCAAAGATGTCCCGATACGACTCGCGGTGCGTGAGCCCAGTGACCGCGAGCAGCGTAATGACCGCGCCGTTGTGCGGCAGCGTGTCCATGCCGCCGCTGGCCATGGCCACCACGCGGTGCAGCACTTCCATCGGAATATGCGCCGCCTGCGCGCTCTTGATGAACAGATCCGACATGGCCGCGAGCGCGATGCTCATGCCGCCCGAGGCCGACCCCGTGATACCCGCGAGCGCACTCACCGACACGGCGGCGTTCACGAGCGGATTCGGAATGCTTTTGAGTGCATCGCTCACGACGATGAACCCGGGCAGCGCCGCAATCACCCCGCCGAAGCCGTATTCCGAGGCGGTATTCATCGAGGCCAGCAGCGCCCCGGCCACCGCCGCCTTCGTGCCGTTCGCGAAGCGGTCTTTCACGCGGCCGAACGCCGTGACGATCACGAGCACGATGCCCGCGAGCAGCGCGCCCTGAACCGCCCAGATCGCCACGACCTGCTTGACGGTGGCCGTGACCGGCGTATGAATGCCGGGCAGCACTTCGGGCGGCACGGTCACGGTGTCGCCGTACCAGACGGGAATCCAGTGCGTGAGCAGGAAGTTCGCCACGCCCACGAGCACGAGCGGCGCGACGGCGAGCAGCGGGTTGGGCAGGTGTTCGGTCTTCACGTGTTCCGGCTCGTTCACGAGCGAGGTGCCGTAGCCTTCGCCTTTCGACATCGCACCGCGGCGGCGCCATTCGAGGTACGAGAGGCCCACCACGATGATGAAAAGCGATCCGATCACGCCAAGCGCGGGCGCGGCCCACGCGGTGGTCTTGAAGAAGGTGGTGGGAATGATGTTCTGGATCTGCGGCGTGCCGGGCAGCGAATCCATTGTGAACGAAAAGGCTCCGAGTGCGATGGCGCCCGGCATGAGGCGCTTCGGAATATCGCTCTGGCGATAGAGCTCGGCTGCGAACGGGTAGACGGCGAACACCACCACGAAGAGCGACACGCCGCCGTAAGTGAGCAGCGCGCACACGGCGACGATCACGGCGTTGGCGCGCGAGCGGCCGATATAGCGGATGGCGGCGTGCACGATCGCCTCGGAAAATCCCGATAGTTCGATCACCTTGCCAAATACCGCGCCGAGCAGGAACACGGGAAAGTAGAGCTTCACGAAGCCCACCATCTTTTCCATGAAGATGCCCGAAAAGACGGGCGCGACGGCGGCGGGTTCGGTGAGGAGGACCGCGGCGAGCGCGGCGATGGGCGCGAAGAGAATCACGCTGTAGCCGCGGTACGCGGCAAGCATGAGGAACGCGAGGGCGGCGAGAACGATAACAAACGACATGGAGTCTCCTGCGGATCGATCGTGGTGCGCGATTCAGCTTGTTGCCTGGGCGAGGGCTTTAGCTGCGTCTCTTCATGCGGCGAGGCGGTGGTGCGTCGCAGCGATTGTAACGAAAGGATTTTTCTCGTTATTGCGAGCGTGGCCGCGCGGTCCTATCGTTGCGCAGAAGAGCGAGCCGGAGTGAGGCGGTGAGGTGACAGTCGATGAGTGCAAACGGTAAGGGCGGCCCAGGTGCGTGGCGCGCGCGGGCGGCGCGGACAGCGCGGCTTGCAACAGCGCTCGTTTGCGCGGGCGTTTTCGCGGGCATTTGGGCGGGCGCGGCGCTCGCGCAAGCGCAGGCCGGCGCCTCCGCGCACGCCTCAAAGGCAGAGAACGCACCGGACACCCAGCGCAAGAACTGGTACAACGACCCGTTCTTCGCGCTGTCGAGCGCGATCAGCGCCTGCCCGCAGCCGCTCGGCCCGCGCATGACGAAAGCCGAAGCCGACGACGACGCCCACTATCGTGTGGAGCGCGGCACGACCTGCTGGCTCGCGCACAAATGCTCGAAGCCGAACTCGTATCTTTACGATGCGGACATTGCAGCGGCGATTCGCCAGCAACTGCAAGGCGATGCCCTGTTTGTGGGCACGAGCATCTGGATCACGGTGCAGCGCCGTTTCGTTTACGCGGAAGGCTGCGTGGGTCCGGGCTTCGACAGCGCAGCGCTCGAGCGCAGGCTCGCCGCGATTCCCGACGTCGAGCAGGTCTTCGTACGCGTGAGTTCGGACCCACGCGGCGCGCTGCCGTACAAGACGCTTTCGACGGCGCCCTGAGCGCGCACAGCTGGCGCTCGCGGCGATGCATCGCACATGGCTCGCGGCATGGCACAATCGCAACGTCGAAAAACTAGAAGCCCGTTGGGGTGCTCCAAATGACTCGTCCTGGTTCGTCGTTGTTCCGTTTGCGCAGATTGCCGTTCGCGGCGTGCGCGTTGTCCTTGATCGCGGGGCTGTCTGCATGCAGCAGCGGGCCGCCGCTGTTCCTGTCGGACGGCCGACCGACGATCCAGGTGCAATGCCCGGCCTCGGGCGATCGCGATTCCTGCGCGCAGCAGGCGCGTGCCCGTTGCGCCGGCGCAGGCTACGACACCGTCGCGACCTCGACCGACAACGGCAACTACACCCTCGTATTCGCCTGCCGCAAGGCCCAATAAGCCTGTCGCACGCCGCTCAGCCTTCGGCGGCGGCGCCCGTGCCGCGCGCCGGCAGATTCAGCAACAGGCGCAGCAGGTCGGGCTGGCGGCGCGTCGCCGTCTTCTGAAAGATCGATTGCAATTGTTTGCGCACGGTGTCGTGCTGCACGCCGACGTGCGCGGCGATTTCCTTTTGCGTGAGACCTTCCGCGAGCAGCAGCGCAATACGGCATTCGGCCGGCGAGAGATCGAAGGCCGTGGCGAGCACCCGCTCGTCGACCAGCGGCGCGGAGCGCGGGTGGTAGAAGGTCAGCGCCGCGAAGGCGCGCAATTCCGGGGCCGAGGCGTCGTCGGCCGTCACCACGTTATAGAACGCGTAGAGCACCTCCTGCTGGCTCGCCGAGGCCTGTGCGCGGCCCCGCCCGCTATGGGTCTGGCCGTGCGGGTCCGTTGCGGCCGCAGCGTCAGGCGCATCCGGCGCGAGCGTGCCGTCGGCGGCGCCGACGATACGCAACGCGCGAAAGCGCGCCGCCGCCGCGCGCGCGCCGCTCATGCGGTTACGCAGGCGCGCCTCGCTCACGGCGATGTCCTCGAGCAGGCGCGCGTGATGGGGTGCCGCGAGCGTGATGCGCCGGCCGCGCACCCGCACGAGCGAGGTCGCCTTCAGGAGCCGCTGTGCGGCCTCGTTGCTATGGAGCACCTCGCCCAGCGCGCTCACGAGCATCGCTGGCGGACGTGAGCGGTTTGCAAGCGTGTCGGCGTTCAAGGCAAAGCGGCGTAGATACAGGCGCACCGCGCGCACGAGGTGCGGCGTGAGCCGCTCGAGCAGTGCGCGATGCTCGCCCGGGAGCGGCCCGGCCTCGGCGTGCGCGCTGCACGCGAGCATGACGGCGAGCCCGTTCTGTTCGATCAGCTTGCACAGCGCCGCGCAGCGATGGCCTTCTTCGAGCGGACAGAGTTCGAACCCGGCTGCGCAGTCGCCGTCCGCGCAGTCGAATTCGATGCCGCAATGCAGCCACTTGCCCGGCGGGTAGGCGCGCAGCCATGCCAGGCGCGCATCGTCGCGGTACAGCGGCCGGATGCGTTCCAGCGGTTCCGCGCCGGCGAGTGCGAAACCGTCGCTCCAGGAAAACAGATCGCGCTGCCGGTCAAAGGCATACAGATGAATCGACGCCACTCCAGTCGCCTCGCGCAATTGCGCGCAAAAATCCTTCCAGGCGCAAGGATTATCGAGTGTGTCGTAAACAAGATGCAGCAGGCGGTCGTATTGTGATTCGTTTGTTTTCACGCCATTCTCGTTGTTCGTATTGTGAAAAGCCGTCGGCAACAAAATGCGCTGCGCATAGCGTTCCACAATTGAGGAATATACAGACGCAATAGCCCCCGTTAATCTGCCTTCCGATATGGATGCGGATACAACCGTCAGCGTGGAGGAGCGGCCTTTGAGATTCCGTGCGGTATCCAACGGATAGCCGGGCGCGCTGGCCTTATTCTGGTCTGACAGTACGAACAAAAGCCGTCAATCCGCTGCGGCGTGCATTTTGCACGGTCAGCCAGCGCGATTACCAAACTGACCGATTATCCGCAGCGTGCGGAAAAGCGGCGATGCGACGAAAGTGAGTGCGTGCTATTTGTGCGCGCTCGATAAAATTTGTCATTACCGGGGGCAGCGATGAATCATCACCAACTCGAAAAGGACATTGAGCATCTCGAACATATCATCGGGCGGCTCTCGGGGCGCGACCGTATTCCGCTCTCTTATTGGCGCGGCCGGCTCGAGTCGGTTTCCAGCGAGAACCTCGTGCCTTCGCAGGTGCAGCGCGTGAAACGGCTCAACGAAGCGCTGCGCGCGCTCGAAAGCCGTCTGTCGCACGAATCGCTGCGACAGCGCGAACGGTAACGCCAACGTTTGCGGTAGCGTTGTAAAAAAGCGCGCCTGCATCGTCGCACGGGCTCCAAACCGGTCACAATGGCACTCTCTTGACCGAACTGGAGATGCGTTTTCATGCCGAGCTACAAGCAACTGACCGCCCAGCTGGAGAAGCTTCACAAGGAAGTGGCTGCGGCGCGTGAAAAGGAAATTGACCAGGCGATCGCCGAGATCAAGGAAAAAATCGCGGAGTACGACATCACCGCGGAAGAACTGGGCTTCACGAGCCGGCGTGCAGGCCCCGCGCGCAAGAAGGCGCTGCCGGCCCGCTACATGAACCCGAAAACCGGCGAGACCTGGAGCGGCCGTGGCCGTGCGCCGGGCTGGCTGGCGGGCAAGAACCGCGAACGCTTCCTCATCAAGGAATAACGGGCCAATTCTCGCCAGGCCGTTGCACCAGGGGTGCGCAGCACCCGATGTGACGGCCGCGGCGCTTCAAGCCTCCCGAAAAAGCTCACCTCACGCCCCGCGCGGCGCGCAGCGGCACGCCGCGACGTGCGGGACCACGACGTTCACGCAGCGGGTAGACGTCTGAGGCGAAAGGAAATCCTCGCGAAAATGAGGGGCGACTTGCGAGTGCGGCGGGTGCACGAAGGTGTCGACGGTGTACTCGCATCGAGGTCCTGTAAAAGCTCACCTTTGCCGAAGCGGTGCCAATCCGCACGCCTAACCCGTTCGAACCCCATCAAACCTTTAGTCGGCGGGGCGAATGCCGTGTATCATTCGGTCCCGGCGCCTTTTCGCTTTTTTTGCGCCGGCATCCGCGGGACATTCCCGATCGCTCGTGCTATTTGCCCTGCGTCGCGGTCCGCGCACTGCCGCCGCACGCGCCGTAAGCGTTGCCTGAAAACGCGCCCGCAAGCGCCGCCGCGCTCGCCGCAACCCCCGCCGCGCGGCCCGGTTGCCCGAATTCATCCGTGATACCCGCCAGATCCATGTCAGTAGCCGAACTCAGACGCCGCCGCACGTTCGCGGTCATTTCTCACCCGGACGCGGGCAAGACCACGCTCACCGAAAAACTGCTGCTGTTTTCGGGCGCGATCCAGATCGCCGGTACCGTGAAGGGCAAGAAGAGCGGCCGCTTCGCGACCTCCGACTGGATGGAGATCGAAAAGCAGCGCGGCATTTCGGTTGCCAGCTCGGTCATGCAGTTCGAGTACGGCGACGCCGTCATCAACCTGCTCGACACGCCGGGCCACGAGGACTTCTCGGAAGACACCTACCGCGTGCTCACGGCCGTCGATGCGGCCGTGATGGTGATCGACGGCGCGAACGGCGTGGAAGCGCAAACGCTCAAGCTGCTCGAAGTCTGCCGCAGCCGCAAGACGCCCATTCTCACGTTCATCAACAAGCTCGACCGCGAAGTGCGCGAGCCGCTCGACCTGCTCGACGAAATCGAGCAGCACCTGGGCGTGGCAGCCGTGCCGTTCACCTGGCCCATCGGCATGGGCAAGGAGTTCCAGGGCGTGTACGACATTCAGCGCGACCAGGTGCGCGTGTTCCGCGCGGGCCAGGAGTCGCTGGGCGGCGCGGTGGAAACGCTGCAGAACCTCAGCGAAGCCGATGGCGAAGCGCGCTTCGGTTATCACTGGAAGCGCACCAAGGAAGAAGTCGAGCTGATCACGGGCGCGACGCCCACCTTCGATCGCGACGCCTTCCTCGCGGGCGAGCAGTCGCCGGTGCTGTTCGGCTCGGCGATCAACAATTTCGGCGTGAAGGAAATTCTCGACGCGCTGGTCGATCTCGCGCCGCCGCCGTCGCCGCGGATGGCCGTGCAGCGTCCGGTCTCGCCGGACGAAACGAAATTCACGGGCGTCGTGTTCAAGGTGCAGGCCAACATGGACCTCGCGCACCGTGACCGCGTGGCGTTCATCCGCGTGTGCTCGGGCCATTTCGAGCGCGGCATGCAACTGAAGGTCACGCGCAACAACAAGACCTTCCGCGCGAACAACGTGGTGAGCTTCCTCTCGCAGCGCCGTGAGACCGTGGCCGAGGCGTATCCTGGCGACATCATCGGTATTCCTAACCACGGCACGCTGAGCCTCGGCGACACGCTCACTGAAGGCGAAGACCTGCAATTCACGGGTCTGCCGTTCTTTGCGCCGGAAATCTTCCAGACCATCGAAGTGGTCGATCCGATGCGCGCGAAGCAACTGGGCGAAGCGCTCAAGCAGCTCGGCGAAGAGGGCGCGATCCAGGTGTTCCGCCCGATCCACGGCGGCGCGACGATTCTGGGCGCGGTCGGCCAGCTGCAGTTCGAAGTGGTGTCGCACCGCCTCGCGGCCGAGTACAAGGTTGCCGTGCGCCTGATGCCCGCGCGCTATCGCCTCTCGCGCTGGGTGACCTGCGACGATCCCACCGAGCTGCGCCGCTTCACCGATTCGTACGAGGCACGCATGGCCTACGACGCGTCGAACGCGCCGACCTATCTCGCCTCGCACGTCTCCGAAATCGAGGTCGCGCAAAAGGCCTGGCCGAAGATCGTGTTCAACGAGCTGCGCGAGCATTCGGGCGCGCCGTTCCGCAAGTCGATGTAACACGCGCGGCGCGCTCGCGCCGCGTTCACAAACCAGCGAACTTCCCTCTTGTGCATCGTGGTGTCACACGCCCAGGGCGGCGTGCGACGCCATACCGCCGCATTTGCGCTCATACGCGCCGGGCGAAAATTGCGCAGCGCCTGCGCGCTTGCCCTATCCTCTTCTCGTAACGGTAAAAGACGACAAACCGGCGTTCGCCTGGATGGCCAGCGCCTGTCCGACCGACGAGGAGTGCCTGTGACCGTACGCAATCTCGATGCAGTGTTCCAGCCGAAATCCGTGGCCGTGATCGGCGCTTCGCAGCGCCCCGGCAGCATCGGCAGCATGGTGTGGCGGCGGCTGATCGATGGCGGCTTCACGAGCCCGCTGTGGGCCGTCAATCCGCGCCATGCGGGCGACTTCGAAGCCTTCGACGGGCGACCCGTGCTCGCCGACGCAGGCGACCTGCCCGAGGCGCCCGGCGTCGCCATCATCTGCACGCGGCCCGCCACGTGGCCCGCGCTCGTGCATCGCCTGGGCGGCATGGGCACGCGCGCGGCGATCATCGTCGGCGAGGTGAGCGATGAAGCCGATCAGGCCGACCTGCGCCACGCGCTGGCGGCGGCGCGCCCGCATCTGCTGCGCATCGTCGGCCCCGGCAGTCTCGGCGCGCTCACGCCCGCGCTCAACGCGCAGCTGGGCGCGGCGGCATCGATTGCGCGCAAGGGCGGCGTGGCCTGGGTGTCGCAGTCCAACGCGCTCACCAACGCGGTGCTGCGCTGGGCCGCGCCGCGCGGCCTGGGCTTCTCGCACGTGATCGCGCTCGGCGACGAGGCCGACGTCGACGTGGGCGACGTGCTCGACTATCTCGCGAGCGACCCGAGCACGCGCGCGATCCTGCTCGAAGTGGACACGATCCGCGCGGCGCGCAAGTTCATGTCGGCGGCGCGCGCGGCGGCGCGCAACAAGCCCGTGCTCGCGCTGCGCAGCGGCCGCGACGACAAGGGCGATGCGCTCTACACGGCGGCCTTCCGGCGCGCGGGCCTCGTGCGTGTCGACACGCTCGACGACCTGCTCGACGAAATCGAAACGCTCGGCGTGGGCCGCGTGGCTGCGAGCGACACGGCCACGCTCATCACGAGCGACCGCGGCGTGGCCACGCTTGCGCGCGACGCCTTCATGAAAGCCGGCGACACGCTCGCCCGCTGGAACGACGAAGCGCTCGCGGCCGTCCAGGCCGCGCTGCCGCACGCGCAAGCCGGCAATCCGCTCGTGCTCGGCGACACCGCGAAGCCCGAGCACTTCGGCCTCGCGCTGCAAACGCTCGCTCCGCACCGCTCGAGCGGCACGGCGTTCGTCGTGCACGCGCCCACCCACAGCGCGCCGGTCGACGCGGTGGCGCGCACCCTCATCGAGCAACAGCGTTTCGCGTATCGCGGCATGCTCGCGTGTTTCTTCGGCGGCGTGGACGAAACCACGCGCGACGAACTGCACGCGCACGGCATTCCGGTGCACACCACGCCGCGGCGCCTGGCGCGTGCGTTTGCGCGTCTCGTCGATTACCGGCTGGGCCGCGAGCTCTTGATGCAGACGCCCGAGACGATGCCCGCCCAGGGGCCCGCCGCGATCGAGGCCGCGCAGGGCGAAGCGCGCGCGGCGCTGGCGGCCGGACGCACGGAACTGAAAGGGGAGGAGGCGGGCCGATTGCTGGCCTTGTTCGGACTCGCCACGCAGGCGCAGGACGAACCGGGCGTGAAGCCGGTGGTGGACGTGTCGGTCGAGTTTCGCGACGACGACAACTTCGGCCCGGTGTTCCGTTTCGCCGCGCCTTCGCCGGACGACTTTTCGCCGCCGCTGCGCGTGTACAGCCTGCCGCCGCTGAACCCCGTGCTCTCGCGCGACATCGTCGCGCACTCGCCCTACGCACGCTACACGGCGCCCGAGCCGACGCTGGCCGCGCTCACCGAGCTATCGCAGTTCGTGTGCGAGGTGCGGGAAATCGTCGGCATGCGTCTGACGCTGCGTGTGCTGCCCGAGGCGGTCGTGGTCGTTGCGCCCAGCCTGCAGATCGCGGAAAAGCGCAGCCGCTTCGCGATCATGCCGTATCCGCGGCGGCTGGAAGAAACCATCGACTGGCACGGCGAGCGCCTCACGATCCGCCCGATCCGTCCCGAAGACGAGGACATGCACCGCACGTTCGTCGAGTCGATGACGCCCGACGACTTGCGCCTGCGCTTTTTCTCGGCGGTCCGCAGCTTCGATCACACGCAGCTCGCGCGCATGACGCAGATCGATTACGACCGCGAGATGGCGCTCATCGCGGTCGTGCGTGGCGAGGACGGCCAGCCGCGCACGCTGGGTGTGGTGCGCGCCGTGGCCGATCCGGACAACGAGACCGCCGAGTTCGCGGTCGCGATTCTGTCGAATCTCAAGCGCGGCGGCCTTGGCCGCTTGCTGATGTCGCGCATCATCGAGTACGTGCGCTCGCGCGGCACGCACTGGCTGCTCGGCGAGGCGCTGCGCGAGAACGCGCCGATGATCGGCCTCGCGCGCGCCTGCGGCTTCACCGTCACGCCCACGGAAGACCCGGGCGTGGTCGGTTTTCGCATGCCGCTCGACTGAGCGGGCACGCGGCCTGGTTCGTGACGGCGCTTACGCGGCCAGCTTCGCGAGCGCGTCGTCGATCTGGCCGCGCGTGAGGGCGAGCTCTTCGAGCCAGGCCTCGCCGTACTGCGCGCCGGTTTCCTTCTCCAGCCGCGCGATGGTCGCGGCGCAGCGCGCGGCGTCCTTGGGCGTGGCGATGAACGCCTTCACCGACTGGCCGCCCTGGAACGCCTCGAACAGCGGCATGCGGATTTCCTCGGGCAGCGCGCGCGTGGTCCACTGGTGCGTCTTGCCGTTGAAGGTGAGCGACGGCGGCAGCACGCGCTCCTTGCGCGTGGCCGGAATCAGGCCGAAATTGCGCGCGGCTTCGGCGATCTGCTCGGCCGTGAAAAGCTCCTCGGGGGCGATTTCGAATTGCGCGATGGCGGTTTCGACGGTCTTCATCGCGTCGGCGCGGTCGTCGCGCTTTTTCTGCGCGCGCGCGACGATGTCGCGCAGTTCGTCGGCTTCGTCGGCCGAGATCGTGAAGCTCGCCTGTTTCTGCTGAAGCTCGGAAAAGCGCTGGAATTCTTGATCGGTCAGAAGTTTCGCCATGGGTTTCGAATGCGCGTGAGCCGCTCGCTCGCCGTTTTGCGGCAGCGCGCGGCGCACAGGTTTTTTTGAGAGGGCCGCCATTCTAACCGTTTTGCGTGGCCGGCTTGAGCCCCACTGCGCATCAGGCCGCGCCGTCCTCGCGAAACATCGACAAGGTCTGCATGGTCGCGCTAAGCATTCGGGTCGCCTCATCGAGCGAGGGAGCGACATAGTCGTCGATGCGCTTGAGGAACGGGCAGGTGAGCGCCGCGATCGCCTGACCCGAAGGCCCGAGCACGGGAAACGTCACGTCCGTCACGCCGAAAATCTGCTGACTGTCCTTGCGTGAGAAGCCCGCCTCGCGCACCTGCTCGCACGCGGCTTCGAGCGCCGCGTGGTCGATCGCCACCTCGCCCTTCACCTTCGTATGCTCCGCGAGCATGTGCGCGCGCTGCTCCGGCGTTTGCCAGGCGAGCAGCGTGCGGCCCGAACTCGTATCGACGAGACCCACGCGCGAACCCAGCCGCACCGCGATGCCCCAGGTGCCCGGCCCGTCCACCTGGGCGATCACGAGCAGGTTGCCGCGGTCGTAGACGGTGAGATGGCAGGACTGCTCGGCTTCGTCGGCAAAGCGCTGCATGAGCGGCAGCGCTTCCGAGATCAGGCGCTCCATGGGCGGGTGACGGTGGGCGAGCGCGAAGAGTTTCAGGCTCAGCGCATAGCGGTCGCCGCCTTCCGAGCGGATGACGTATTGCCGCGCCACCAGCCGCTCGAGCATGCGGTAGATCTCGCTCGCGTTGCGCCCCAGCGCCTTCGTGATCTCGGCGCGCGTGAGGCCGGCGCGCTGCTCCGCAAGCAGTTCGAGAATGTCGAGCCCCTTGTCCAGCGCGGGCGCGCGATAGCGATCGGCGTCGTCTTTCTCGTCGGCTTCTTCGGGCACGTTGTCCGTCTGGCGCTTCTTCGTGTTCTTTTCCATTCGATCGTCCCCAGGGAAATCACGGACCCATGCTGCACTGCACATCGCTTGACCTCGCGATGTGCGTATATGAATAATACGTTCACTGGTGAACAAAAACCAGCATCGTCAGATAAGGAAGAGGCAGTTGCAACGGGTCGCCGGCGCTTCGAGCATTCCACGTGGGCGCGGCAAACACATGCGATTCATCAACGACAGCATCGGCGTGCGAGGCGCGTCGACAGGAGACACACATGGCGTTCGCATTCGGGCTCTCGAAGGCCCGCCGCTCCACCGGCATTCATCAAGCGCGCGGCGCCTTCGCCCGCGCCTCCACCCGGACGCTGTGCGTCGCCGCGGCCTGTGCTGCGGCGTTCGGCGCGTCGAGTGCAGTTAACGCAGCCGAACCCGGCAAGGTCGGCCTCGGCCTGCCGCTCCTCACTTCGCCGTTCTGGCAGTCGTACAACAACTACCTCGGCGCTTATGCGAAGCAGGACGGCATCGACATCCTCGCGCCCGTGAACTCGAACAACGATCCCGCCCAGCAGATCACGGACATGAACAACATGATCAATCTGGGCGCGAAGGGCATCGTGGTCGGGCCGATCGATTCGGCGGCGATCAGCCGCGCGCTCGGCAACGCCGCGCAGAAAGACGTGAAGGTCGTGGCCGTGGACGTCGCGCCCACGCAGGGCAACGTGGCGATGGTCGTGCGCGCCGACAATCGCGCCTACGGCGAGCAGGCCTGCAAATACATCGGCGAGCACGTGAAGTCGGGCAAGGTCGTGCAGATCATGGGCGACCTCGCCTCGGTGAACGGCCGCGACCGCTCGGAAGCGTTCCGCGCGTGCCTGAAGCACTATCCGAATCTGTCGCTGCTCGAAATTCCGGCCGGCTGGAAGGGTGACGTCGCGGCAAGCTCGCTGGACAGCCTGCTCACCGCGAACCCCGACGTGAAGGGCATCTACATGCAGGCGGGCGGTGTGTATCTCTCGCCCACGCTGCAAACGCTGCGCCGCAAGCAGCTGCTCTTTCCCGCGGGCGATCCGAAGCACATCGTGATCGTTTCCAATGACGGCATTCCGCAGGAGTTCGACGCCATCCGCAAGGGCGAGATCGATGCGACCGTATCGCAGCCCGCCGACCTCTATGCGAAGTACGGCCTCTACTACATCAAGGCCGCGCTGGAGGGCAAGACGTTCAAGCCGGGCAAGACCGATCACGACAGCACCATCATCCAGCTGCAGTCCGGCATTCTCGAAGACCAGTTGCCGGCGCCGCTCGTGACGAAGCAGAACGTCGACGACAAGAACCTGTGGGGCAACACCGTCAAATGAACGATCGAACCAGCGATCGGGCCGTGGCGGATAGCGCGCCGCCGTGGGGCGGCGCGCTATGGGCGGGCAGCCGCGAGGCGGCCATGCGGGCCCGCTTGCCGGTGGTCGAGGCGAGCGGCGTGACGAAGCGCTATGGCTCCACCGCGGCGCTCGCCGACGTGAGCCTGCGCGTGATGGCCGGCGAATCGCACGCGCTGGTGGGCCGAAACGGCGCGGGCAAGTCCACGCTCGTTTCGATCCTCACCGGCCTGCGCAAGCCCGACGAAGGCAGCGTGCGCTTCAACGGCGAGAGTGCGCCCGCGCTCGCCGACCGCGACGCCTGGCGCGAGCGCGTGGCCTGCGTGTATCAGCATTCGACCATCATTCGCGATCTCACGGTCGCGGAGAACCTTTTCATCAATCGCCAGCCAACCCGGCGCGGGGTGATCGACTGGCCCACCATGCGTCGCGACGCGCGTGCGCTGCTCGACCACTGGCGCATCGACGTGCGCGAGAACGCGCGCGCGGGCGACCTCACGGTCGAGGCGCGCCAGCTCGTCGAGATCGCACGGGCGCTTTCGTATGGCGCGCGTTTCATCATCCTCGACGAACCGACCGCGCAACTTGACGGCGACGAAATCAAGCGGCTCTTCCGGCGCATCGACGAATTGCAGCGCGAAGGCGTGACGTTCCTGTTCATCTCGCACCATCTGCAGGAGGTGTACGAGATTTGCCAGGCCGTCACGGTGCTGCGCGACGCGCGGCACATCGTGAGCGCAAGCGTGGCCGAGTTGCCGCGCGAGCGGCTCATCGAAGCCATGACGGGCGAGCGCGGCGGCCTGAATGTCGCCGATGCGGCGGCGCGCGCGGCGCTGCCCGCCAACGCGCCGCTCGCGCTCGAAGTGCGCAGCCTCACGGGGCATGACTATCACGACGTGTCGTTCACGCTCAAGCGCGGCGAAGTGGTGGGCCTCACGGGCGCGACAAGCAGCGGCCGCACGAGCGTGGGCGAGGCGATTGCGGGACTCGCGGCGCAGCGCGCGGGCGAGATTCGCGTGAAGGGCGTGCCGCTCACACCCGGCGACGTGCCCGCGGCGCTCGCGAGCGGCGTGGGCTGCGTGCCGAAGGACCGCCATCACGAAGGGCTCGTGCTCACGCAGTCGGTGGCCGAGAACGCTTCCATGACGATTGCGGGCTTGCTGGGGCGCTTCGGTTTCGCCCCGCCGGCGAAGAAGCAGGCATTCGGCAAGCGCATGATCGAGGCGCTCGGCATCGTCGCGCAGGGTCCGGATCATGTGGTGTCGGGGCTGTCGGGCGGCAACCAGCAGAAGGTGGTGATGGCGCGCGCATTGGCAAGCAATCCTGACGTTCTCGTGCTGATCGACCCGACGGCGGGCGTGGACGTGAAGTCGAAGCAAGCGTTGCTCTCGGTCGTGGGCCGTGTGCGCGAGGAAGGCAAGGCCGTGCTCGTGGTGTCGAGCGAACTCGACGACTTGCGCACCTGCGACCGCGTGCTCGTGATGTTTCGCGGCGAGGTGGTCGCCGAGATGGCGGCCGGATGGCAGGACCACGAACTGATCGCATCGATTGAAGGAGTCGATCTCCATGAAGAATAGTGTTTCGACGCCCGCGTTCGCCGCGGCGCAGGCCGATGCGGCCGCGAGCGCTCGCCGGGCGCGTCCGCGCATCCAGCTGGCGCGCCTGCGCGATTTCGCGCTGCTGCCGGCGCTGGTGCTGCTGCTCGTGATCGGTGGCTTCGTGAGCCCGAGCTTTCTCACGCGCGCGAATCTCATCAGCGTGCTCGGGGCTTCCGCTGCGCTCGCGCTCGTGGTGCTCGCCGAATCGCTGATCGTGCTCACGGGCAAGTTCGATCTTTCGCTCGAATCGACCGTGGGCATTGCGCCCGCCGTCGGCGCGATGCTCGTCATGCCGGCCGCTTCGGCGGGCTTCGGCCTGCAATGGCCCGCTTTTGCGGGGCTCGCCGCCGTCGTGGCGGTGGGCGCACTGATCGGCTTTATCAACGGCTTTCTGGTGGTGCGGCTGCGCCTGAACGCGTTCATCGTCACGCTGGCGATGCTGATCGTGCTGCGCGGCATGCTGGTGGGCGCAACCAAAGGAGGCACGCTCTTCGACATGCCCTCATCGTTCTTCGCGCTCGCCACCACCATCGTGCTCGGCCTGCCGGTTTCCGTGTGGCTCGCCGCTGCCGCGTTCGCGATCGCCGCGTTCATGCTGCGCTATCACCGCGTGGGCCGCGCGCTCTACGCGATCGGCGGTAATCCCGACGCGGCGCGCGCCGCCGGCATCCGCGTGGAGCGCATCACGTGGGGCGTGTTCGTGCTCGGCAGCGTGCTCGCCGCGATTGGCGGCTTGATCGTCACCGGCTACGTGGGCGCGATCAACGCGAATCAGGGCAACGGCATGATCTTCACGGTGTTCGCGGCGGCCGTGATCGGCGGTATTTCGCTCGACGGCGGCAAGGGCACGATGCTCGGCGCGCTCTCGGGCGTGCTGCTGCTCGGCGTGGTGCAGAACCTGCTCACGCTCGCCCAGGTGCCCTCGTTCTGGATTCAGGCGATCTACGGGGCGATCATCCTCGGCTCGCTGATGGTGGCGCGGCTCGCCGGCGGCGAGGCCCAGAACTAAACGCGGAGACTATCTGTGAACGGCAACGCACCCCATACCGACTCACGCCTGATTCTGCTCGCGCCTGAGGACAACTGCCTGATCGCGGCGGCGCGTCTGGCAGCGGGCGAGACGGTGGAGATAGAAGGCGAGCGCGTGACGCTCGCGAAGACGATCGAACTCGGTCACAAAGTGGCGCGCCGCGCGCTTGAGCAAGACGAGAAGGTGCTGCGCTATGGCGCGCGCATCGGCCACGTGAACGAGCCGGTGGCGCGCGGCGAGCATCTGCACACGCACAACCTGGAAAGCGATTACTTGCCGACCTATACGCACGACGCGGGGCACGAGTTCGTGCCGCACAAGTAACGCCACCATGATGCGGCACGCGCCGCGAGCAGGATTCAAGTTATGAGCGATAGCAACGTCACCCCTTCACCAGCCTCCGCGCCCATGCTCGCAGGCTGGCTGCGCAACGACGGCCGCAAGGGCATACGCAACGTGGTTGCGGTGGCCTATCTCGTGGAATGCGCGCACCATGTGGCGCAGGAAATCGTCGCGCAGTTCCGCGAGCCCTTTGGCGCGTTCGACGATCCGCACTCGCTGCGGCAGCCAAAAGAGCCGCCGGTGCATCTGATCGGTTTTCCGGGCTGTTTCCCGAACAGCTACGCCGAGAAGATGATGAAGCAGCTCACCACGCATCCGAATGTGGGCGCGGTGCTGTTCGTTTCGCTCGGCTGCGAGAGCATGAACAAGCACTATCTCGTGGAGCAGGTGCGCGCGAGCGGCCGTCCGGTAGAGGTCCTGACGATCCAGGAAAAGGGCGGTACACGCAGCACGATCCAGTACGGTCTCGACTGGGTACGCGAAGCGCGTGCGCAACTTGCCGCGCAACAGAAGGTGCCGATGCGGCTCGACGAACTCGTGGTCGGCACGATTTGCGGCGGCTCGGACGGCACGAGCGGCATCACCGCCAATCCGGCTGTGGGCCGCGCCTTCGATCAGCTGATCGCGGCGGGTTCGGCCTGCATTTTCGAGGAGACCGGCGAGCTGGTGGGCTGCGAATTCCACATGAAGAGCCGCGCGGCCAGGCCCGAGCTGGGCGAGGAGATCGTCGCGTGCGTGGCCAAGGCGGCGCGCTACTACTCGATTCTCGGCCACGGTTCGTTTGCCGTCGGCAACGCGGACGGCGGCCTCACCACGCAGGAAGAGAAGTCGCTCGGCGCGTATGCGAAAAGCGGCGCCTCGCCGATCGTCGGCATCGTGAAGCCGGGTGACGTGCCGCCCACGGGCGGTCTCTATCTGCTCGACGTGGTGCCCGACGGCGAGCCGCGCTTCGGCTTTCCGAATATCAGCGACAATGCGGAAATCGCGGAGCTGATCGCCTGCGGCGCGCACGTGATCCTGTTCACGACGGGGCGCGGGTCGGTGGTGGGTTCGGCGCTTGCGCCGGTCATCAAAGTGTGCGCGAACCCGCTGACCTACCGCAACCTCGCCGGCGACATGGACGTGGACGCGGGCCGCATTCTCGAAGGGCGCGCGACGCTCGACGAAGTGGGGCGCGAAGTGTTCGACCGCACGCTGGCGGTGGCGGGCGGCGAGCGTTCGAAGTCGGAAATGCTCGGGCACCAGGAGTTTATCCTCACGTACAAGAGCTTCGAGCCCGTCGGTCCCGCATGCCTGCCCGCCAGTGCGCGCGTGCCGATCGTCGCAGCCGCGAACTGAACCGCGCAGTCGGACGATTTCGTTGTGGGAACAACCATCTCCCGGAGGAGACGAGCCATGGCGCAAGAACAGCATCCCAGGGTGGCGCACAGGCGCCGCATCGGCCGCACGGCGCTCGAAGTCAGCGCATTGGGTCTAGGCACCGCGCCGCTCGGCGGCCTGTATCGCGACCTGTCCGAAGAAGAGGCGCAAGCCACCGTCGACGCCGCGTGGGAAGCCGGCATGCGCTTTTTCGACACCGCGCCGCACTACGGCCACACCAAGGCCGAGCACCGGCTGGGCGCGGCGCTGCGGCGCTATCCGCGCAACGAGTACGTGATCTCCACGAAAGTGGGCCGCCATTTCGTGCCGCGCACGCACCCCTACGACGGCAGCGAGGGCTGGCAAAATCCGCTGCCCTTCGAGGCGATCTTCGACTACACGCGCGACGGCATCCTGCGTTCGTTCGAGGACAGCCAGCAGCGGCTCGGCCTCGTCGATATCGATATCCTGCTCGTGCACGATATCGGCCGCTACACGCACGGCGAGCGCAACGAGCACTACTGGCGGCAACTGCGCGACAGCGGTTTCAAGGCGCTCGATGAACTGCGCAAGGCGGGCGCGATCAAGGCGATCGGCTTCGGCGTGAACGAGCGCGAAGTGATACGCGAGGCGATGCAGGAGTTCGACATCGACTGCGCGCTGCTGGCGGGCCGCTATACGCTGCTCGAACAGGCGCCGCTCGACGACCTGCTGCCCGAATGCGAGAAGAAGGGCGTGAGCATTCTGCTCGGCGGCGCGTTCAATTCGGGCATCCTCGCGCACGGGCTGCTCGGGGAACTCAAGTTCAACTACGCCGACGCGCCGCAGGAAGTGGTCGAACGCGTGGCGCGGCTCGATACGATCTGCCGGACCTACGACGCGCCGCTCGCGGCGGCGGCGCTGCAGTTTCCGTATGCGCACCCGGCCGTGGCGACAGTGCTCAACGGCGCACGCAGCCCGCAGGAGGTGCGCGAGAACGTCGCCTCGTTCGAGACGAATTTGCCCAGCGAGTTGTGGCTCGCGCTGCGCGACAAGGGTCTCCTCGATCCGCGCGCGCCGCTTCCGCAGGCCTGAGCCATGGCTACGACCGAACGGATCGACGCCCATCAGCACTATTGGGACCCCGCGCGCGGCGACTACGGCTGGCTCACGCCCTCGATGACCGTGCTTTATCGCGCGTTCGGACCCGCCGATCTCGCGCCGCTGCGCGCGTCGTGCGGCGTGGCGCGCACGGTGGTCGTGCAGGCCGCGCCGACTGTCGAAGAAACGCGCTGGCTGCTCGATCTTGCGCGCCATGAGCCGTCGATTGCAGGCGTGGTGGGCTGGGTGCCGCTGGACGACCCGCATGTCGCCACGCTGATCGCCGAACTCGCGCGCGAGCCGAAGCTGCGCGGCGTGCGCCCCATGCTGCAGGATTTGCCCGACGACGACTGGATCGAGAACGCCGATACCGCGCGCGGCGTGGAAGCGCTCATCGCACACGATCTCGCCTTCGACGCACTCGTTTTCACGCGCCATGCGCATGCACTCGCGACATTTCTCGCGCGCAATCCCGCGCTGCGCGTGGTGATCGATCATGGCGCGAAGCCGCCAATTGCCGACGGTGGCGAAAGCGGTTACACGGCGTGGTCGCAGGCCATCTCGCGGTTCGCGCGATTTCCGCAAGTGCACTGCAAGCTCTCGGGGCTCGCGACCGAAGCCGCGCCCGGCTGGGACGACGCCACGCTGGCGCCGTGGGTCGCGCATCTGCTTGCGTCGTTCGGGCCGCAACGCCTCATGTGGGGCAGCGACTGGCCGGTGCTGAACCTCAACGGCGACTACGCGCGCTGGCACGCAAGTGCGCAACAGCTTACACAAGCACTTTCCGTAGACGAGCGCGCCGCCGTATTCGGCGGCAACGCTGCGGCTTTCTACCGGCTTAAAACCGGGCTCGGGGACCCTCCAGCCGGTTAGAAAACGTCCGCCGAACGCCACGAGGCGCGCCTGCGTCGCCATAATGGCCGTTTGCGTCATCCCAACTTCTTCCCGCGATTGCATCGCTCGATCGCGGCATGAGACGCCTGCTGCAATACGGGGTATCGCCGTGCCGCGCTTCCAACCGGAGTGGCAGATGGTACAAAGACTGGCCGGCAAGACGGCCTTGATCACCGCGGCGGGCCAGGGCATCGGCTACGCGGCCGCCGAACTGTTCGCGCGCGAAGGCGCACGCGTGATCGCCACGGACCTGCGCATCGACGCGCTGGCGGCGCTGCCGGTCGAGGCGCGCAAGCTCGACGTGCTCGACGCCGCGGCCATCACGGCGCTGGCGCAGGAACTGGGCGCGATCGACGTGCTGTTCAACTGCGCGGGCTTCGTGCACGCGGGCTCGATTCTGGAAGCGAGCGAAGAAGACTGGGACTTCGCGTTCGATCTGAACGCGAAGGCGATGTACCGGACCATCCGCGCCTTCCTGCCGGCAATGCTGGCGAAGGGCGGCGGATCGATCATCAACATGTCGTCGGCGGCGTCGAGCGTGAAGGGCGTGCCCAACCGCTTCGTCTACGGCGCCTCGAAGGCCGCTGTGATAGGGTTGACGAAGGCCGTGGCCGCGGACTTCGTGACGCGCGGCATCCGCTGCAACGCGATCTGCCCGGGCACCGTGTCGTCGCCGTCGCTGGAGGAGCGCATCGCCACGCAGGCGGCGGCGCAGGGCACGAGCGTGGACGCGGCGCGCGCTGCGTTCGTTGCGCGCCAGCCGATGGGGCGCGTGGGCAAGCCCGAGGAAATCGCGGCGCTCGCGCTCTACCTTGCCTCCGACGAATCCGGTTTCACGACCGGCCAGGCGCATGTGATCGACGGCGGATGGTCGAACTAGTTAGCCCGAACCATCGCCCCAGGCGATTCTGACCGACTGCAACGCACAGACACACGAGGAACACAGACGATGAAACTGCTTCGCTATGGCCCGAAGGGCCACGAAAAACCGGGCCTGCTCGACGCCGAAGGCCGCATTCGCGCGCTCTCGGGCAACGTGGCCGACATTGCGGGCGACGTGCTCTCGGACGCTGGCCTCGCGCAACTGCGCTCGATCGACCCGGAAACGCTGCCGCTCGTCGAGGGCAATCCGCGTATCGGGCCCTGCGTGGGCCATATCGGCAAGATGGTCTGCATCGGCCTGAACTATGCCGATCACGCCGCCGAGTCGGGCATGCCGGTGCCGGGCGAGCCGGTCGTCTTCAACAAGTGGACGAGCGCCATCGTCGGCCCGAACGACGACATCGAGATCCCGCGCGGCTCGAAGAAGACCGACTGGGAAGTCGAACTGGGCGTGGTGATCGGCAAGCATGCGAAGAACGTGAGCGAGGCCGATGCGCTCAACTACGTGGCGGGCTACTGCGTGATCAACGACGTCTCCGAGCGCGAATGGCAGATCGAGCGCGGCGGCCAGTGGGACAAGGGCAAGGGCTTCGACACCTTCGGCCCGACCGGCCCGTGGCTCGTCACGCGCGACGAAGTGGCCGATCCGCAGAACCTCTCCATGTGGCTCGAAGTCGACGGCCATCGCTACCAGAACGGCAGCACGCGCACGATGATCTTCACGGTCGCGAAGCTGGTTTCGTATCTCTCGGAGTGCATGAGCCTGCAGCCGGGCGACGTGATCTCCACCGGCACGCCGCCGGGCGTGGGCATGGGCGTGAAGCCGAACCCCGTGTACCTGAAGGCGGGGCAGACGGTGCGCCTTGGCATCGAGGGCCTGGGCGAGCAGCAGCAGAAAACGCGCGCGGCCGAGTAAGCGCGCCTGAAGACACACGAAAAAGCGCGCGAGGGGAGGCGGGATACACCCGCTTCGCCTCGCGCGCTTCGTTTTACGGCGCGGACCTTTCAGTTCGTCGGACTTTTGTCTTCCGGCCCGCTGCCTTCCGCGAGCCGGTTCACCGTCCCCTGCGCGAGCGCCACGAGCTTTTCGTCGCCGTTTTCCATCACGTACACGCTGCACTGGCAGGTGGCCTGGTGGCGCCCCGCGTGCACCACGCGCGCCCGCGCCATCAGCGTGCCCTTGAGCGCCGGGCGCAGATAGTTGATCTTGTATTCCCCCGTCACCACCCGCGGCCCGAGCGCCAGCGCGCCGGCGAAGGTCAGCGCGTTGTCGGCGAGATAGCTGATCACGCCGCCATGCACGTAGCCGTGCTGCTGCTTGAGGTCGTCGCGTACGGGCAGGCGCAGGGTCAGCTCGTCGGCTCCCACGTGGGTCAGTTCCGTTCCGAGCAGCACGCTGAACGGTTGGGCGTGCAATGCGCCGCGTGCGCGGTCCACAAGATCTGTCATCGTCGCGTTCCCTGGGTCTATCCCCGAGTGGTTTCCTAACCACTCTAGGAAGCCACAGCGTCGAGTCAAGGTGAATCGAATCGAGTCGGCATTCTATTGTTGCGAGAAATGCATGGAATGGCCGTGCAACCATTGCCGAAATGATCCGTTGCGCATTTTGGGGCGTTTTTTCACGGTTTAGGGCTCAAAAACCGGGGTTGCGTGGCCGTAAACGCAGTGCGGGCCCGAGCGATCACATGCTCGCGCCTCACTCATTCACTGCCATCCAGGTGTCCCGATGTTCAGCAAGATCAAGGTCGCATCCGGCCTGTTGTGTGTCCTCGTCGCGTTCTGTGTACTGCAACTCGTGACCGCAGGACTTGGTTACTGGTCGCTCACGCGCACGCACGACGACGTGGCCGACCTCTCGAAAGTGGCGTTGCGGCAGGCGAGCGCCGCCAACGTCATCACCCAGCAGTTGATGGACGCCCGTATCAATCTCTCGCGCGCGGGCACGCGCATGGTCCGTGGCGGCACGGTGCCGACCGACATGGTCAATCACGCGCGCGACCAGCTGGCCGCCGCCGATACCACGTTCGCGGCGCTCATGGCCGTACCGCCGATCAACGACGACAACCGCGCGCGCGTCGCCGCGCTCGGCGAGCGCTACCAGGTGTACCGCAAGGCGCTCGGCGAGCTGATCGACGACCTCAACGGCAACAATCTGCAGGCCTTCCTCGACCAGCCGACGCAGTCGTACCAGGACGCCTATCTCGCGGAGCTGCACGCGTTCACGCAGTTCAACGCCGCGGCGAGCCGCGCTTCGCTCGATTCGATCGACTCGCGCCTCGCGCTCTTCCAGGGCGTGGGCATCGTCATCCTGCTCCTGCTGATCGCGCTCGCGACCGGCGTGCACTTCGCGCTGCGCCGCGGTGTGGTGGCGCCGCTCGAGGAAGCAGGGCGCCATTTCGACCGCATCGCACGCGGGCGCCTCGACGAGCGCATCGCCGCGCGCGGCGAGAACGAGATCGGCCGGCTGTTCCAGGGCCTGTCGCTGATGCAGTCGAGCCTCGCGCGCACGGTCCACACCGTGCGCGAAACGGCGGGCTCGATCAACGTGGGCGCCGACGAGATCGCCACCGGCAACGCCGATCTGTCGGCGCGCACCGAATCGCAGGCGGCGTCGCTCGAGCAGACGGCAGCGAGCATGGAGGAACTGACGGGCACCGTGCGCAACACGGCCGAGAACGCGCGCGAGGCGAACGCGCTGGCCGAGGCGGCGCTCGACGCGACCGCGCGCGGCGGCGCCGTGGTGGGCGAGGTGGTCGAGCGCATGCGCGGCATTGCGCAAAGCTCGGACAAGATCGCGGAGATCATCGGCGTGATCGACGGCATCGCGTTCCAGACCAACATCCTCGCGCTCAACGCGGCCGTGGAAGCGGCGCGCGCGGGCGAGCAGGGCCGCGGTTTCGCGGTCGTGGCGGGCGAGGTGCGCGGACTCGCGCAGCGCAGCGCGCAGTCGGCCAAGGAGATCAAGACGCTGATCAGCGAGTCGGTGTCGCAGATCCGCGGCGGCTCGGAGCTGGTGGAGCGCGCAGGCGAGTCGATGCGCGAGGTGTCGAACTCGATCTCGCGGGCCACGCAGATGATGGCGGGGATCAGCGCCTCGTCGCTCGAGCAGAGCACGGGCATTGATCAGGTGAATCAGGCCGTTTCGCAGATGGACCAGATGACCCAGCAGAACGCGGCGCTCGTCGAGGAGGCCGCGGCTGCCGCGGCTTCGTTGCATCAGCAGACGCGCCAGCTTTCCGAGGCTGTGGCGGCGTTCGAGATTTCGCCGGCGGTGCTGGCGGCCTGAATGGGCTTGAACTGCCGGAACGGCTTTATCGCTCCGGCTGGCGGGCTTGCGCCCGCCTGCCTCGGCGCTTCGCGCTATTGCGCCTCAGACGCCCATGCCCTGGTAGGCCGTCAAGAGGTGATACGGCGTCGTGGACGGCATGTCCGCGCGCGCCACGTCGCCGTTTGCGCTGCGGCATTCCACCCAGCCCTGCGGCGTGAGAAAGCGCGGCGCGAAACGGCCGATCTGCGGCGCGAGCGCGGCGCGCACTGCGGCGTCGCCGTGCGTGGCGAGCGCGCGCAGGTATTCCGTTTGCGCCCAGATGCGCTGCGTCGCATCAATGACCCGGCCCTGCTCGTCGAGCGCGGCCGCCACGGCGCCCGTTTCCGGGTCCACGCCGTGCCTCTGTGCAAAGACGAAGGCGCGCGCGAGCGCTTCGTCCAGTCCTGATGCGCCCAGCCGCGCGCCTGCGCGCGTTGCCAGCCAGAACCATTCGAACTGATGTCCGGGCTCGAGGCGGTTGTCCGCCGCGCCGATCGGCAATTCGGCGATGCAACCCGTCGGCGCGTGCAGGAAGCCGCGTGCGAGCGCCTCGACGAGACGCGTGATCGCCGTGTCGAACGCGCTGTCGCCGGTCGCTTCGCTCGCCGCGAGCCAGGCTTCGGTGAGGTGCATGAGCGGATTCTGCAGCGGGCCGCCGGTGACGCTCGCGAAGGACGCGTCGAGCGCCGCGTTGAGCAGGCCGTCGCGGGCCGCGAAGCGGTCGACGATCAGCGCGGACGTTTCGCGCGCGACGTCGAGCGCCTCGGCCGCGCCGAAGCGCTGGCCGTAGGCCGCGGTGGCGAACACCACGAAGGCGTGCGTGTAGAGATCCTTGGTGGTGTCGAGCGGCGCGCCGGCTGCGTCGACGCTATAGAACCATCCGCCGTGCTGCGGGTCCCGATAAGTGTGGCGCAGGGTTTCGAAGAGCGTTTGCGCGTGCGCGGCGTCGCCGGCCTGGGAGAAGACGAAGAGCTGGCGGGCGCACGCCATCGCGCGGTAGCGCGTGACGGGCAGCGGCTGCGCGCCGGCCGCATCGAGCGCCTCGTAGGGCAGGCGCAGTTCGGCATTGAAGCCCGGGCCGCGCCACATCGGCAGGACGACGCGGTCGAAATGCTCGCGCAGGCTGGCTGCGCTCGTAGGTGTGTTCATGGCGTAAAGGTGCGGCGAAGCGCGTCGCATCAAAAGAGCAATGCCGGCGATTGTACGCATTCGCGCATGGCACGGACATTCCGGCCCGCCGCAGCGCGTTTGCCCACGACAACAAGACCCGGAGGGTAATAACAATGATCGGAAACTGGGAACTCATTGCGCGCCTGGTGCTGGCCGCGCTGCTCGGCAGCGTGATCGGCTTCGAGCGCGAGCGGCTTTCGTGGGCGGCGGGGCTGCGCACCCATATGCTCGTGAGCGTGGGCTCGGCGCTCATCATGCTCGTCTCGGCGTACGGTTTCGCCGACGTCCTCAAGGACGACCACGTCGTGCTCGATCCTTCGCGGATGGCGGCGCAGGTCGTCTCGGGCATCGGCTTTCTCGGCGCGGGCTCGATCCTGCTGCGCGGCGAGATCGTGCGCGGCCTCACGACGGCGGCGAGCCTCTGGTCGGTCGCGGCCGTGGGCCTCGCGGTGGGCGGCGGGCTCTATACGGGCGCGATTGCCGCGACCGTCATCATTCTCATCATCCTCGCGGGCATCAAGCCGCTCGAGCGGCGCTTCATCACGTTCCGGCAGCGACGCCAGCTCACGCTGCTGGTGAGCCGCGGCGCGCTCACGTTTCACTCGCTGCACGACGCGCTCGGCACGTCGAGCCCGCGCGTGAAGCAGTTCGTCGTGCAGCAGAGCGACGACTCGCCCGAGCTGGACGAGGTGATGATCACGCTGAGCCGCGTGTCGTCGACGGAATACGAGGCGATTTGCGCGACGCTGCGCCGCCTGCCCGACGTGAAGGACTTTCGCGAGGACGGCGCAGCGGGTTGACTGCGCGGGGCGCCGGATCGATGCCGGCTGGGTAAGTCGGGGCAGAGCCCCTGGCCGCGCGTTCCGGCATGCGACAATGCGCGTTCGAACCAGAACACGAGGACGTCGCCAAGCGGCCGTGACCGGCCGGCGCGCGACGCGAACCGCATCGCTGACCCATGGCTGATTACGCAGATACCGCATCCTTGAGCTCTTCGCATCCCGAACGCAACGCGCCGTGGCAGCCCCGCGCGACGTCTGCGTCGTCCGACGTGACTGAATCCCCGCTTGCTGTCGAATCCGACGCTCCGCACGCGCTTGCCGGCGAGGAACTCGCCGCCGTTGCCGAAGCGGATGCCCCTGTGCGCCAGGGCACGCTGAGCGGCTTCGAAAGTCCCGAGTCCACTCAAGCGGTGGCGGCGCCCGTCGACGAAGCCAGCGCGGCGAGCCCTGTTGCGGCTGCAACGACCGCGCGCCGCGCGCCGCGGGCGAAACGTGCCGCGACGCCTGCCGTGGCCGAGGCGGCGGAGCCGGGCGTTGGAGCGGTCCAGGAACCGGCTGGCGCAGCCTTTGTCGCCGAGCCGTCGTTTGCCGCCGGCCCTGCCGAGCGCGTGGAGCCCATTGGGTTCGCGTCCGAAGCGGCGCAGGCTGCCACCGAGCCGGACACGCTCGCGCAGCGCCTCGACGCGCTCCAGGGCGCGCTCGCCGAGCAGCGCCGCATGGCAGTCGCCTCGTCGCGGCAACAAAAGTGGGTGCTCGCCGCTGCTTCGGTGGCGGTGCTCGCATCGGTCGGTTTCGGCATTGCGCAGTCGGTGCGGCTCGACAGCCTCGCAAACGAATCCCGCGCCGACGAGGCGCGCCTCGAGCAGTTCATCCTGAAGCAGCAGTCCACGCTCGACGACCTGTCGCAGCGCGTGGCCGCGCAAACCGCGGCGGCCGCCGCAGCTGCTGCGGCCGCGACCGCCGCCGCGGAAACCCCGGCGGCGGCGCCCGCACGCATGTCGTCCAGGGCCGCCCCCGCCAAGGCATCGCCGGCCCCCGCACGCCGTGCCGCGGCGCATGCCCCGCATACGGCTCACGCGAAAAGCGCCCAGAAAGCCACGCGCTGACCGGCTTCGTCCGGCGATCCCGCCCCTGTATCCGAAATCTCGAAGCGTTGTATTGCTGCAACGCATTGATTGCGCTCGACCCTGTGCGACGGCGCGTCGCAGATTTTTTGCTGCGCTGCACTAGCGTTGCCCTAGGGAAAACCCTATAATTCGTTCTGTCTTAAGGGAAAACCCTGAATTGCAGCCTAACTGGGAGTCGCCATGAGCTTCATCTTTGCCCTGTTCCAAAAGGTAAGCGACCTCTTCGCGTCGCCGTATCTGCCGATGGATTCGGAATACTCGTACGAAGCGCGCCACCGCGAAGCCGAGCGCGTTCGCCGTTCGCACTACATGCCGTTCGGCATGCCGCGTGACTGATCGAAGCTGAGGCGCTTCGGGCGGCGCGCGCCGTCCAACGCGTTTCTCCGGTCAGACCGCCAGGTCTTCAAGCAAGGCCGGCTCTCGCAAGAGAGCCGGCCTTGCTGCGTTTGGGGCGGCTGCAAGCCGAAGCCGTTTCGCCTCGCGTGACGGCAGCCGCGCGCGGCTCGTGTCATAGTGATGCCGCTTCGAAATCGCTACGCCTCATCATGTCCAATACCTACTTCTACGACCCCGCCCAGGGCCATGGCCTGCCGCACGATCCATTCAAGGCGATCGTCGCGCCACGCGTGATCGGCTGGATCTCCAGCCGCGCGAAAAGCGGCGCGCTCAATCTCGCGCCCTACAGCTTCTTCGGCGCGTTCGCCACGTTTCCACCGATCATCGGGTTCTGCAGCGAAGGCCGCAAAGACAGCATCAGCAATATCGAAGAGACCGGAGAGTTCGTCTGGAATCTCACGTCGAAGGCGCTGGCGCTGCAGATGAACCGCACCTCCGCGCCGGTCGCCGCCGACGTCGACGAATTCGCGCTCGCCGGCCTCACGGCCGCGCCGGGCCGCAGCGTGGCGGTGCCGCACGTGGCCGAGTCGCCGGCCGCGCTCGAATGCAAGCTGCTGAAAGTCGTGCGGCTCAACACGCTCGATGGCGCGCCCATGGACAACTGGCTCGCGCTCGGGCAGGTGGTGGGTGTGCACATTCGCGAGGAATTCCTGAAGGACGGCCTGTTCGACACGCACGCCGCCCAGCCCGTGATGCGCGCGGGCTATCGCGCCGACTACGCACAGATCGGCGAGATGTTCCAGATGGTGCGGCCGGGCGCGTAAGCCGCTGCGGGCGTGCGCTTCGGGATCAACGGGGCGCGGCGTTGCCGCGTCCTGTCCGCCCGCCGATAATGGCCGACAGCGCGAGGCGCGCAAGGAGGCAACTCATGCAATCTCCGACAGGATCGGTGGTGGCGCTCAGCTCAGCCGCCTCGACGATGTTTTCGATCGGCATGATCGCGCTGGGCTACTGGGGGCTGCACGAGCCTTCGGCCTGGCGCATTGGCGACCGGGTGGTCGTCGGCATCGCGCTCGCGGGCTTCGCCTGCCTCGGCAGCGTGCCCTGGCTCGCCACTTCGCCCGCGAAGCCCAACGACGAGTCGCGCTTTCTGATGGCGCGCCGTGCCTTTCTTTGCGGTGCGGCCGCGGTGTGGGTGTCTATCGCGCTCTCGCTGGCGTTGTGACGCGCGCATCGAACGCGAGCAATTCACCCGCCTGTGACTGGCTACACCCATTGGGCCAGGGATTGCTGTTGCGGGCGTGCAACTCAAGCAACACATCAAGGCTCGTTATTGATTTCGCCGCACGCGCCCAAGGCCGCATCGCAGCGCAATTGCTGCAATTTTGTGAAAGATTATGCCAATCCCAGGAAGAAACCGTTCTTAGCGGGCCGGCTTTTGCGCTTCTAAACTAGCGCCGCGTTTCCTTCCATCTCAAGCAAACACGGGCTATCCCATGAAGAAAGTTTCCATTGCCGCTGCCGTTTGCGCAGCGTTTGCGGCGTCCGCTGCCCACGCGCAGAGCTCGGTCACCCTCTACGGCCTGGTCGACGCGGGCATCGCCTATACGAACAACGTTGCCACCACTCAGAATGGCCTGCCCGGCCACGGTAGCGGCCGCGTCGCACTTGCAAGCGGCAATATCAGCGGCAGCCGCTTCGGCCTGCGCGGTGCGGAAGATCTCGGCGGCGGTCTCAAGGCTATCTTCGTGCTCGAAAACGGCTTCAACGTGAACAACGGCGCGCTCGGCCAGGGCGGCCGCATGTTCGGCCGTCAAGCGTTCGTCGGCCTGAGCACCGATCAATACGGCACCCTCACGATGGGCCGCCAGTATGACTCGATGGTCGACTACGTGGCGCCGCTGTCAGGCACCGCGGGCACGTTCGGCGACGCGGGCTTCGCGCACGTGTACGACAACGACAACCTGCAACATACGGTCCGCTTCAGCAACTCGGTGAAGTTCTCGAGTATCGACTACGCCGGCTTCAAGTTCGGCGGCATGTACGCCTTCAGCAACAGCACCAGTTTCGCCGTCGATCGTGCGTACAGCGCCGGTGCGAGCTACAACAACGGCCCGCTGCGACTGGCCGCGGCCTACCTCCAGATCAACGGCTCGGCGGCGGCGAGCAGTCCGTCGGGCGCGGTAAATCAGAACGTTGCGGCTGACCCGAGCGAGTTCAAGTCGACCGCGGGTGGCGGCAACCTGACGGCGGATGTGCAGCGCACAGTCGGTGCAGGCGTCGGCTATACGTTCGGCCCGGCGGCGGTCAACTTCGTCTATACGCACAGCCAGTACCAGAACACGTCCGCGTTCGGCCTGAACGCGGCGAGCGGTTCGACGCACTTCGACAACTATGAACTGAACGTCAAGTACGCACTCACGCCGGCGCTGAATCTCGGCCTCATGGATACTTTCACGGACGGTCATCTGAACGGCGTGAGCAAGTCGAACGTCAGCTCCGATCCGAAGTGGAACCAGGTCAACGCGATTGCGCGCTACTCGCTGTCGAAGCGCACGGAAATTTACGGTGAAGCGATGTACCAGCACGCGATCGGTGGCAACAACGTCGCAGTGATGTACAACGCCGGTGGTTTCTCGGGGACGAGCAATCAGGTGATGGGCGCGGTCGGCATGCTGACCCGCTTCTAAGCGTCCATTAGAACCCCATCCTGCGGCGGTCGGGGGTGGATCGTTGCAGCAGGACTGCGAGGCAGTCAGTGGATATCGCAGTCTGCTACAAGGTAAGTCATTGGCCCGCCGCCTCGGCGGGCCTTTTTCATGTGCAGGCGAGGCAGGGCACGAGCTATCCAGTCGCGATGGAGGAATGCCGGCCTTGTTCGGCAAGCTTCGCATTTCCTTCTCGTCGAACTCGCGGGTAGGCGGGCGTCGTCGTGCCGGCTTGATCATCTCGAGCCCTTTAGCCTCGTTCCCGTTCATGCCGGACATGCGAAGAAAGGGGCGACCGGCGTGGGCGACCGGCGAGGGCGACCGGCGAGTTTGGTACGATGCACGCTTTGCCAGCCGACCCTACCTGCCGCGTGAAGCGTTACGTGCCGTTGATCCGCGATCGAATCGCGATGTCTTTTTCCCGCCTGAAGCCCGCCGCCGCGCGGCTTGGCGCGCTTGCCCGCTCGCTCGGCGCGCGCGCGCTGCACCACCTGCGGCATCCCACGCGGCGCGGCGTCCTCATGACGATTGGCGCGGTGCCGGCGCTCGTCCTGCTCTACGTGCTTGTGCTGATTCCGTTCACGCCGAGCATTGGCGACATCCGCAAGGCGCGGGTGGACGAACCGGCCCAGATTCTTTCCGCCGACGGCAAGGTGCTCGCCGAGTTCAAGCCCTCGAACCGCGAATGGGTGCCGCTCGCACAGATCTCGCCGCACATGGTCGATGCGCTGATCTCCACCGAGGATCACCGTTTCTACGAGCACCACGGCATCGACTTCAAGCGCACGGCGGGCGCGGCGCTGCACACGTTCTCGGGCGAGCGCCAGGGCGGCTCGACCATCACGCAGCAACTCGCGCGCAATCTTTATCCCGATGAAATCGGCCGCGCGCCCACGCTCACGCGCAAGATCAAGGAAGCGATCACGGCGTTCAAGATCGAGGCGGTGTACAGCAAGCAGCAGATTCTCGAGACGTATCTGAACACGGTGCCGTTCCTCTACAACGCCTACGGCATCGAGATGGCGGCGCGCACCTACTTCGGCGTTTCGGCCGATCAGCTCGACATCCTGCAAGCCGCGACGCTCACCGGCATGCTCAAGGGCAACGCCTACTACAACCCGGTGATCAACCCCGAGCGCGCGCTCGCGCGGCGCAACACGGTGCTCGGCCAGATGGTGAAGTACGGCAAGCTCAGCGAGGCCCAGTACGCCACGCTCTCGAAGAAGCCGCTGCGCCTCGACTTCGAGCGTCAGACCGAGCCGCCCGGCCCCGCGCCGCACTTCGCGCTGCAGCTGCGCAAATGGCTGATTTCCTGGGCCGACCGCAACGACTACAACATTTATTCGGATGGCCTCGTGGTGCGCACCACGATCGATTCGCGCCTCCAGCAGATGGCCACCGCCGCGCTGCGCCAGCACACGAACCAGCTGCAGGGCATCGCCAACGGCGCATGGAGCGGACGCAACGGCTGCGTGGCCGGCAACGACCTGTTCGCGACCTTCATGCGCGAAACGCAGGACTACAAGAGCGCTCGCGACGCCGGTGCGAACGACGCCGACGCGCTCAAGCAACTCGCTGGCGACCGCACCTTCATGCGCAACCTCTGCAAGAGCAAGACCGCGGTGGAGGCGGGCTTCCTCGCCATCGACCCGCGCAACGGGCAGATCAAGGCGTGGGTGGGCAGCCGCGACTTCACCGACGAACCGTTCGACCACGTGCAGCAGGCGCGCCGTCAGCCGGGCTCGACGTTCAAGCCGTTCGTGTACGGCGCGGCCTACGCGGCGGGCGCGAAGCCGAGCGACACGTTCATCGACCAGCCGGTGGAGATTCCGCTGGCGGGCGGCGAAATCTGGAAGCCGACCGACGACGTGCCGGCGAGCAATCGCCCGATGACGCTGCGCGACGCGATCGCGTTCTCGCGCAACCGCATCACCGCGCAACTGATGCAGACGGTGGGCCCGGACAAGGTCGCGCGGCTCGCGCGCGCGATGGGCGTGCGCGACAGCCAGCTCGACCCGGTGCCGTCGCTCGCGCTCGGCACGAGCCCGGTCACGTTGAAGGAGATGGTCTCCGCGTACAGCACCATCGCCAACGACGGCGAGTATCTCGAACCGCGCATGGTCACGAGTATCGAGGACCACAAGGGCAACGTGCTCGCGCAGTTCGAGAGCGCTTCGCCCGAGCGGGCGCTTTCGGCAGAGGCGGACCGCACGCTGCTCGACACGATGCGTGACGTCGTGAACCGCGGCACGGGTGCGGCCATCCGCTCGCGCTTCGGCATTCGCGGCGACGTGGCGGGCAAGACCGGCACGACCCAGGGCAACACGGACGGCTGGTTCATCCTGATGGACCCGCAACTCGTGGCGGGCGCGTGGGTGGGCTTCGACGACGGCCGCGTGACGCTCGACGACTACTGGGGGCAGGGCGCGCGCAGCGCGCTGCCGATCGTCGGCGACTTCTTCCAGCGCGCGCAGCGCTCGCGCCTCGTCGATCCGCGTGCGCGCTTCAACACCGAGGTGACGCCGGGCGCGTTCGAAACCTTCCGCGAGAACCTGCGGGCGTGGATGGACAAGCTGTTCGGCAAGCACGAAGCGCCGCCTGCGGCCCCGCCGGTGCGGCATGCGCCGCCGCCGCGCGTGAGCGCGCCGGCACCGGCCTCCGTGCCGGCTGCGGCCTCGGAGGCGGGGGCGTCGGCGCCTGCGGAGGCATCGGCACCGTCTGCCGCTTCGGCGGCAGCCGCGGAATCCGCGGCGCGCGCGATCATGGGCCTGCCGCCGATCATCGGGCCGTCCAGCGCGCCGGCGGCGCTTGCCCCGCAGCCCTCGTATCCGGCGCAGGCGCCGGCGCTTGCGCCGACCCCGACGCCCGACGAGGCGGACCCTGACACGCCGGGCGCGAGCGCCAGCTACACGCCGCCCGTGGCCCAACCGCAGCAGGGGCAATGAGCGGGGCGTCGTGCCTTTAACAAAAAAGGCAGCGTCTCGTGACGCTGCCTTTTTAATTTGTTGGGCACTGCGAATCATGCCCTGAAGGTGCTACGCGTGCGTTACTCGCGCACCTTGAACACGGAAACGAGTTCGGTGAGCGCTGCCGCATGATCGTTGAGCGCGGCGGCGGCGCGCTCGGCGTCGCCCACCAGCGCGGCGTTCTGCTGCGTCGCCGCGCCGATCTGCGAAACCGCGATATTGACCTGCTCGATGCCGCCCGACTGTTCGCGCGAGGCCACGCTGATTTCGCCGATGATCGAGCGCACTTCATCCACGCGCGCGACGATGCCGCGCATGGTCGTGCTCGCTTCGCCGGCAATGCGGTAGCCCGTCTCGACCGTCGACGACGACTCGGTGATCAGCGCCGAGATTTCCTTCGCGGCCGCCGCGCTGCGCTGCGCGAGCGCGCGCACTTCGCTCGCGACCACCGCGAAGCCCTTGCCGTGCTCGCCTGCCCGCGCCGCTTCCACGGCCGCGTTGAGCGCGAGAATGTTGGTCTGGAACGCGATGCCGTCGATCACGCCCGTGATCTCGGCGATCTTCTGCGATGCGCGGCTGATGTCGTTCATCGTTTCCACGACGCGGCTCACGGCGCGCCCGCCGTCGAGCGCGGCTTCGGCTGCGCTCGTTACCACGGTGTTGGCGCGCGTCGCGTGATCGGCATTCTGCTGCACGGTCGAGGTCAGTTCCTCCATGCTCGCCGCCGTCTCCTCCAGGCTGCTCGCCTGGCTCGCGATGCGCGAAGCGATCTCGCCGCTGCCCTGCGCGATGCGCGAGGTGTCCTCGCTCATCTGCGCCGTGGCGCTGCGCACCTGCGCGACGATCTGCGCAAGGCCCACGCCGATGCCGTCGATGGCGCGCGTGAGGCGGCCGATCTCGTCGGCGCCCGCCGCGCCCTGCGCGTTTGCGGCACTGCCATTGCCATTGCCGATGCCGTTGCGGCTGTCGTTGCCGATGCGCACCGTGAGGTCGCCCGCGGCGAGCTGGCCGGCGGCTTGCGCGGCGGCGTCGAGCGGCCGGCTCACGAGGCGGCGCGCCGCGTAGATCGACAGCGCCGCGAACAGCGCGACCAGCACGAGGCCGATGGCCGCAAAGCGGTCGCGCGTGGCGTTCACCTCCGACATGATCTCGTCGCGCACGGCCACGCCGCCCACGAGCCATTGCCACTGCGGCACGCTCACGAACGAGACGAACTTCGCGCGTGCGTCGCCCTCGCCGCGCGTCGAGTCGGCGGAGGTGTAGTCGAGCGTGCCTTCGCGCGCTTCGAGCATGCGCGACCAGGGCGCGTCGGCGTCGTCGTAGTGTTTGCCGACGGCGCTCGGGTGCACGAGGAAGGTGCCGCGCGTCGGGCCGTTCGAAGCATCCATCACGAAGTAATAGCCGCTCTCGCCGATCTTGAGCTTGGCGATTTCGCTCTTGAGCGCATCGATCTGCGCGCCCACGTCCACGCCGACGAACAGCGCGCCGATCACGTGGCCGCTCGCGTCGAGAATCGGCTTGTACTGCGTGATGTACTGCTTGCCGAACAACTGGGCGAGGCCGGTATAGGTGCGGTTGGCCATCACCGGGCCATACGCGGGGCCCTTGCGGTCGAGCAGCGTGCCGATCGCGCGCGAGCCGTCCTGCTTTTTGAGCGAGGTGGTCACGCGCACGAAGTCGTCGCCGCTGCGCGCGAAAACGGTAGCGATTTCACCGCTGCGTGCGAGGAACTGGTCGGGGATTGTGAAGTCCAGGTTCAGCACGTGGTCGCCGGACTTGAAGACCGGCGTGGCCTTGCCGCCAATGTCGACTGTCTGCGTGGGGTCGAGCGTGAAGGCGCCGGGCAGGAAGCTCTCGAAGAGCTGCATGGCGCGGTCGACTTCGGCTTCGAGCGCGCCGTTGATGAGCGAGATCGACGAGGCGACCGCCTGATCCTTTTCGGCAATGCGCGAGCGCACCTGTTCGCCGACCTGCGTTGCCGCCGAATGCGTGATCGCCCACGTGAAGGCTGCAAATATGGCTGCGACGAGCACGCACGATAGCAAGGCGAGGCGCACGCCGACGCTCGCGCGGCTTGATAAGCGTGAAAGCATGAATTCGGTTCCGGAAAGAGCTTGTAAAGAAGGAACCTGCGCCTTCGAGGCGCTGGCATGACGCATTACGGCGCGCGCGCGCGATCCTTTAGGGCTAGAACCGAAAAACCTTACAATCGCGTAAAGATTACCGATGGATTACGCCATTTCGGTGTGCAGATTGTGGGATATTTCGGAACCCTAAATAACATCGCCACAAAGAAAGGGCGCATCAAGCGCCCTTTCGTTATGTTTATCGCGATACGTCGCTCGCGCTGTGCAATCCTCTGCGCGGCCGTCAGCGGCGGCCCCGCCACGTTCTGAGCAAGAGCGCGTTGGTCACGACGCTCACGCTGGAAAACGCCATGGCCGCGCCCGCGAGCATGGGGTTGAGCAGGCCGAAGGCCGCGAGCGGAATGCCGATCAGGTTGTAGAAGAACGCCCAGAACAGGTTCTGCTGGATCTTGCGCCACGTGCGCCGCGAAATATCGATTGCGGCGGCAACGAGCGCGGGGTCGCCGCGCATGAGCGTGATGCCTGCCGCGTGCATGGCGACGTCGGTGCCCGTGGCCATGGCGATGCCGATGTCGGCGGCGGCGAGCGCCGGCGCGTCGTTGATGCCGTCGCCGGCCATCGCGACGATGCCGCCGCTCCTGATCTTGAGGTCGCGGATCGTGCGTGCCTTGTCGTCGGGCAGCACCTGCGCGTGGACTTCGCCGATGCCGAGCTGCGCAGCCACGGCCGCGGCGCTGCCCGCGTTGTCGCCGGTCACCAGCACGCTGCGGATGCCCATCGCCTCGAGGCTCGCAATGGCTTCGCGCGCCGTGGGCTTCACGGTGTCGCCGAAAGCGAGCAGGGCGAGCACGCCGCCGTGCGGTTCGAAGAGCCACGACACCGTATTGCCCGCCTCTTCGAGCGGACGCGCGCGGGCCGCGAGCGCGGGCGGCACGGCGAGCGCCAGTTCGTCGAGCCAGCGGCCGCTGCCGATGGCGAGGCGCCGGCCGTTCACTTCGGCCTCCACGCCGCGCCCGGGCACCGCACGCGCATGAACGGCGACGGCCAGGGCGCCCGGCGCCTGGGCCTGCGCTTCATACGCCTGCACCACGGCCTTCGCGAGCGGGTGATCGCTGTGCCGCTGTACGGCGGCGGCGAGCGCGAGCGCCTCGCCGCGCACGAGTCCTTCGGCCGCTTCGAACGCGGTGAGCGAGGGCTGGCCGAGCGTGAGCGTGCCGGTCTTGTCGAAGGCGACCACGCTCACGTTGTGGGCAGTCTCCAATGCTTCGGCGTCCTTGATGAGTACGCCGTGGCGCGCGGCCACGCCGGTCCCGGCCATGATCGCGGCAGGCGTGGCGAGGCCGAGTGCGCACGGGCAGGCGATCACGAGCACGGCCACGGCGTTGAGGATCGCCGTTTCGGCGCTCGCGCCCGCGAACAGCCAGCCGCCCAGCGTGATGGCGGCGATCACGAGAATCGCGGGGACGAACACGGCGCTCACGCGGTCGACGAGACGCTGGATCGGCGCTTTTTCGGCCTGCGCGCTTTCGACGAGACGAATGATGCGCGCGAGCGTGGTTTCCGCGCCGATAGCCGTGGTGCGCACGGCGATCGCGCCTTCGCCGTTGATCGAGCCGGCCGTGACGGGATCGTCGGGCGCTTTCGGCACCGGCAGGCTTTCGCCCGTGATGAGCGATTCGTCGATGTGGCTGCGCCCTTCGAGCACGACGCCGTCCACAGGCAGGCGCTCGCCGGGGCGCACGACCACCACGGTGCCGACGCGAACCTGAGCGAGCGGGACTTCACGCTCCTCTGCGTTGGCGCCATTTGCGCCATCGACACGGATGCGCGCGCGATCGGGCCGCAGCGCATTGAGGGCGCGGATCGCGTCGGTAGTCTGGCGCTTCGCGCGCGCTTCGAGCCACTTGCCGAAGCGCACCAGCGTGATGACCACCGCAGAAGCCTCGAAATACAGGTGCGCCATGTCGCCGGGGTGCGCGAGCATCGCATAGACGCTCGCGCCGTACGCGGCCGAAGTGCCGAGCGCGACCAGCAGATCCATGTTGCCGGCGCCGGCGCGCACGGCCTTCCACGCGGCGCGGTAGAAGCGCGCGCCGAACACGAACTGCACGACGCTCGCGAGCGCCAGCTGTGCCGCGGCGGGCAGCATCCAGTCGAGGCCGAGCCAGTGGCCGAACATCGGCAGCATGAGCGGGGCCGTGAGCACGGCCGAAATCAGCACGGCGCGCCATTCGCGGCGCGCCTCGTCGCCGGCGGCAGCGCTTTTCGCCGGGGTGGCGGCGTCTTCGTCGGCGGCGAGCGGCGTGGCTTCGTAGCCGGCTTTCTTGACGGCGGCGACGAGCAGGTCCTGCAATTCGCCCGTGAGCGGCGAGCGCGTGTTTACGGTGGCCTGCTCGGTGGCGAGGTTGACGCTGACGCCGGCCACGCCGGGCACGCGCGCGAGCGCCTTCTCGACGCGGTTCGCGCACGACGCGCAAGTCATCCCGCCGATGGCGAGCGTGGTGGCTTCCGTGGCGACAGGCACGGCTTCATAGCCGGCCTTTTCGACCGCGGCGACGAGCGCGGCGGGCGCGACGCCGCCGCTGGCCTCGACGGTGGCCTTTTCCGTGGCGAGGTTGACCGAGGCGCGCGTGACACCCGGGACCTTTGCAAGCGCTTTCTCGACGCGCATGGCGCACGAGGCGCACGTCATGCCGTGGACTTCGAGTTCGGCCACGGCGGTATCGGTGCGTTCTGCAACGAGGGGTTCATTCATGATGGGGTGCGAGCACTGGCTGTCATCGATGTTACGCAGTATCTACGTTCCCATCATGGGAAGGTCAAGGGGCGCGACACTACGCCTCTTTCGTTTCAGAGGGAAGTCCTGAGCGCAAGCTCTCCGCCTGTAAGGCAATATTCCACGCCACAGTCTTTTCAGGCCCATGCGCGAGCGATACGATACCAACCGGCGGCATTGGCGCCTTGCCGCGCGCAGACTACGGCCCTGGGGGGGCCCGCGCGCGGAGTGGCCAGCCGGTCGACGTCACTTCATGGACCGCCCGCACCGAATACAACCAACAAATGACAACAATACATCGAGCATTCTCTACGTACCGTAGCTGCTCTGCGCTTGCCTGCCTTGCCCTGATTGCCGGATGCGCCTCGGCGCCGGGCGACGTTGCGCCGAAGAGCAACGGCTGGATGAAGGACGAAGTCTCCGACTCCTATGTGTTCGGCTATCCGCTCGTGCTGATGGACGTGGCGCGCGAAGCCGCCACCGGCAGCGGACCCGGCCAGGCCGCGCCGAACACGCTGCGCCACGCGCAGTCGTTGCCGCCCGTCGGGGCCTCGAGCCCGCCCGAACCCAACCTCGACACGCTGACTTCCAGCGGCTGGCTCGACGTTTCGAGCGAGCCGGTGCTCGTCACGCTGCCCGACACGCATGGCCGCTACATGGACGCACGCGCGCTCGACATGTGGACGAACGTCGTCTGGTCGACGGCCGCCGCGCAGACCGGTGAACGTGTCAGCGGTCTGAAAGCGCAAACGATTGCATTTGTTCCGGCCGGCTGGAAGGGCACGCTGCCTGCGCGCGTGAAGCGCGTCGACGTGTCGACGCGCTACGTGTGGTTCCTCGCGCGCATCCAGACGCGCGGCGGCGCCGACCTCGCGGCCGTACGGCGGCTGCAGCACGGCCTGCAGGTCACGGCGCTGTCCGGCTGGGACGAGCGCAGCGCGCGCGGCAAGGCCGGCGCGCGCGGCGGCCGCGGCAACGAGCCGAGCGGCGCTACGCAGAGCGGCGATCCGGCGGCGCCGGGCACGCCGTCCGCCCAGGTCGCGGCGCTCGACGCGCACGGTTTCTTCGACCGGCTCGCCCTGGCGCTGGAAGACAACCCGCCCACGGCGGACGACGCGCACGCGCTCAAGATTCTCGGCGACATCGGCGTACACCCGGGCGACCCGGCGCAGCTGCCCGCGGGCGCGAAGGACGCCGCGGTCGTCAAGGCCGGTCTCGCCGATGGGCGCACACGCGCCGCGACGCCGCCGCCCAACCTGCTGGCGGGCAACGGCTGGCTCTGGGTGGGCGACGACGCGGGCAACTACGGCCCCGACTACTCGCTGCGCGCCTACGCGGCGTACACGTCGCCGGGCCTGCCGACGACCCGCGACGAAGTGCGCGCCCGCGTGAGCCAGGACAGCGACGGTCATGCGCTCAACGGCGCGAACCGCTACACGATCCACTTCACGGCGAAGCAGTTGCCGCCGGTGCGCGGCTTCTGGTCGATCACGGCCTATACGACCGACGGCGCGCTCGATGCCGATGCGCCCGTGCGCGTGGCGTTCGGCGACCGCAGCGGCGCACGGCGCAATCGCGACGGCTCGCTCGACGTGCAGGTGAGCGCCGAGCGGCCGCGCGGCGGCGCGAACTGGGTGCCGGCGCCGCATGGCGACTTCCGGCTCGTGATGCGTCTCTACGCCGCCAAGCCGCAGGCGACCGATGGCAGCTGGCAGCCGCCCGCCGTCGAGCGGCAGTAATGGCTGAACCGGGCTGAACCAGGCGTTGGCGGGCCGCTGTCCCGCCAACGTTTTTTTTGCGCCGCATAAGCCCGTTCGAGCGCGCCACGCCCGGCTTCTCCGCCCGCGCTTTCATGCGTCGCGCAACACGCGCGACGGACTCCCCGCATTCGCCGGGCCATCGTCTTTGCGCTGTTACTTCTTGTTGCGCAATACCTGCGCCGCGGGCGGCGTTTTCCCGCTGTCCGATCTTCTATCGGACCTATACTTCCGGCTGTCGGCATCCCCGGATTTCCGACATCAGACCCACATCCCGCGGCGGGCCTGTTGCCGCCTCATCCGCAAGCAAGCATGGCAAGCCTCAACAAAGCGTCGCTCAACTCTTCCTTGCAATCGGTGCGCGCGGTCGCGCGTGCGCCCCGCACCCGGCACATCCTCACGGGCGTCCTCATCTTTCTGATTGTGTTCGGCCTGGTCGGCTTCTTTGCCGCGCCGCCGATCATTCGCCACGTTGCCGAGCAGCAGTTGAGCAAGCAGCTCGACCGGCCCGTCACGATCGGCCGCATCGCGCTCAATCCGTACACGCTGCGTCTCGAAGCGGACCGCGTGCATATCGGCGAGCGCGGCGGCAATGGCGACTTCTTCGATGTCTCGCGCGCCGTCGTGCAGGCGTCGTGGTCGTCGATCTTTCGCGCGGCGCCCATCGTCGACGAACTGCGGCTCGACTCGCCGCGCGCCACGATCGTGCGGCTCGACGCGCAGCATTTCAACTTCTCGGACCTCATCGAGAAGTTCTCGACACCCTCGAAACCCAGCAGCAAGCCCACGCCATTTTCGGTTTCAAACATCCGCATCGAGAACGGCCAGATCACCTTCGACGATCGCCTGCTCAACGAAAAGCACGTGATCGACCGCTGGTCGCTCGGCATTCCGTTCATCGCCACGCTGCCTTCCAAGACCGATATCTTCGTTCAGCCGATGCTGCGTGCGCGCATCGACGGGGCGAGCACGCTCGCCATCGACGGCAGGACCAAGCCCTTTTCCGCGACGCGCGAGTCGGAGGTGGAGCTGCGCCTGACCGACCTCGACGTGCCGAAGCTGCTCACCTACGCGCCCACCAAGCTGCCCGTCACGGTGAAGAGCGGCAAGCTCTCGACCAACCTCAAGCTCGATTTCGTGATGTCGGGCGAGAAGCCCACGCTGCGTGTGACGGGCACGACCGACCTGAACGACTTCGACTCGACCGACAACGCCAACGCGCCGTTCTTCGGCGCGCGCAGCCTGCACGTGGCGGCGGCCTCGCTCGAACCGTTCAGCAACGTCTATCGTTTCGACGACATCCATCTCGACGCGCCCACCGCGTGGGTCGCGCGCGACAAGCAAGGCGTGCTGAGCGTCGAGAAGCTGATGGGCGCGCCGGCCGCACACAACGCGCCGGCCGCAAACGAGGCCGCGGGCAAGGCGGCGAGCGCCGCGCCGGCCTCGGGCGCCTCGGCTGTCCAGAGCGCGCAGGCGGCGCCCGAGCAAGCGAAGCCCGCGCCGCTCGATGTCTCGATCCACCAGCTCGCGCTCACGAACGGCACCGTGCACATTGCTGACGATCTGCCCGCGCGGCCGGTGAACGTCGAACTCACGCAGCTCTCCACCACGCTGACCAACTTCTCGACGACCGCCAAGGCCGGCGCGCCGTTCACGTTTGCGACCAACGCGAACGACGGCGGCACGATCAAGGCGTCGGGGACGGTGAGCCTGGCGGGCAAGAACGCCGAAGCCAACATCGCGCTCGAGCGCTTGAGTTTGCCGCGGGCGCAGCCGTATATCGACAACGTTAGCCGCGCGCAAGTCCTCGACGGCAAGCTCAATCTCACGTCCACGCTCAAGGCCGACTGGACGCAGCAGCCTGCCGCCGTACAAATCGGGCAAAGCACACTAGGCCTCGAATCGCTCAAGCTTGCGGAGCCAGGCGCGACGACGCCTTCCATCACACTCGCCCAGGGGACGGTGCAGGTGAGCGGCATCGACCTCAACGCGCGCAAGGCCCAAATCGCCTCGGTGGATGTGACCGGTCTCGTGGTGAACGCCGAGCGCAGGAAGGACGGCAAGATCGGCCTGGCGGAGCTTGCCTCCACGCAACAACAGGCGGTGCCCGAGCGCACGGCGATTCGCGCGGCGCAGAAGTCGGTGCAGGAGGGGCCGGCCTGGCGCTACACGATCGACACGTTCACGCTGAACAACGGCACGATCAACGTCACGGACAGCTCGACGCCGCGCCCGGTGAAGCTCGCCATCACGCCGCTCGACCTGAAGATCCAGCAGATCAGCGACGACCTGCGGCACCCGCTGCCGATCGACCTGAAGGCGACCGTCAACCGCAAGGGCACACTCGCGCTGAGTGGCAAGATCAACCCGACGCCGCTCACGGCGCAGCTGAAGATCGACGCGAACCGGCTCGACGCCGCCGCGTTCGAGCCTTACTTTGGCAATCAGCTCAATGCGGTGGTCGCGAGCGCGCTGCTCAACATGAACGGGCAGCTTTCGGTGGAGCAGGGCAAGGCGCTCAAGGCGAACTATCGCGGCGACGCGGCGCTCGTGGACGTGCGCATGCTCGACAAGGCCACGTCGGGCCCGTTCGCGGGCTGGCGCTCGCTCGCGCTCACGAACCTGAAGGCGAACTACGACGACGCGCGCGGCACCGACGTGGACGCGAGCCGCGTGACCTTCGCCGGCTTCTATGGCCGCGTGCTGCTCGACGCGCAAGGCAAGCTCAATCTCAAGGACGTGGTTGCGCATCAAACCGGCGCGGCGCAGTCGCTCACGCAGGACGCGAGCGGCAAGCCAGGCGCGCGCGAACCGGTGCCGCTCACGCCGCAGGCGGCGAGCGCGCCGGTGCAGACAGCTTCCGCACCGGCGCCGGCTTCCGCGCCGGCAACCGTCGTGGCCGCGCAGCCGCCGAAGAACCCGGTGCGCCTGCACTTCGGCGAGCTCGTGCTGCAGGACGGCCGCGTGAACTACACCGACAACTTCATCAAGCCGAACTACAGCGCCGATCTCGTGCAGATCCACGGCACGGTGGGCGCGTTCGGCACGCAGTCGACCACGCCCGCGCCCGTGGATGTCTCCGCGAAGCTCGCGGCGAACGGTCCACTCTCGATCAAGGGCACGGTGAACCCGCTCATCGAGAAGCCGTCGCTCGACCTCACAGCGAGCGCGCACGATATCGAGCTCACGAACCTCACGCCGTATTCGGCGAAGTACGCGGGCTATCCGATCACGAAGGGCAAGCTCAACGTCGATCTGCATTACCAGCTCGCGAACGACGAACTCACGGCGAACAACCATATCTTCATCGACCAGCTCACGTTCGGCGATCACATCGACAACGATACGGCCACCAGGCTGCCGGTGCGGCTCGCGATCTCGCTGCTCAAGAACCGCAAGGGCGAGATCGACGTGAACATTCCGGTGTCGGGCTCGCTCTCGAACCCTGAGTTCAGTCTGGGCGGCCTGATCTGGAAGGCGGTGCTCAACCTCATCGCGAAGGCGGTGACCGCGCCGTTCACGCTGCTCGCCAACGCATTCGGGGGCGGCGGCGAAGACCTGGGCTATGTCGAATTCGCGGCCGGCACGGCAACGCTGACCGAGGCCGACCAGAAGAAGCTCGACACGATCGTCAAGGCGCTCGACGACAAGCCTTCGATCAAGATCGATCTGATCGGCCGGGTCGATCCGGCCGTGGACACGCCTGCGCTGCGCGAGCAGTACGTGGATCGCCTCGTGCGGCTTCAGAAGGTGAAGGACACGGTGGGCAACGGCGAGAGCGTCGATACCTCGCAGGTCAAGGTGGACGACAAGGAGTACGAGAAGTACCTCACCAAGGTCTACAAGGATGCGGACTTCAAGAAGCCGCACAACATGATCGGCTTCACGAAGACGCTGCCCGTGGACGACATGAAGCAGGCGCTGGCCGACCACGCACCCGTTGACGACGCCACCTTGCGCAACCTCGCTCAGGACCGCGCGCAGGCGGTGCAGCAGTACTTCGAAGGCAAGGTCGATCCGAGCCGCGTGTTCATCGTGGCGCCGAAGCTCGACGCCAAGGGCATCGACGACAAGGGCGCGACGACGCGGGTGGATTTCGGGCTGAAATAAGCGGCGCGCTTCTATGCAAAGGCGTGACTCGATGCAGCGGCGCGTTTCGGTCTAACCGGCGCGCCGCAGCTTTTTCGGGCTCGCAAATGCGTGTTCCTCGATGACCTGCGCGAGCGTCGCAAAGGCCGGCGCGATTTCCTCATGCGGTACGCACGCGTAACCCGTTAGCAATCCTTTGCGGTCCTGGCGTACGCTGTAGTAGGCCGCAAGCGGGCGCACGATCACGCCCGCGTCGTAGGCGGCCGTAGCGACGGCGCGATCGTCGGCATGGTCGGGCAGACCGAGCACGAAGTGCAGGCCCGCTTCGTCGCCCATGACCGGCAGCGCATCGCCGAAGTGGCGCGTCACTGCGTCGATCAGCAGCTGGCGCCGCTCGCCGTAGAGCGTGCGCATGCGGCGCACGTGCGAAGTGAGATAGCCATCCATGATGAATTCGGCGAGCACGGCCTGCTGCATGAGCTGGCCTTCGCGATACAGCTCCGCCACGCCCGTGCGGAACGTGGCGGCGAGCCGCTCGGGCACGACCATGTAGCCGATGCGCAGGCCCGGAAACAGCAGCTTGCCGAGGCTGCCCACGTAGATTACGCGGTCCGATTCGTCGAGACCCTGGAGCGAGGCGAGCGGCCGGCTGCCGTAGCGGAACTCGCTGTCGTAGTCGTCCTCGATGATCCACACTTTGTGCTGGCGCGCGTATTCGAGCAGCGTGCGGCGGCGCGCGAGACTCATCACCATGCCGAGCGGGTATTGATGCGACGGCGTGACGAGCGCGATGCGCGGCGGGTCGCGCAGGTCCTGCTCGCGCGGATTGAGTCCTTCGTCGTCGACGGGAATGGGTGCGAGCTTCAATCCCGAGGACTGCAACACACTGCGCGCGCCCCAGTAGCAGGGTTCTTCGACCCACGCCGTGTCGCCGTGATCGGCGAGCAGCCTCACGGCGAGATCGATGGATTGGTGAATACCCGTAGTGATGATGATCTGGTCCGGCGTGCAGCGCACCGAGCGCGCCACGCGCAGGTAGTCCGAAAGCGCGCGCCGCAGCGGACGGTAGCCGCCGCCGGGCGCGTAGGTAAGCAAACCATGATTCGCCGACTTCCACAGCCGGGCCTGCAGGCGGCTCCACGTGCGCGCCGGAAACTCGGCCACGTCGGGCACGCCCGGCATGAAGGCGCCCCACTGCCTGGCGGAGACGCCCGCCTCGTCGATGAGCCGTTGGCCGCGCATCGACATGTCGCCGCGCGGAGAGGCGCCGCTCGCGTCGTCCTCGTCCTCGTCTGCGGAGTCGCCCGCCGGCGAGGGATTGCTCGTCGGCGTACTGACGGCGGCCGAGTCGGGGCGTGTGTCGGCGACATACGTGCCGCTGCCCGTGGTCGAAATCACGTAGCCTTCCGCGCTCAACTGGTCGTAGACGTGCAGCACGGTGTTGCGGGCCACGCCGAGGTCGACCGCGAGGATGCGCGAACTGGGCAGCTTGGTGCCGGGCGCGAGCCGCCCCGTCAGGATGGCCTGCTGCATGAGCTGTAATAGCTGACGATAGGCGGGTTCGGCGCTCTCCTTGTCGAGTTGCGCCGCGAGCCATTCGGACAGGATGACCATGGCCAAGTGGTTCCATCAGGAATAATGAAATGGCTCCATTGAATAGAGCCGGGACCATCTATAGTAATTCGCACGTCAGTTCCGGTTAATGCCCGCGACAGGATTTATTTAATCGCGTCAGATGGGGCGGGCGGACCGGGAAAAGAGCACGCAAAGGAGACAGGGCGAATGAAGACCTCGGATGTGATCGTCAGCTTTCGCGGCGTACGCAAGACCTACGACGGCGAATCGCTGGTCGTCAAACAACTTGACCTTGACATTTATCAAGGTGAGTTTCTGACGCTGCTCGGGCCGTCCGGCTCGGGCAAGACCACCTGCCTGATGATGCTCGCCGGCTTCGAGTTTCCCACCGGCGGCGAAATCCGCCTCGAAGGCAAGCTGCTCAACAACGTGCCGCCGCACAAACGCGACATCGGCATGGTGTTCCAGAACTACGCGCTCTTTCCGCATCTCACGGTCGAGCAGAATGTCGCTTACCCGCTCGGCGTGCGCAAGGTGCCCACTGCCGAGCGCGCCCAGCGCGTGAACGACGCGCTCAAGATGGTGCGCATGGAAGGCTTCGCGAAGCGCTATCCCGCGCAGCTCTCGGGCGGCCAGCAGCAGCGCATCGCGCTCGCCCGCGCGCTCGTGTTCCAGCCCAAGCTCGTGCTCATGGACGAGCCGCTCGGCGCGCTCGACAAGCAGTTGCGCGAACATATGCAGTACGAACTGAAGTCGCTGCACGAAAAGCTCGGCGTCACGTTCGTCTATGTCACGCACGATCAGGGCGAGGCGCTCACGATGTCGGACCGCGTCGCCGTGTTCGACAAGGGCATCGTGCAGCAGCTCGACAGCGTGGACCGGCTCTACGAGTCGCCGTGCAACGAGTTCGTCGCGAACTTCATCGGCGACAGCAACCGGCTGCGCGGCACCATTGCCGCCGTGGATGGCGAGTACTGCGAAATGCATCTCGCCGACGGCACGCGCCTCAAGGGCCGCAATGTGGCGGGTGCGCAGGCGGGCGCCTCAGCCATCGCCTGCATTCGCCCCGAGCGCATGAAGCTCGCGAACGGTTCGAAGGGCAACGGTGCGAACGCGCTGGCGGGCGAAGCGCGCGGCCTGATCTATTTCGGCGACCACGTGCGCATGCGCTGTGGCCTGCCCCAGCAGGACGAGTGCTTCGTGAAGGTGCCGCTCGGCACCGAGGCGCTCGACGGCTTCGCGCCCGGCCAGCCGGTCGCACTCGAATTCGCGCCTGAGCATTTGCGCGTGTTCGCTTGAGGCGTGCGGGCGCGGCGCGCAATCTCGCGCGCCGTTGCCTCGCGAAGCAGGCGTCTCGACGATCGGGCCACGTTTCTCGCATCGAAGGGCCCGGCAAGACAAACCACCAAGGAGAAGGGACTCAACCATGAAGCAGATCGGCAACATGCGCGTTGCAGCGGTCGCGGCCGCGCTCGCACTCTCGTTCGGCGTGGCGAATGCCGCGGAGCTGACCGTCGTGAACTTTGGCGGCGCCAATGGCAATGCGCAGAAGGCGGCGTTCAACGAGCCGTTCCAGTCGCAGACGGGCAACAAGATCACCGCTGTCGAGTACAACGGCGAGCAGGCCAAGGTGAAGGCCATGGTCGATGCGAAGCACGTGGACTGGGACGTGGTGGAAGTCGAGACCGGCGACATCGCGCGGGGCTGCGATGAAGGCCTCTACGAGAAGCTCGACTGGGCCAAGCTCGGCAACAAGGGCGATTTCATGAAGGCGGCACAGCAGCCCTGCGGCGCAGGCTTCTTCGTGTGGTCCACGGCGCTCGCCTATAACGCCGACAAGCTCAAGACCGCGCCCACGAACTGGGCCGACTTCTGGGACGTGAAGAAATTCCCGGGCAAGCGCGGTATGCGCAAGGGCGCACGGTACAACATGGAATTCGCCCTGATGGCCGACGGCGTGGCGCCGCAGGACGTCTACAAGGTGCTCTCGACGAAGGCCGGTCAGGACCGCGCTTTCAAGAAGCTCGATGAGCTGAAGCCGAACATCCAGTGGTGGGAAGCCGGCGCGCAGCCGCCGCAGTTCCTGGTCGCGGGCGACGTGGTGATGTCCACGGCGTACAACGGCCGTATCGACGCCGCGCAGCGCGAAGGCAAGAACCTCAAGGTAGTGTGGACCGGCAGCATCTACGACCTCGACTACTGGGCGATCCCGAAGGGCGCGCCGAACAAGGCGCTGGCCGAGCAGTACATCGCCTACACGCTTTCGCCGAAACCGCAGCAGGAGTATGCGCAGCACATCGCGTATGGCCCGGTGAACGCGAACGCGATCAAGGCGCTCGATGCGAAGACGCTCGCCAACCTGCCGAATTCGCCGGCCAACGGCAAGGACGCCATCCAGGAGAACCTCACGTTCTGGACCGACCACGGCGACGAACTGGAGCAGCGTTTCTCCTCGTGGGCCGCGAAGTAAGGGTGGGTTAGACGCTCCGGCGTGCGAGCGCCGGAGCGTTTTGTAGCATGGCAGGGGGAGACCAGGTGTGACTACGATGACGACCGTGACCAACGTTGCCGGCGCGGCACGCGAGGAGACCGCGCGGCTGAAGCGCGAGCTGCGCGTGGCGCAAGCGAAGAAGCGCACGATGGCGCTCATGCTGATCGCGCCGCTGGCGATCTTTCTGCTGCTGATTTTCGTGGTGCCGATCGCGGCGCTGCTCACGCGCGCGGTGCAGAACCCCGAAGTGGCGACAGCGCTGCCGCATACCATCACGGCGCTGCGCGGCTGGGACCGCAAGAGCGCGCCGCCCGACGCGGCTTACGCTGCGCTTGCGCAGGACCTCACCGTCGTAAAGGAAGGTGATGCGATGGGCGCGCTGGCGCGCCGCCTGAACGTGGAAATCGCGGGCTTCCGCTCGCTGGTCGCGAAGACGGCGCGCGCCATGCCGCTCGCCGACGACGACGGCAAACCGCTTACGCTGACGCCCGCGCAAACGCGCGCCAGGATCGTCGAGCTCGACGACCGCTGGGGCGACGTGACCTACTGGCAAGCCATTGCGAAGAACAGCTCGCGCATCTCGCCGTTCTATCTGCTCGCCTCGCTCGATCATCGTCAGGATGCGTTCGGCCGCATCGTGGCCGCCGATCCCGAGCAGCAGATCTATCTCGACGTGTTCGCGCGCACCTTCGTCATCAGCGTGTTCGTGACGGTGTTCGCGCTGCTGCTCGGCTACCCGCTCGCTTACTGGATCTCGACGCTCTCCGAGCGCCGCGCGAATCTCGTGATGATCCTCGTGCTGATTCCGTTCTGGACGTCGATTCTCGTGCGCGTGGCGGCGTGGATCGTGATCTTGCAGGGCGAGGGCCTCGTCAACAAGGCGCTGATGGGCTCGGGCCTCATCTCGCATCCGCTCGCGCTGCTGTTCAACCGCGTGGGTGTCTATATCTCGATGACGCATATCCTGCTGCCGTTCATGGTGCTGCCGCTGTACAGCGTGATGAAGTCGATTCCGCCCACTTACCAGCGCGCGGCCGTGTCGCTCGGCAGCCATCCGTTCGCGGCCTTCTGGCGCGTGTATGTACCGCAGACGTACCCCGGCGTGGGCGCGGGCGTGCTGCTCGTGTTCATCCTCTCGATCGGCTACTACATCACGCCGGCGCTGCTCGGCGGCCCGGGCGACCAGATGGTCAGCTACTACGTGGCGTACTTCACCAACGTGTCGATCAACTGGGGCATGGCCTGTGCGCTCGGCGCGCTGCTGCTGGTGGCGACCACGTTGCTCTATTTCGTCTACGGGCGCTTCACGCGCACGCAACTGAGCCTTGGCTGAGGGAGGCGCGATCATGAAATTTGCCAAGCCGCTGTTTGCGCCGCATACGTCGGCCGTCGAACGCGTGTGGTACTTCGCGCTGCGCGCGCTCGTCGTGCTCACGCTGCTGTATCTGATCCTGCCCGTGCTCGCGATCGTGCCGCTGTCGTTTTCGTCGAGCACGTTCCTTGTGTATCCGATTCCGGGCTGGTCGCTGCGCTGGTACGAGAACCTCGTGATGTCCGACGAATGGCGCATGGCCGCGAAAAACAGCTTCATCGTCGGCCCCGCCGCCACGGTCGTGGCGACCGTACTCGGCACGCTCGCGGCCATTGGCATCACCAAGGCCGATTTTCGCGGCAAGGCGGTGCTCATGGCGGTCCTCATTTCGCCGATGATCGTGCCCGTGGTGGTGGTGGGCGTGGGCATGTATCTGTTCTTCGCGCCGCTTGGCCTCGCCAATACGTATCTCGGCCTGATTCTCGCGCACGCGTCGCTGGGCGTGCCGTTCGTCGTGACCACGGTGGCGGCCACGCTGCAGGGCTTCAACCATAATCTCGTGCGTGCGAGTCTTTCGCTCGGGGCGAATCCGGTCACGACGTTCTTCCGCATCACGCTGCCCGTGATCGCGCCGGGCGTGATCTCGGGCGCGCTGTTCGCGTTCGCCACGTCGTTCGACGAAGTCGTCGTGACGCTGTTCCTCGCGGGCGCCGACCAGACCACCTTGCCGCGCCAGATGTTCACGGGCATCCGCGAGAACATCAGCCCGACGATCGCCGCGCTCGCCACGATCCTGATCGTGTTCTCCACGTGTCTGCTGCTCGCGCTCGAATGGCTGCGCGGCAGGAATGCGGCGCGTGCGGTGAAGGCGTGAGCGTGTGAGATGTCGATGCAAAAAGGCAGCGCCGCGGCGCTGCCTTTTTGCTTTTGCGCGTTACGCCTGCAGCAGCGCCGGCACGCGCCGCTTGACCCACTGCGTGGCCTGATCGTACGCGTGGGCGAGTTGCAGCACGGAGAGATCCGCGTGCGGCTTGCCGATCACCTGCAGCCCCATCGGCAGGCCTTGCGCATTGAAGCCCGCCGGCACGCTGATGACAGGCAGCCCCGCGAGACTGCCGCCGATCACGACTTCCATCCAGCGGTGATAGGTATCCATCGTGCGGCCCGCGATCGACTTCGGCCAGTGCTCGTTCGCGTCGAACGGGAAGAGTTGGGCGCTGGGCAGCACGAGGTAGTCGTAACGCTCGAACAGTGCGAGCAGCGCGTTGTACCACTGGCTGCGCGTGACCGAGGCGTTCCACACGTCTTCGCCCGAGAGCTTCAGGCCGCCTTCCACTTCCCATTGGGCTTCCGGCTTGAGCAGCGCGCGCTTTTCCGGGTCGCGATAGAGCGCGCCGAGCGTGCCCGCGCACGAGAAATGGCGCAACGTGAGCCACGTTTGCCACACGCGCTCCATGGCGAAGTCGGGGCGCGCGGCTTCGACCTTGCAGCCGATGGATTCGAAGTCCTTGAGCGCCGTTTCGCAGAGTGCGAGCACGCCGTCTTCCATGGGCAGATAGCCGTCGTAATCGCCTAGCCAACCGATGCGCGCGCAACCAAAGTCGCGCTCGAGCGGACCCGCGAACTGCGCGGGATCTTCGGCAATGGACAGCGGCGCACGCGCGTCGTAGCCGGCCTGGGTGGCAAGCAGCATCGCGAGGTCGGGGACAGTGCGGGCCATCGGTCCCGCATAGCCGAGCTGGTGGAAGAACAGTTCGTGCGCAGGCACGGAGGGCACGCGGCCTTGCGACGGACGGAAACCAAACACGTTGTTCCAGCCCGCGGGATTGCGCAGCGAGCCCATCATGTCGCTGCCGTCCGCCACGGGCAGCATGCGCAGTGCGAGCGCCACGGCCGTGCCGCCGCTGCTGCCGCCCGCGCTGCGCGTGGGGTCGTAAGCGTTGAGCGTGGCGCCGAAGACCGTGTTGTAGGTGTTCGAGCCGAGGCCGAATTCCGGCGTGTTCGTCTTGCCGATGAAAATCGCGCCCTGTGCGCGCATCCGCGCGGCCATCAGGGAATCTGCCGCGGGCACTTCGTTGCGGAACAGCGGCGAGCCTTGTGTGTACGGGATGCCGGCCGTGGCCGTGAGATCCTTCGGCGCTTGCGGCATGCCGTGCATCCAGCCAAGGTACTCGCCTCGCGCGATCTGGGCGTCGCGAACGTCCGCCTCGGCGAGCAGCGTGGCGCGCTCGCGCAGCGAGACGATGGCGTTGGCCGGCGTATTCACGCGCTCCGTATGGTCGAGAAACGCCGTCATCACTTCGCGGCAGGACACCTTGCGCAGGCGTATCCATTCCGAAAGCTCGAGCGCGTCGGCCGCGACGAGATCGTTGGGGGACAGTCTTGCGGGGGATAGCGATGCCTGGTTCATACGTGTCTCTCGCTTGCGGATGGAGCAGGGGGAGGGTCATTGTCGCGCAGGCGCGGCGCAAGCGAAAGGAAACGGATGGTTGCCGCCGGGTCGATGGTTGCCGCGTGGGGCGGCCAGGTTACCGGACGGTCGCGGCGGGCGCCGACGTGTCGTTGCCTTGCCCTGGCGGCGCGGCGCCGGGGAGTGGGGCGCCACCGAGGGCTTGATAGAGCGCCGCGGTGTCGGTTAGGCGGTCCGCATGAGCGCGCGAGCGGTCGAGCGTAGTCTGGAGTGCCTGGCGTTGCGCATCGATCAGCGAAAACTCGCTCACGCCGCCCGCGTTGTAGCGCGTTTGTGCGATCGCTGCGTTAGCCTGCGCCTCGCGAGCGGCGTCGTCGCGCGCCTGCAGCTCGGTCGCATCGTTCTGGAGCGCCTGGAGCGAGTCGGCGACCTGCTGCAGCGCCTGCAGGACCGTCTGTCGATAGTCGGCGAAGGCGGCCTCATAGGCGGCTTCTGACGCGCGTTTCTTCGCGCGCAATTCGCCGCCATGAAACAGCGGCTGCGTGAGGCCGAGTCCCACGTTCCAGATGTTCAGTCCGCTGATGACGTCCTCGATACGCGTGCGCTCCGAGCCAATACTCGCCGACAGCGAGATCTGCGGATAGAGATTCGCCGTCGCCACGCCCACGTTGGCGCCGGCCTGGTGCAGCAGCGCCTCGGCGGCGCGTATGTCGGGACGTTCGCGGGCCAGTGTGGAAGGCACCGTGAGCGAAACCGTATCGGGCAGATGCAGTGTATCGAGAGAGAGGGCGTCGAGCGGCGCGGCGAACTGCGCTGGCGCAACGCCCAGCAGGGTGGCGAGCTGATGCTCCGCAGCCGCGCGCTGCGTTTCGAGCGGCGGCAGCGAAGCGCGCGTCTGCGCGAGCAGCGTGCGCTGGCTACGCAGGTCGATCTGCGCCACACCGCCGGCCGCGTAGCGCGACTGCATGATCGCGAGCTGGCGCGCCTGCGTCTGCGCGAGTTGTGTGGTGAGGTCGATCTGGCGTTGCAGCGACGCACGGCGGATGGCAGTGGACACCACGTTGGCGGCCACCGAGAGTCGCGCGGCTTCCATTTCGTACGCCTGATAATCGACCTGTGCGAGCGTGGATTCCAGCGCACGACGGTTCGCGCCGAACAGGTCGAATACGTACGAGACGCTGACCGAAGCGTTGTAAAGCGTAAACGGCGGCGGGTTCGGCACTTGCGTGATGCCGAAAGCGGCGAGATCGACCTTCTGGCGCGTACCGGAGAGTTTCAGATCGACGGCGGGATAGTTTGTCGCGCCTGCCTGCGCGTTGTAGTTTTCGCGCGCTTCCACGAGTTTCGCGCGCGCCGAGTCGAGCGTGGGGCTCGCGCGCAAGGCCTGATCGACGAGTTCGTTCAACTGCGCGCTGCCAAATTGCGTCCACCAATCGTTTGGAGCGTATTCCGCAGCCGTGAAGGTCTGCGCGCCGCCGCCGGGGCCGGTGGCGCTGGCGGTGGAAGACGGCACGGGCTCGCGCGTCCAGCCCGTGGCATCGGGTGCGGCGGGCGGGTGGAAGTCGGGGCCCACGGTGCAGCCCGCGAGCATGAGCACAAGCAGGAAGGCAAAGGCGGCGTCGCGGGTCATGGTCGTGTGCCTCGCGCTAGTCGAGCGTGCGCCGGTAAAAGCGCACGGCGATCGCCATGACCGCGACCGTGAAGACGGCGAGTGGCCAGACCGCGGGCCACAGGTCGGTCCAGCCGTTGCCCTTGAGCAGGATGCCGCGCACGAGCCGGTTGAAGTACGTGAGCGGCAGCAGATTGCCGAGCCACTGCGCCCAGCGCGGCATGCCGCCGAACGGGAACATGAAGCCCGAGAGCAGCAGGCTTGGCAGGAAATAGAACATCGTCAGCTGCATGGCCTGCAACTGGTTCTGCGCGAGCGACGACAGCGTGATGCCCACCGTGAGATTCGCGGCGATGAACAGCAGCGCCGAGAGATAGAGCGTAACGAGGCCACCTGCGAACGGCACGTGAAAGACGTAGCGCGCGGCGAGCACGATGATGGTCGCCTGGATCAGCCCGATCGCCACGTACGGAATGATCTTGCCCGTCATCACTTCGATGGGCAGCACCGGCGTGGCGAGCAGGTTCTCCATCGTGCCGCGCTCGCGCTCGCGCGTGATGGCGAGGCCCGTCATCATCACCATCGTCATGGTGAGGATCACGCCCATGAGGCCGGGCACGACGTTGTATTGTGTGATGCCCTCGGGGTTGTAGAGCCGGTGCACCTGCACGTCGAACGCGGCGGGCGTGCCGTTCAGATGCGCGAGCGGACCGGTGAGGTCTTTCGCGGCCACGGGCGCGACCAGTCCGGGCAGCGCCGCGAGTGCGGTAGTGATGGCGGTGGGGTCGCTCGCGTCGGCTTCGACGAGCAGCGAGGGTCGTTCGCCGCGCAGCAGGCGCCGCGAGAAATCGACGGGAATGCTGAGCACGAACTGCACCGTGCCGCGCGCCAGCGCACGACGCGCCGAGGCTTCGTCGGGCAGCGTTTCGATCACGTCGAAATAGGCGGAATTACGCATGCCCGCGACGAAGCTGCGCGCGAACACGCTGTCCTCGCCCACGACGATGGCCGTGGGCAGATGCTTGGGGTCGGTGTTGATCGCATAGCCGAACAGCGTGAGCTGGATGATCGGCAGGCCAACGATCATCGCGAACGTGATGCGGTCGCGCTTGAGCTGCAGGAACTCCTTGAGCACGATGCTCCACCAGCGCGCCACGGAAAACGGGAACGACGCGCTCACGACGTGACTCCGTAATTGTCCTGAGCATGGCTCATCAGGTAGATGAAGACATCTTCGAGACCGGTGTCGATGCGTTCCGCGCGCAGCGGCTGGCCTTCTACCGCACGCTCGACCGCTTTGGCAAGCGCTGTGTGATCGCGTCCGCTCGCATGCAGTGCGGAGCCGAACACCACGGTCTGGTCGATGCCCGGCGCTTCGCGCAGCTGTGTGGCGAGTGCGCTGAGCCGCTCGCCATGAATCGCCCACGTTGCGAGGTTCTGTTCGGCGATGACCTCGGCGGCGGTGCCCTGCGTGAGCAGCTTGCCGTAGGCGATATAGGCGAGCTTGTGGCAGCGCTCGGCTTCGTCCATGTAGTGCGTGCTCACGAGCACCGAAATGCCCCGTGCGGCGAGCCGGTGCAACTCCTCCCAGAAGTCGCGGCGCGCGGTGGGATCGACGCCCGCCGTCGGTTCGTCGAGCAGCAGCAATTCGGGCTCGTGCAGCATGCAGGCCGCGAGCGCGAGCCGCTGCTTCCAGCCGCCCGAAAGCGCACCCGTGAGCTGGCTCGCGCGGCTCGCGAGCCCGAGCGATTCGAGCGCACGGTCGACGGCTTCACGGCGGTTCGGCATCTGGTAGATGCGCGCAACGAAGTCGAGGTTCTCGCGGATCGTCAGGTCTTCCCAGTACGAGAAACGCTGCGTCATGTAGCCCACGTGACGCTTGATCTGTGCGCTCTCGCGCAGGATGTCGTAGCCAAGGCAGGTGCCCGAACCGGAGTCAGGCGTGAGCAGCCCGCACATGAGCCGGATCGAGGTGGTTTTGCCGCTGCCGTTCGGTCCGAGAAAGCCGAAGATCTCACCGCGCGCCACCCGCAGCGACACGTCGTTTACGACATGCTTGCTGCCGAAACGCTTGTTGAGATTGCGCACGTCGATGGCGTACTCGCCGGAAGGTTGATCAGGTGTGCTCATTGCAGCGTCACCTCGACCGGCTGGCCCGGATGCAGCTTCACGGCGTCTTCTGCGGAAGGCCGCGCCTCGATCATGAATACGAGCTTCGCGCGGTTCTCGTTGCTGTAGATGACGGGCGGCGTATATTCGGCGGCGTTCGAAATCCACGTGATGGTGGCGGGCACCAGGGCGGCGCAGCCGTCGCAGCGCACGTTCACTTTGCGGCCGGGCGCGAGCGATCCGACGATCGTTTCCGGCACGAAGAAGCGCACCTTCACGTTCTGCGGCGGCAACATCTGCACGACGGGGTTGCCCGCCTGCACCCACTCGCCCACACGAAACAGCGTGTCGTAGACGAGGCCGCCGCTCGGCACGCTCACGCGCTTCTGGTCGAGCCGCCATTGCGCCTGCGCGAGCGAGGCGCGCGCGGCCTCGACATCGGCGGCCTGGGCGGCGATTTGCGCGCTACGTCCCGGCAGATTCGCCACGCGCACCTGGTTTTGCAGCTCGCGCACCTGGGCGGCCGTGGAGGCGGCCTGCGCGCGCGAGTCGTCGAGCTGCGCCTGTGCAATGCCGCCCGCGCGCAGTTGCGTTTCGTCGCGCGTGAGCTGGAGCGCGGCCTTGCGCGCGTTCGCCTCGGCCTGCGCGAGCTGCGCCTCGGTCACGCGCACTTCGGGCGGACGCTTGCCGGTCTGGAGGTCGGCGAGCTGCTGCTGTGCGGCCGTTAGCCGATGCTGCGCCTCGTCGCGCGCGGCCGCTTCCTCGACGGAGTCGAGCGCGAAGGCGGGCGCATTGGCGGCGACAGTCTGCCCGCGCTGCACGTCGAGGTGCGTGAGCGTGCCCGGCTGCGACGACGCGAGATAGACGTACTCACCTTCGGCATAGCCCTGCCAGCCTGCCGGTCCATGCCGGGAACATGCGGCGAGCACGAGCGCCGCTGCGCATATGACGGCATAGGGGCGCTTCATGACGCGTCCTCCTTGCGGCTCGCTGCTGCGCCCGTCACGCGGCGCGCCCGTGCGGCCTGCGGCGCGGGCCGCAAGGCCGCGCTCAACAGCGCACTCACATGCCGATGCAGCGCCTCGCGCTCGATCTTCGGAAAGCCGCGCACGCTTTGCCAGAGCTTCGACGTGGCGAGCGGCAGCATGACGAGCGCGAGAATCGAGATGAAGAGCAGCGGCGCTTCCAGTTCGGCGTTGACGCTGCCGTCGCGCTGCGCCTCGTTGACGCGCGCGGCAAAGCGCTGCAATTGCTCGGTGGGCAGCCGCTTGAGCATGCGCTCGCGCAGCAGGCCACCTTCGTTGACGATTTCACGCAGCCAGAGCGGCGGCAGCCAGGGCATGCGTGCGGTGACATCGAAGAGCCGCGCGACCAGTTCCTCCACGAGCGCGTGAGGGTCTTGCGCGAGGTCCCCCCGGGCGCTGTCCACACTCTCCCACACGAAGGCGATCGAGCGCGCAATGCGCTCTTCGACCACGGCGTCGAGCAGCTTTTCGCGGTTCGTGAAGTAGTAATGAACCATGGCGGACGTCACGCCTGCGGCCTCGGCGATCTGCGCCATGGTGGTGGCCGCGATGCCCTGCTCGCCGAACAGTTGCGTGGCGCTGGCGAGCAGCCGCTCGCGCATGTCGAGGTCGGCGGCGCCCGCGCGGCGCCGGCCGCGCGGGCGGGGCGCCGCAGCAGCGGTGCGGGTGCGCGTGATCATCGTTCTACTTTAATTCACGCGTTAGTTAAATTCAAACTGTGCGCGCAATGGTTAACCCTGCGACGTTTTCTTGCAGGTTCTTTCAGATCTTTCCTATACAAAATCGCCGGCAGGTCGGTCAGGCTGTGAGATTCACGCTGAAGGGTCAAACAAATACGCCACCATGGAACAAAAAATGAAACGCGTCGTCGTCGTCGACGACCATCCGATTGTGCTGAAGATGCTCGCCAACGTACTCAATACGGAGTACGAACTGGTGGGCGAGTGCTGCGACGGCGAAGCGGGCCTGCGTCTCGCACAGGAATTGCATCCCGACCTGGTGATTCTCGACCTCGAGTTGCCGAAGCTCGATGGCCTTTCCGTCATCCGCGGCATTCGTGCGACGCAGCCCGGCGCGCGCATTCTCGTGCTCTCTGCGAAGCCCGAGCTGGTCATGGCCAATCACACGCGCGTCGCGGGCGCGAACGGCTATGTCAACAAGAATCGCGGTGTGGAGGAACTGTGCGGTGTGGTCAAGGCGGTCTTGCTCGGCTACGACTGCTTCCCGGCGGGCAGCTGCGGCGGCGGCCGCGACGTGGCGCTCAACGGGCTGTCGCCTCGTGAAGTCGAAGTCCTGCAGTATCTCGCGCGCGGTTTGAGCAACAAGGGTATCGCGGCTCGGCTCGGGCTTTCCGATAAAACCGTCAGCACCTATAAGACCCGCGTGCTGGACAAGCTCGGCGTGTCGTCACTTGCGGCGTTGATCGAGTTTGCGACGTTGAACAAGCTGATCGAATAGCCCGACCCGAAGCACAGCCGAAAAAAAGCCCGACTTGCGTCGGGCTCCAAGTGTGACCGCACTCGTTGCCGGGCGCGGCACCTGCAAAAAACTGCGTACTTACGCCGCGAGCAGCGAGCGCAGCACGAACGGCAGAATACCGCCGTGCTTGTAGTAGTCGACTTCGATCGGCGTGTCGATGCGCAGCAGCACCTGCACGCGCTGAACCTTGCCGTCCTTGTGGTGGATTACGAGCGTCAGGTCCTGTTGCGGCTTGAAGTCGTCCGTCAGGCCTTCGATGTCGAACGTTTCTTCGCCGGTCAGGCCGAGCGACTGAACGCTGTCCGAACCCTTGAACTGCAGCGGCAGAACGCCCATGCCGACGAGGTTCGAGCGGTGGATGCGCTCGAAGCTGCGTGCGACCACGGCCTTCACGCCCAGCAGCTGCGTGCCCTTGGCTGCCCAGTCACGCGACGAACCCGTGCCGTATTCTTCGCCTGCGAACACCATGGTCGGCGTGCCGGCGTCGATGTACTTCATCGCTGCATCATAGATCGAGAGCTGTTCGCCGCTCGGCTGATGGATCGTCAGGCCGCCTTCCACGCGCGTGCCGTCGGCCTTCGCCGGGATCATCAGGTTCTTGATGCGCACGTTCGCGAAGGTGCCGCGCATCATCACGTCGTGGTTGCCGCGGCGCGAGCCGTAGCTGTTGAAGTCGGCCTTCTGCACGCCGTTTTCCTTCAGCCACTTGCCTGCGGGCGAGTCTTCCTTGATCGAGCCGGCCGGGCTGATGTGGTCGGTCGTGACCGAGTCACCGAAGATGCCCAGGGCGCGCGCGCCCTTGACTTCGGCCACCGACGACGACGGCGTCATCGAAAAATCGCTGCCGAAGAACGGCGGCTCGGCGATGTAGGTCGACTTCGGCCAGTCGTAGACCTGACCTTCTTCGCCTTCGATCTTGCTCCACAGGTCGCCCTTCTTCGTGAGCTGGCTGTAGTTCTTCTGGAACGCGTCCGGATCGAGCGCGAACTTGAGCAGCGCGTTGACTTCGTCGCTCGTCGGCCAGATGTCGCCGAGGTAGATGTCACGGCCGCCCTTGCCCTTGCCCACCGGCTCCGTCATCAGGTCGCGCGTGATGTTGCCCGCGATCGCATAAGCGACCACCAGCGGCGGCGAGGCCAGGAAGTTCGCACGGATGTTCGGGTGGATACGCGCTTCGAAGTTGCGGTTGCCCGAGAGCACCGCAGCCGCGACGACGTCGTTCTTGACGATCGATTCGTTGAGTTCGGCCGTCAGGTCGCCGGCGTTGCCGATACAGGTCGTGCAGCCGTAGGCCGCGAGCTCGAAGCCGAGCTTCGAGAGGTAGGGCAGCAGGCCCGTCTTCGTCAGGTATTCCGTGACGATGCGCGATCCCGGCGCGAGCGACGTCTTGATGTGCGGCGCGACCGTCAGGCCCGCTTCCACGGCCTTCTTCGCGAGCAGGCCGGCGGCCAGCAGCACGCTCGGGTTCGAGGTGTTGGTGCACGACGTGATCGCGGCGATCAGCACGTCGCCGTTGTGCAGCTTGACCTTGTCGCCCGCCGCGTATTCGGCGGAGAGGTCGGCGGCCTTCTTGTTGAAGCCGTTTTCCGCGACCGGCTTCGAGAACAGGTCCGTGAAGGTCGACTTCACGTTGCCGATTTCGATGCGGTCTTGCGGGCGCTTCGGACCGGCCAGCGACGGCGCGACCGTGCCGAGGTCGAGGACGAGCGTCTTCGTGTAGTCGATGTCGCCGGCCTTCGGCACGCCGAAGAGGTCCTGCGCCTTGAAGTAGTTCGCGAATGCGTCGATTTCGGCTTCCGTGCGGCCCGTGCCCTTGAAGTAGTCGATCGTCTTTTCGTCGACCGGGAAGAAGCCCATCGTTGCGCCGTATTCCGGCGCCATGTTGCCGATGGTCGCGCGGTCGGGCACGCCGATCGACGCCGTGCCTTCGCCGAAGAACTCGACGAACTTGCCGACGACCTTCTCCTTGCGCAGCATTTCGGTGATGGTCAGCACGAGGTCGGTGGCCGTGCAGCCCTCGCGCAGCTTGCCCTTGAGCTCGACGCCCACCACATCGGGCGTGAGGAAGTACACCGGCTGGCCGAGCATGCCGGCTTCCGCTTCGATGCCGCCCACGCCCCAGCCCACCACGCCGATGCCGTTGATCATCGTGGTGTGGCTGTCGGTGCCGACGAGCGTGTCAGGGTAGTAGACGGTATCGCCGCCTTCGGCCTTCTTGTGCACGCCGCGTGCGAGGTATTCCAGGTTCACCTGGTGGACGATGCCGATGCCCGGCGGCACGACCTTGAACGTGTCGAACGCCTGCATGCCCCACTTCATGAACTGGTAGCGCTCGTTGTTGCGCTGGAATTCCAGTTTCATGTTCAGGTCGAGCGCGTCCTTCTGGCGGAAGTAGTCGATCTGCACCGAGTGGTCGACGACGAGATCCACCGGCACGAGCGGCTCGATGACCTTCGGGTCACGGCCGACCTGCCTGGCCACGCCGCGCATGGCGGCGATGTCGGCGAGCAGCGGCACGCCGGTGAAGTCCTGCAGCACGACGCGGGCGACGACAAACGGGATTTCGTCGACGCGCGTGGCGTTCGGCTTCCAGTTCGCGAGTTGCTCGATGTGCTCTTCCGCGATCTTCTTGCCGTCGTAGTTACGCAGCACAGACTCGAGCACCAGACGGATCGAGACCGGCAGACGATTGATCTTCACGCCAAGCTGCTTGCCGAGTTGCGGCAGCGAGTAGAACTTGCCTTTGCCGGAACCGCTGTCGAATTCTTTTAGCGTTTTGTGGAGATTGTGGGCCATAGTGTTTTCCTTCGTTTAATCGCGGAAATAACGCTTACTGCTCGTTTGCTGCTGTCACTGATACCTGCCTGATTGCTCAGATCACATACATGTCGACGTACTCGTTGACGGGCAGGGCGCAAAGCCGCGCCTCGTCGAGCGAGACATCGAGAATCGCCTGCTGCTGCTTCGCGGGGAAGCGGCGCGCGAGGTTGATTCGAAACTTCTCGATCAGCAGCGGAATGCCTTCTTCGCGGCGCCGCTTGTGGCCGATCGGGTACTCCACGACGACCTCGTCGAGCGTCGTGCCGTCGCTGAGCTCTATGGTGAGCGCATTCGCGATCGAGCGCTTGTCCGGATCGTGATAATCCTGCGTAAATTGCGGGTCTTCCACGCATACCGTCTTCGCGCGCAGCGCGTCGATGCGCGGGTCGCCCGCGACGTCGTCTTCGTAGTCGGAGGCGGTGAGGCGGCCGAAGATCAGCGGCACGGCGACCATGTACTGAATACAGTGGTCGCGATCGGCCGGGTTGGCAAGCGGCCCGCTCTTGTCGATGATGCGGATGGCCGCTTCATGCGTGCGGATGGTGATGCGCTTGATGTCCCCAGCCGTTTTGCCGCGTTGCGCGAGCACGCCGTGCAGCGTCATCGCGGCTTCGGCGGCGGTCTGCGCGTGGAATTCGGCGGGGAAAGAAATCTTGAACAGCACGTTTTCCATCACATACGTGCCGTAGGGGCGCTGGAACCTGAACGGCTGTCCCTTGAACGAGACGTCGTAGAAGCCCCACGTTTTTGCCGTGAGCGCCGAGGGACAGCCCATCTCGCCCGTTTTCGCCATGAGCGCGAGGCGCACGGCGCGCGAGGTGGCGTCGCCTGCGGCCCACGACTTGCGCGAGCCCGTATTGGGCGCGTGGCGGTAGGTGCGCAGCGACTGGCCGTCGACCAGCGCGAGCGAAACGGCGTTGATCAGCTCGTCGCGCGTGAGCCCGAGCATGTGTCCGACCACGGCGGTCGAGGCGAGCTTCACGAGCAGCACGTGGTCGAGACCGACCTGGTTGAACGAGTTTTCCAGCGCAATGCAGCCCTGGATCTCGTGCGCCTTCACCATCCCTTCGAGCACGTGCTTCATGGTGAGCGGCGACTTGCCCTGGGCGACGGCGGTGCGCGAGAGCCAGTCGGCGGTCGCGAGGATGCCGCCCAGGTTGTCCGACGGATGGCCCCATTCGGCGGCGAGCCAGGTGTCGTTGAAGTCGAGCCAGCGGATCATCGCGCCGATGTTGAACGCGGCCTGAACCGGATCGAGCTGGAATGACGTGCCCGGCACCTTCGCACCGTGCGGGACGATCGTGCCCGGCACGATCGGTCCCAGCAACTTGGTGCAGGCGGGGTAGGAGAGCGCCTCGAGTCCGCAGCCGAGGGTATCGATCAGGCAATGCCGGGCCGTAGTCAGCGCGAGCGCGCTGTCAACCCCGTCTTTGGCAAACCCGCCCAGCACATAGTCGACGATATCGACCAGTACCTGGTCCGGCTGCGGCCTGACGTTGGAGATCAGGGCGGACATCGAGGCGATCCTGCGGTCCTTACTGGCCCGCGGCGCCGCTGGCGGCTGCCGGAGCGCGGGTGGCCGGGTTCAGCGCTTGAGCCTGGGTCGGCGCCATTGCGCCTTGCTGCATTGCAACAGTCTTGCACTCGTCGGCCAGACGCGAGCTGTCCTTGTCCGAGAACAGCATCGCCTTCGTCGGGATCACGACGAGGTCGAGGCCGGTGGCGGCGTCGTGGAAGCGGTCGGCGCCAGTGGTCGTGACCTGACGCGGCAGGTTGTAGTTCTTGTTCGCCCAGTGAACGGTGACGATCTGGTCACGTGCCATGTCGCCCTTCAGGTCGAACTGTGCGCCTTCCGCGCAGCTCCAGTGCTCCGAGCCTTCCGGGACCGGATCGACCTTCGCTTCCTTGGCCGGGTTGGCCTTGCGCTTGATGATGCGATGCTTCGGAGCCGGCTTCTTGGCCGTCGTGGTCGACGTGCCTTGTGCGGCGGCGTCAGTGGCAGCCAGCATCAGCGTCGAGGACAGCGTGCCGATAACAGCGGCGATCAGCAGTTTCTTCATGAGTGTCAAACCTTTATCTATCTAAAAGCGGTTGATCAGTGCGCGGTTGAACAGGCAACCGCCGTTTGCACTGCGCGCGCCCCGAAAGCGCGCAGCGGACGCTATTTTCACCTATTTATCGCCATGAACTTCAATTTCTCCGGCCCGGTGTTGTTTGCAGCCTAGTTCGCAAGTAACTGCCTGTAACTGTCCGTGACTGCCGTCGCTGCGCTATGCGGTGCGAGATCCGCGTGGTTGCCCGGGCGCGGTACGCTGAAAACGTTTTCTGCGTCCGTTCGCGGCGCGCATCAGGCCGACTCCTGCGTGAGCTCGCCTGGTGCGAACAGCGGCGCCGCCTCGGCCGGCACGGCGCGGCCCGTGGCGCGCGCGCGGCGCAGCACCGACCAGTAATAGCGATAGCTCGCGCGGTCGTGCAGCGTGTCGCCGTGGCGTGTCGGACCCCATTGTGCGTGTTGCGCGGCCAGCAGGATTTCGGCGGCCAGCGCAATTTCTTCGTCGCGCGGCGCGAAAGCGGCGACGATCGCGGGAATCTGCGCCGGGTGAATGCTCCACATGCGCGTGTAGCCGAACTCGTTGCGTGCGCGGCGCGCGTCGTTCGCCACCACGTCCATGTCGCGCACTTCCGTGCTGACATTGTGCGAGGGCACGCGGCCGAACGCGTGGCACGCGGCCGCGATTTCGAGCTTCGCGCGGCGCACGAGCGGGTGGTCGAACTGGCCGGGCGAGCGCATGGCCGTGTCGGGAATCGCGCCGTCGTGCGCGGAGACGAAGTCCATCAGCCCGAAGCTAAGCGACTCGACCCCGCGCAGCGCGGCGAGGTCGAACACGCGCGCGAGTGCGCCATGCGTTTCGACGAGCAATTGAACGGGAATGGGCTGGTCGATGCCCATCTCGACGCGCGTGGCTTCGATGAACGCCGTCATTTCGGCGGCGTCGCCCACGGCGCGGATCTTCGGCACGGTGATGAAGGCCGGCGCGCGCTTCGCGGCGCGCAGGATCATGCGCACGTCGTCGCGCCAGTGCGGGTGATGGAAATCGTGGATGCGTACGCCGACGCGGCCGAAGCGGTCGTGTTCGCCGCCGATGAACGACGCCACGAGTTCGGCGTGTTCGGCCTCGCGGCCCACCTGCGCGCCGTCTTCGCAATCGAGCGTGATGTCGAATACCGGGCCCAGCTGCTGCTGCAGCGCGAGCGATTTGAGCATCAGCTTCTCACTGCCCGCGTAGTGGTCGCATGCGGGCAGGATGGCGGGCGGCGCTTCGCCGTCAAACAGCACTTCGGCTGGCAGAATGGCGCGCATCTTCGGCGTCGGGAGTCGAGTTTTGTAGGAGATACCGGATTCGCATGCGCCCTGCCGGCAAGGCGGGCAGGGCAAGGCGCATGCGGATCGGGCGGCACCCTGGCCGGCCCGCATGGAACGGGCCGCTCAGGCCGGGCTGCGGAGGCTGTCCGCGTGCCCGTAAAGCAGAACGGAACGGGCGTCAAACGCGCGTTCCGTTCGTCAAGCTGGCTTACTTGCCGAGCAGGTGAGCGACGCCTTCGCGCTCTTCGAGCAGCTCGTTGAGCGTGCCGTCCATCTTCTCGCGCGAGAACGCGTCGATTTCGAGGCCTTCCACGCGCTTGTACTCGCCGTTTTCGCAGGTCACCGGCACGCCGTAGATGATGTCTTCGGGAATGCCGTACGAGCCGTCCGACGGGATACCCATCGTGACCCACTTGCCGTTCGTGCCGAGGACCCAGTCACGCACGTGGTCGATCGCTGCGTTGGCGGCCGAAGCTGCCGACGAGAGGCCGCGCGCTTCGATGATCGCCGCGCCGCGCTTGCCGACCGTCGGGATGAACGTGTTGCGGTTCCATTCGTCGTCGTTGATCAGCTTGGTCAGCGACTGGCCTTCCGCCGTTGCGACACGGAAGTCGGGGTACATCGTCGGCGAGTGGTTGCCCCACACGGCGAGCTTCTCGATCGAAGCGACCGGCTTGCCCGATTTGGCGGCCAGTTGCGAGAGCGCGCGGTTGTGGTCCAGACGCAGCATGGCGGTGAAGTTCTTCTTCGGCAGGTCCGGAGCCGACTTCATGGCGATGTAGGCGTTCGTGTTGGCCGGGTTGCCGACGACCAGCACCTTCACGTCGCGGCTGGCGACGTCGTTCAGCGCCTTGCCCTGAACCGTGAAGATTTCGGCGTTGGCCGAGAGCAGGTCCTTACGCTCCATGCCCTTCGAGCGCGGACGTGCGCCAACCAGCAGGGCGACGTCGGCGTCCTTGAACGCGACCTTCGGGTCGTCGGTGATGACCACGCCCGCGAGCAGCGGGAATGCGCAGTCGTCCAGTTCCATCACGACGCCCTTGACGGCGGCTTGCGCTTGCGGCAGGTCGAGCAGCTGCAGGATGACGGGCTGATCCTTGCCGAGCAGGTCGCCATTCGCAATGCGGAACAGCAGGGAGTAAGCGATCTGACCTGCGGCGCCGGTGACGGCAACGCGCTTTGCGGGCTTAGCCATTGAAAATCTCCAGGAAGATGCGTTAGACGCCAGGGTAAAACGCCATTCTATATGCGCGATACACGAAGCGTAGGTGAAACAGGCGGTCTTGATCGCCGGCGTGCGCGCTTCACTGGAACAACCATGACTGACAAGCCGTGAAGCGTGCGCCGCCGGCACGGACCGCCGTGCCGGTAACCTGTGCAACATGGCAAGAGGTGAACGGGGCGCCCTTCGAGGGACACCAGACGCTGGCCGCTTCGCGTGTGCCGACTCCTGCAACAGCTCGCTCGGGCTCTCCCACAGACGCGCGGCGCGCAACGACTCACGCGTGCCGGCTGGGCGGATCGAAACCTCTACTGCGTTTACTGCGTGAGGGAACAGCATCGTGCAAGGCGGCTCGCGGCGCATTCGCCACGAGGTGGATGCAGCCGGCGGCGCCTCTTCGTCATGCCGCTTTCATGTCCTGAAATTAGCATGCAGGCCGCCCGCAAACCCTTGCTCGATCGGGAGTGTAGGAGTCGTCAGGGTCAAAGTCAACAGTATCTTATGTCTTATATAAGACATAACTATTGCAGGCAAAATGCTTGATGCGTAGGGGGCTTTATGTTGAAATGCGCGCCATGAGTGCAAACCCGGCCAGCAACGCGAATTCCACCGCTCCCGAGAGCGGGGCTCAAGCGTCTGCGCCCGCGGTGCCACCGTCCCCGACCTTCAGTCCGCTATACCAGCAGATCAAGGGGCTCATCACACAGAGCCTCGAGTCCGGCGAATGGAAGCCCGGCGAAATCATCCCCAGCGAAGTCGAACTGGCCGCCCGTTACAAGGTGAGCCAGGGGACCGTACGCAAGGCGATCGACGAGCTGGCTGCCGACAATCTGCTGGTGCGCCGCCAGGGCAAGGGCACGTTTGTTGCAACGCACAACGAAGAACGCGCCCAGTTTCGCTTTCTCAGGTTACTCGCCGATGACGGCGCGGAACACCCGCACGTGAGCAAGCTGCTCGAGTGCCGGCGCCTGCGCGCTTCGGCCGAGATCGCGCGCCAGCTCGACCTCAAGCCCTCGGACCCGGTGGTGCTGATCCGGCGTCTGCTGCAGTTCGACGGCGAAAGCACCGTGCTCGACGAGATCTGGCTGCCCGGCGGCGTGTTCCGCGGGCTGACGAGCGAGCGCCTCGCCGAGTACAAAGGCCCGCTCTACGCCATGTTCGAGGCGGAATTCGGCACGCGCATGATTCGTGCGACCGAGAAGATCCGCGCCGTGGCCGCGGAGCCCACGGTGGCCGATCTTCTCAAGGTGCCTGCAGGTTTTCCTTTGCTATCGGTCGAGCGGGTGTCCTATACCTATGGAGACCGGCCGGTCGAGGTACGCCGCGGATGGTATGTCACAACCGGGTACTACTATCAGAATGATTTGAGTTGACGGGCGACCGCGCAAAAGGCGCGGAGCCCTTTCCCAGAGTGCCTTTGCTTGCGCGCACCACCAGCCGTACCCGACGTGGATTTCGCTGCAGCGCGATATGAAAAGGCGCTAAAATTGCGAATTAGTGTTAACACATAGTAGGGGTCTAGCATGGCAGAAGCCGCAAAAAAACCGAGGCCGGAATACCGGAACATCGGGCTTGGGCAGATATTGTTCGCATACCGCCTGCCTCTGGCCGGTCGTGTGTCGATCGGCCACCGCATCAGCGGTGTGTTGTTGTTCCTGTTCCTGCCTTTCATCTTGTTCCTGTTGGACCAGAGCCTCACTTCGGAGCTTAGCTTCGAGGTCTTCAAGGGCTTCCTCTCCAACATCATCGTCAAGCTCATCGTGCTGGTCCTCGGGTGGGCGTTCCTGTTTCACTTCTGCGCTGGCGTGCGTCACCTGTGCATGGACTTCAACCATGGCCTCGTGAGCAAGGAAAAAGGCAAGTCGACCTCCCTCGTCGTCGTGATCATCTCCACGGTCCTCACGATCGCCTTTGCGGCAAAACTCTTCGGAGCGTTCTAAAAAATGTCGGCTAATAACGGTATCGGTCCGAAGCGCCTTGTCGTTGGCGCTCACTACGGCATTCGCGACTGGATCGCACAACGCGCCACCGCCGTGATCATGGCGATCTACACGATCGTGCTGCTCGTCCTGTTCTTCGGCGCGCACGACTTCTCGTATGACGGCTGGGCCTCGATCTTCGCCGCGCAGTGGATGAAGCTCGCGACGTTCGTCACCCTGATCGCGCTGTTCCTGCACGCGTGGGTCGGTGTGCGTGACATCTGGATGGACTACATCAAGCCGGTCGGCCTGCGCATCACGCTGGACGTCCTCACGATCGCATGGCTGCTGGGCAGCCTCGGCTACGCCGCTCAGATTCTCTGGAGAGTGTAAAAGAATGGCTGCAATCAAGAATTCATTGCCGCGTCGCAAGTTCGACGTGGTCATCGTCGGTGCTGGCGGCTCGGGGATGCGCGCTTCGCTGCAACTCGCGCGCGCTGGCCTGTCGGTTTGCGTGCTCTCGAAGGTGTTCCCCACGCGTTCGCACACGGTGGCGGCGCAGGGCGGCATCGGCGCCTCGCTCGGCAACATGAGCGAAGACAACTGGCACTACCACTTCTACGACACGATCAAGGGCTCCGACTGGCTCGGCGACCAGGACGCGATCGAGTTCATGTGCCGTGAAGCGCCGAACGCCGTGTACGAACTCGAACACATGGGCATGCCGTTCGACCGTAACGCCGACGGCACGATCTACCAGCGCCCGTTCGGCGGCCACACGGCCAACTACGGCGAGAAGCCGGTTCAGCGCGCCTGTGCGGCGGCTGACCGTACCGGCCACGCGCTGCTGCACACGCTGTACCAGCAGAACGTCGCGGCGAAGACCACGTTCTTCGTCGAATGGATGGCACTCGACCTGATCCGCGACGCCGACGGCGACGTGCTCGGCGTGACCGCGCTCGAAATGGAAACGGGCGACGTCTACATCCTCGAAGGCAAGACCACGCTGTTCGCCACGGGCGGCGCGGGCCGGATCTTCGCGGCATCGACCAACGCGTTCATCAACACCGGTGACGGCCTCGGCATGGCGGCCCGTTCGGGCATCGCGCTGCAGGACATGGAGTTCTGGCAGTTCCACCCGACCGGCGTGGCCGGCGCGGGCGTGCTGATCACGGAAGGCGTGCGCGGCGAAGGCGGCATTCTGCGTAACTCGAACGGCGAGCGCTTCATGGAGCGTTACGCGCCGACCCTGAAGGACCTGGCGCCGCGCGACTTCGTTTCGCGTTCGATGGACCAGGAAATCAAGGAAGGCCGTGGCGTGGGTCCGCACAAGGACCACGTGCTGCTCGACCTTTCGCACATCGGCGCAGAGACGATCATGAAGCGTCTGCCGTCGATCCGCGAAATCGCGCTCAAGTTCGCGAACGTGGACTGTATCAAGGAGCCGATCCCGGTCGTGCCGACCATCCATTACCAGATGGGCGGCATCCCGACGAACATCAACGGCCAGGTCGTTGGCACGCCGAAGGGTCACGAAGAAGTCGTCAACGGCTTCTACGCCGTGGGCGAATGCTCGTGCGTCTCGGTGCACGGCGCGAACCGTCTGGGCACGAACTCGCTGCTCGACCTCGTGGTGTTCGGCCGTGCGGCTGGCAACCACATCGTCAAGCACGTCAAGGAGCTCAAGGAGCACAAGCCGCTGCCGGCCGACGCCGCCGACTTCGCGCTCTCGCGCCTTGCCGAGCTCGACAAGTCGACCTCGGGCGAGTACGCGCAAAGCGTCGCGAACGACATCCGCGGCTCGATGCAGAAGCACGCAGGCGTGTTCCGTACGTCGAAGCTGCTCGCAGACGGCGTGAAGGACATCGCGCAGATCGCCGAGCGCGCGAAGCACATCCACCTGAAGGACAAGTCGAAGGTGTTCAACACGGCGCGCGTGGAAGCGCTCGAAGTGGCGAACCTGGTCGAAGTTGCGCGCGCAACGATGGTTTCGGCCGAAGCCCGCAAGGAAAGTCGTGGTGCGCACGCACAGAGCGACTACGAACACCGCGACGACGAAAACTGGCTGCGCCATACGCTCTGGTTCAGCGAAGGCGACCGACTCGAATACAAGCCGGTCCACATGCAACCGCTGACCGTCGAGTCCGTGCCGCCGAAGGCGCGTACGTTCTAAGGCACACGCCAGTCAAAAGGAATTGGAAATGGCCAAACGCATTTTTGAAGTCTATCGCTACGACCCGGACAAGGACGCGGCGCCGCGCATGCAATCGTACGAGCTGGAAATCACGCACGAGCGCATGCTGCTCGACGCGCTCGTCAAGCTCAAGGAACTGGACGAAACACTGTCGTTCCGCCGTTCGTGCCGTGAAGGCGTGTGCGGTTCGGACGCCATGAACATCAACGGTAAGAACGGTCTTGCGTGCCTCACGAACCTGAACGACCTGCCGGCGAAGATCGTGCTGCGTCCGCTGCCGGGCCTGCCCGTCGTGCGTGACCTGATTTGCGACTTCACGCAGTTCTTCAACCAGTACCACTCGATCAAGCCGTACCTGATCAACGACACGCCGCCGCCCGAGAAGGAGCGTCTGCAGTCGCCTGAGCAGCGTGACGAACTCGATGGCCTGTACGAGTGTATTCTGTGCGCAAGCTGCTCGACTTCGTGCCCGAGCTTCTGGTGGAACCCGGACAAGTTCGTCGGCCCGGCAGGTCTGCTGCAGGCTTACCGCTTCATCGCGGACAGCCGCGACGAAGCGACCGGCGAGCGCCTCGACAACCTCGAGGACCCGTACCGTCTGTTCCGTTGCCATACGATCATGAACTGCGTCGACGTTTGCCCGAAGGGCCTGAACCCGACGAAGGCGATCGGCAAGATCAAGGAACTGATGTTCCGCCGCGCGGTTTGATGTTGCTGTTCTGAAATGGAATCGCACCAGTCTGACCCCCATCGCCGCGCGCGCCTTCGCTGGCGCGCGCGGCGCGGCCTGCTCGAAAATGATCTGATTTTTGAGCGGTTTTTCGAGCGCTATGAGCATGAACTCAGCGACGCCGACGTGGGTGCTCTCACGCGCCTGCTCGAGCTGAGCGATAACGACCTGATGGACTTGCTGCTCGCGCGCAAGGAACCAGAAGGCGAACTTGCCGACCCGGACGTGAAGCGGGTGCTGGAGCTGCTTCGGAACGTCTAAGCGCGGCGGCGCGCAGTCATGTCGACTGTCGCCGCGCCGGACGTACAAAACTATCGAATCCCGTGTTTATCTTCGATTGAGGATGTGCTATGACCCCGTCTGATGTAAAAGCCACGCTATCGTTCAGCGACAATTCGCCGAGCGTCGAACTGCCGATCTACAAGGGCACGATGGGCCCGGATGTGATCGACATCCGCAAACTGTACGGTCAGACCGGCAAGTTCACGTATGACCCGGGCTTCATGTCGACGGCGTCGTGCAACTCGGCGATCACGTACATCGACGGGGACAAGGGCGAGCTGCTCTACCGCGGCTACCCGATCGACAACCTCGCGCAAAACGCCGACTTCCTCGAAACCTGCTACCTGCTGTACCGCGGCGAACTGCCGAACGCGGCCCAGAAGGAAGAGTTCGTGAAGACCGTCACGCAGCACACGATGGTTCACGAGCAGATGCAGTTCTTCTTCCGCGGCTTCCGTCGCGATGCGCACCCGATGGCGATTCTCGTCGCCGCAGTCGGCGCGCTGTCGGCGTTCTATCACGACTCGCTCGACATCAACAACGCGAAGCACCGCGAAGTTTCGGCGATCCGCATGATCGCGAAGCTGCCGACGCTCGTCGCCATGGCGTACAAGTACTCGATCGGCCAGCCGTTCGTGTATCCGCAGAACAATCTGTCGTACAGCGCGAACTTCATGCGCATGATGTTCTCGAACCCGTGCGAAGAGTACAAGGTCAACGACGTGCTCGTGCGCGCGCTCGACCGTATCCTGATCCTGCACGCCGACCACGAGCAGAACGCTTCGACCTCGACGGTGCGTCTGGCTGGCTCGTCGGGCGCGAACCCGTTCGCGTGTATAGCTGCTGGTATCGCTTGTCTGTGGGGCCCGGCGCACGGCGGTGCGAACGAAGCCGCACTGAACATGCTGGAAGAAATCGGTTCGCCGGACAAGATTCCTGAGTTCATCAAGCAGGTGAAGGACAAGAACTCGGGCGTGAAGCTGATGGGCTTCGGCCACCGCGTGTACAAGAACTACGACCCGCGTGCGAAGCTCATGCGCGAAACGTGCTACGAAGTGCTGAACGAACTCGGTCTGCACGACGATCCGCTCTTCAAGCTCGCCATGCAGCTCGAAAAAATCGCGCTGGAAGACGAATACTTCGTGTCGCGCAAGCTGTACCCGAACGTCGACTTCTACTCGGGCATCGTGCAGCGCGCGCTGGGCATCCCGACCTCGATGTTTACGTGTATCTTCGCGATGGCGCGTACGGTGGGCTGGATCGCGCAGTGGAACGAGATGATCGCCGACCCCGAGCAGAAGATCGGCCGTCCGCGTCAGCTGTTCATCGGCGAAACGCCGCGCGAAGCGAAGCCGATCTCGCAACGCTAAGCAGTTTCGCTTTGCCACGCCGCGCGCCCGATGGCGCGCCGCGTGCAGGCTCTCATGCAAACGCCCCGACGGGTTATCGCCCGTCGGGGCGTTTTCTATTTGAACCCGCGGACGCGCTCAAATCCAGCCGTCGATCTTCAGCCCGCTCGCCGCTTCCGCTTCCTCGCGCGTGACCTCGCGCACCGTCTCGCCGAAGCTCCACACGTGGCCTTCGGGGTCGCATGCCACATAGACGCGGTCGCCGTAGAACTGATCCGCCGGCTCGCGGATGATCTTTGCCCCGGCGGCGCGGGCGCGTTCGCAATGCGCGTCGAGGCCGCTTTTCAACTGCACGTGCACGGACTGCGTGTTCTTGCCGTCCGCGTCGGCCGGGCTCGCGTAGGGCATGCCGGGCCAGCCGCTACAAATCATCACGTAGCCGTCCCCAAAGCGCATTTCCGAGTGACCGAGCTTCCCGTCCGGCGACGTGACGACGAACTGGCGCGTAAAGCCGAACGCCTTTTCGAGCCAGTCGAGCGCGGCGAACGGATCGCGATAGTAAATGGCAGACCCAAAGGCCGGACGCGGCGAGGTGTTGCTCATGCTTGTCTCCTGAGCTGTATATATGACGAATCTAGCACCAGCGTGGTGCGACTGCGCGCAGCGCGCTCACGTGCGGCCATTACCTCCGACGTAATCGTCAGCCCGCACGGCATCGACGACGATGTCGCTCATCGGCACACCCCACCCGCAAGGAGCGACGACCATGGCAACCTTCAACGCCCGCCAACCCGGCTATATCCGCATCGACGACGATACCGCGCTGCACTATCGCGACTGGGGCGATGGCGCACCGCTCGTGTTCCTCTCGGGCTGGACGCTCAACGCCGACATGTGGAACTACCAGTGCGCGCCGCTCGCGGTCGCGGGTTTTCGCTGCGTGGCCTACGACCGCCGCGGGCATGGCCGCTCCAGCGACCCGGGCCGCGGCTATGACTACGACACGCTCGCCGACGATCTCGAAGCCGTACTCGCCGCCCGAGGTCTGGAACGCGTCACGCTGGTCGGCCATTCGTTCGCGAGCGGCGAGATCGTGCGTTATTTGAGCCGGCACGGCTCGCGCCGCGTGGCGGGCATCGTGCTGGTCTCGCCGGCATCGACGCCTTTCTTGCTCAAGACTGCTGACAATCCCGGCGGGCTCGATGCGAGCCTCTTCGAAGCGTCCATCGACGAGATGCTCACGTCGTTTCCCGACTGGATCTCGCGGCGCGCCGAAGCTTACTTCAGCCCCGGTACGTCGCACACGGTTATCCAGTGGACGGCCGACATGATGCTGGACACGTCGCTCTACGGCGCGGCGCAACTGTCGCGCGTACAGATGGTCACCGACTTTCGCCGCGAACTGGCCGCGATCGACGTGCCGGCGCTCGTGCTGCACGGCGACTGCGATGCCTCGGCGCCGCTCGAGATCACCGGACGCCCCACGGCGGCGGCGCTCGAACACGCGACGCTGAAGGTGTATGAAGGCGGCACGCATGGCATGTACTTCAACCACGCCGCGCGGGTGAACGACGATATCCGCGCGTTCGCCACGCGGTGGCAGGCGTGAAATGCGACACGGCCAGCTGGCGAATACACGTCGCGGATACAAGTCGTAATCAGGGCCCGGCCGCTCGTGCCGGGGGCAAAGGAATAGCGCCCCTGCGCCCCTCGTTTTGCAGATGACACGCGGCCGGCGCGAGCCCGCTCACGCGCCGCGCGCCAGGCGTACCGATGGAGTCTTCACGGCCAAGGCGCACAGCCCGTGCGCCGCGAGGCCGGTCCATCGAGAGGGGCGACATCATGCGCAAACTTCTCGCCTTCACGGCGCTGGCCGGTCTGCTGAGCGCGTGCACGACACCGGTCGCGTCGCAGCAGCCCGCGGACGCGTCGTATTACCCGCCACCGCCCGACTGCCGCACCGTCACCGGCACTGCCGAGATCGACGGCACGCCGCAGGTGATCAGCGGCCTCGCCTGCCTGCAGCCCGACGGCACCTGGCAGATCGTGCAGGGTAACGACGGCACCCAGGTCTACCCCATGGCATGGACCGACGCGACGACCTGGTACGCCGGCCCATGGTACGGCTGGTGGCCGCCGGTGTTCGTGGGCGGCGCGTTCGTGTTCGTCGATCACTTCCATCACTTTCATCACATGGATCACGTCTTTCCGGGCGGCCCGCATATGCATCCGGTGCCAGGCATGCATGGCGGATTTCATGGCGGCTTCCATGGGGGGCATGACGGCGTCTGGAGCGGGACGGGGGGCATGCACGGGGGCTCTCATCGCTGAAACACATCGCACAGCCTGATTTGCGCACGGCGAATCCTTTATGATGGAGCGCGCCTTTCCACCCGAGACGCTCCATGTTTTTCGCCGCGCATTCCCTGCATCGCCGCCTGAGCATTGCGATCGGCACGCTCGCGATCCTCGTCGGCGTGCTGGGTGCGCTCGGCACCTTCCTCGTCGTGCGCAGTCTCGCCGCCGAGTTCAACACGACGCTGCGCGACGCCGCCGCGCACGTGCAGACCGGCGTGCCGCATCGCGCGATCGAGCCGCGCGGCGACAGCGACGCCGCCGACAATTTCGTCGTGCAGATCTGGTCCGCCGACGACGGCGCGGTCCCGAGCCGCACGAGCAACGCGCGTATCGCGTTGCCGCGCGCGCAAAGCGGCTTCTCGTCGGTCGATTACGACGGTGAGTCCTGGGACGTGTTCGCGCTCGCCGCCGGCGACGAATACATTCAGGTGGCCGAATCGCGCAGCATGCGCAATCGCAACGCCTTGCGCGTGGCGTTCTGGAGCCTGCTGCCCGTGCTCGCGCTGCTGCCGCTGCTCGCGCTCACGATCGCGGTGACAGTGCGGGTTTCGCTGCGGCCGCTGGAGCGCGTCGGGCGGCGTGCGGCGAAGGTCGATCTGCACGACCTCAAGCCGCTCGAAGTGGGGCAGGCGCCCGTCGAGCTGCGGCCCTTCGTCGAGTCGATCAACCGCATGATCGAGCGCCTTTCCGTGCTCGTGAATGCCGAGCGCATGTTCATCGCCGATGCCGCGCACGAACTGCGCTCGCCGATCTCCGCCATGCAGTTGCAGATCGACAACCTGCACAACGCGTCGCCCGACCAGTACCCCGAGCGCTTCGACGAACTGCGCCGCGGCATCGTGCGCACCGGGGCGCTCGTTTCGCAACTGCTCGGTCTGGCGCGCGCCGAAATCGGCAGCACGCAACGCCTGCTGACGGAGGTGCCGCTCGCGCAGGTCGTCACGGACGTGCTGGCCGACCTGCTGCCGCTCGCCGACGCGCGTGGCGTCGATCTGGGCGTGACGCGCCTCGACGACGTGACCGTGCGCGCCACCGAGACCGACATGCGCGTGCTCGTGCGCAATCTCGTGGACAACGCGATCCGCTATAGCCACGCAGGCGCGAACGTGGACGTGGCGGTGCGCCGCGAGGACCAGGGCGTCGTCATCGACGTCACCGATAACGGCCCCGGCATTGCGGAGGCCGATCTGCCGCGCGTGTTCGACCGGTTTTTCCGCGCGGGCGGTCATCGGGGCGACCCGCGCGGCGAGCATGACTCGCACGGCAGCGGCCTCGGCCTCGCCATCGCGCAGGCGGTGGCGCGCAGTTATCGCGGGTGCGTGACGCTCGCGAACCGGCGCGACGGGCAAAGCGGCATCGTCGCGCGTATCGAACTACCGCGCGCGTGAGCGTCGCGCCGATCCAGCGAACGCAGGTCAGGCAAAATCCGGGAAAGCATGCGAAACAAAGGAAGGACACGATGCGCATTCTGCTGATCGAAGACGATCTGCTGATCGGCCCGGCGCTGCTGCGCGCGTTGAAGGACGCGTCGTACAGCGTCGACTGGGTGCGCACGGGCGAGAGCGGCCGCGACGCCATTCGCGACGGCTCGTATACGGCGGTGCTGCTCGACCTGGGGCTCGGCGACATGAGCGGGCTCGACGTGCTGCGTGCGCTGCGCGAGTCGCAGGACGCCACGCCCGTGCTCATCATCACCGCGCGCGACGACGTGGACACGCGCGTGGAAGGCCTCGATCTCGGCGCCGACGACTATCTCGTGAAGCCATTCGAGAGCAAGGAGCTGCTCGCGCGCATCCGCGCCGTGGTGCGGCGCAAGTCGGGCTTTGCCTCGCCGACCATGGGCAGCGGCCGCGTCACGCTCGACATGAATGCGCGCCGCCTCATGTTCGATGGCCAGTCCGACGATCTCTCCGCGCGCGAATATGCACTCATGCTCGCGCTGCTCGAGCGGCCGGGCGCGATCCTGTCGCGTCAGCAAATCGAGGAGCGGCTCTATGGCTGGGGCGAGGAAGTGGAAAGCAACGCGGTGGACGCCGTGATCTACAGCGTGCGCCGCAAGTTCGGCCACGCGGTGATCCGCAATGTGCGCGGGCTCGGCTGGGCCGTGTGCGTGTGAGCGCCGGAACAATCGAATAAAAAAAAGCGCGCAAAGAACTGCGCGCTGTAAAAGCTGCGGCGAGCGCGGGGCTCGCCGCGTGGCGCGATGCGCGGGGGAAGGCACGCATCGCGCTCGAACTTACGCCAGCAGGCGCTGCCAGGGTTCCTTCTGCCATGCACGGCTAAGCGAGGCGAGCAGCGCGACTTCGCTTTCGGCCACGTGCCGGTCCGAATACACGGCCACATGGCACAGATTCAGCACTTCGGCACGCAGCGCGGGATCGTCGAGCTCGCGCATCACCTGCTGCATCACGTCGGAGTCGAGCTTGCACGCATCGCTCCAGTTCAGGTGCGAAGTGGTCTGCAAGTCTTCGCGCAGGCCCTTGAGAATGTCGCCGAATTCGCCGGGTGCGAGGCCGAGCCGGTCGGCAAGGCGCGCGCGATGGACGGCTGCAAGCTCCTCGCTGCTCAGGTGGCCGTCTGCGAGCAGCGCGACGGCGACGATCCGACCCGCGGCTTGCGGGCTGTTGCAGGTGTAGGTACGCACGGTCAGGAATCCTCTTGAAACGTGATGTCGATGAAACGGTAGGCTTGGCCGAGGCTCAGTCGAAGATTTCCTGCAGCCACGACTTGCGACGCTGGCCATTGCCGCGATAGCTTTCGTGGGCGCGGCGCGGGGCGTAGTCGCCGTGTTGCGCGCCGTGCTTCGAGCCGTGCTGGCGGAACGCCTGCGCATCGTTTTCGTTGCGATAGTGCCGGTTGCCGCTGCGTTCGATCAGCTTGTCGAGTTCGCCGCGATCGAGCCAGACGCCGCGACACTGCGGGCAGTAGTCGAGTTCGACGCCCTGACGCTCGGCGAGCGAGAGGGTGACGTCAGGGCAGTTGGGGCATTTCATGATGCGCTCCGTGATGAGTGACAGGTCATCGAGGCCCGGGCCGTCTTGCGTGGAGGGCAACGCGGCCTCGATGGAACCCATCCTGGCAGAGCAAAATGAGCGAAGAATGAGGAGCGCGCGGGGCGCTCCGTTTGAGTCCGGTTCGGCTTCAGGACGTGCCGAGCGTGTCCTTCGGCTTCTGCGTCTTGACGAGCGACACCACCACGCCGCCCGCGAGCAGCGCGGCGGTCACGCCAAGGCTGAACAGCGCGGGAATCTTGCCGATGATGCCCACCAGAAAGATCTTCGCGCCAATGAACACCAGCACGAGCGCGAGCGCATGCTTTAGGTAGTGGAAGCGATGCGCCATGGCCGCGAGCGCAAAGTAGAGCGCGCGCAGGCCGAGCACGGCGAAGATGTTGCTCGTATAGACGATGAACGGATCGGTCGTGATCGAGAAAATCGCCGGGATCGAATCGACGGCGAAGATCAGGTCGGCGAACTCGATCATCAGGAGCGCGAGCAGGAGCGGCGTGGCGAGCAGCGCGGGTTTGCCGGTGCGCGGATGCGCTTGCCTCACGAGGAACGCGCGGCCCTCGAGCTGCGGCGTGACCGGCAGCTTGCGGCGCAGCCAGCGCAAGAGGGCGCTGTCGTTCATACCGGGCTCGTCCTTCGGGCCCAGCAGCATCTTCACGCCGGTCACGGCGAGAAACACGCCGAACACGTACAGCATCCACTCGAAGTGCGTGACGAGCGCGGCCCCGAGCCCGACCATCAATGCGCGCAGCACCAGCACGCCGACGATGCCCCAGAACAGCACGCGATGCTGAAGCTGGCGGGGCACGGCAAGCGCACCGAAGATCGACGCGATCACGAACACGTTATCGAGCGACAACGACTTTTCGATCAGGTAACCGGTGATGTACTCGGTAGCGGGCTGCGCGCCGAGCTGCCACCAGACGAAGCCGCCGAACAGCACGCCCACGGCGACATAACCGAGCGAGAGCCAGAGACTTTCGCGGATGCCGATTTCGTGGTCGTCACCGTGCAGCACGCCGAGGTCGAGTACGAGCAGCACGATCACCACCGCGAGGAAGGCGATCCAGAGCCACGCGGGCTGACCGAGGAAGGAGGCCGTGGCGATCGGCGCGAGCATGGTCGATCCTTTGAACGTAGAGGGAAACGCGGCTCGCGTGCGCGGTTTTTGCGCGCACAAGCGGCCGACTGGGCCTGGCGCCCATACGGTCAAGGATAGTGGCGAAGAATGAGCGGTGAATGAGCGGTGGCCGGGCAGGCGCCTGCTCGCGCGACGCGCGCCGGCCTGACGCCGGTCAGGCGGCCGGCCGTGCTAGAACTGGTAATTGATCGAGACGTCGCAAACGCCGCCCGTCTTCGACTGGATGATCGGGCTGTGCGAGGCGCTGCCGAGCAGGCGCTTGATGGCGCCGTCCGCGCTCACGAACCAATGTTTGTTGACGAAGTACACCATCGTGATGCCGAAGCCGGCCGACTTGAGGCCCGCGTTCGCGTTGTACTGACGGTAACCCGATGCGGCCGCCTGCTGTGGCGTCACGCCAAACCAGCTCTGCATGTAGTTCGAGTCGGCGAACGTGACCGAGGGGCCGGCGAACCAGTAGAAGTTCTGGTTGCTGCCCGGCAGCGGCATATAGGCGCCGAGATCCGCGGTCCAGCCATTCGAACCGCCGAAACTGCGCGTGAAGGCGGTGCGGAACACGAGCGGAAAGTCCTTCGAAATCACGTACTCGCCGGCGATCTTCAATTCCGGCGCCGGGTTGATGTTGCCCATGCCGTGCAGGCGCGTCGGGTCGTCCTGGCCGCGCCGCCCGAGGTCGTAGGCCCCGGCAACGCTCACGCGCCAGTTCGGGCCCTGCAGAACGTTGACGCCGAAGCCTTCGCCCGTCGAGCCGAACAGGATGTCCTTGTAGCGCAGGTCGATGCTTGGCCCGACCAGCGTGTGATAGCGGTCCGAGCCGTCGTAGCGCGGTTCGAAGGTCGCGCCCACGCCGAGCCGCGCCTCGAAGTCGGGACGGTTCGGCTGAAACATCTTTTCGAGCGGAATGCCTGCGGAATATTGCCATTCGCCGAGCGGCGAGGGGGTCTGCGCCTCGGCGCGCGGGGCGAGCACGGCGAGGGCGCATGCCGCGGCGGCGAGCGACGCACGCTGCGTGACCCGCGAGCGGCGCGGCGCTGCTGGTTTTATTCTGCTTTTTCGTTGTTGCGCAGTGCGGATTGCGAGTGGCATGAAGCCTCCGGGTTTGCCTGGTCGGCCGCGACGTCGTTCGTTGAGTGCGACGCACTCACGATGGAACTCCGCGCGGCCGGGCTCGACTCGCAAACCTCGTGCCTGGCTTATCCATGACCGCGCGGCGTCCGCCCCGGCGGCTCGCGGTGCCCGCCGCACGCGATGGCCGTCAAACGCGCGAAACAAGCCTGGATAATCAGGAAGGCTAACTGAATTGCGGGGGCTTCGACGCACCATTCTGGAGCGCCGCCTTCACCCCGATTAAACCCTGGCGCCAATTTGCCGTTAGACAACCATGGACCTCGGCGATGCGGCCCCCCCTGTGTCGCGGAACCCGAAGCCCATGTTGCACCGTTCTCACAACGGTCACCAACTTGCGCCGGTCGTGGTCAGGCCGGCGCATCTCCTTTTTGCATCCCCGAACCCTTGCAACGAGCGGCAAAGCGGCGCCCGCTACGGCGTGGCCCAGATTTGCGCCGACGACGCGCGCGCCGGGTAACGCTGATACAGGTATCGCGACTACCACCATAACTCCCTGTTTTTTATCGCTTTTTTCAGGAAAGGCCCTGTGGCGAGCGGGTTTCGCGTGGCATAATCGATTCACACCGTATTGCCCCGCAGACAAACATTTCCCCGCACATCATGGCAAAGACGCTCTACGACAAATTGTGGGACACGCATGTGGTCCACACGGAAGACGATGGCACGACGATTCTCTACATCGACCGTCATCTGTTGCACGAAGTCACCAGTCCGCAGGCTTTCGAAGGCCTGAAGATGCACGAGCGCCCGGTGTGGCGCATCAGCGCGAACCTGGCCGTTTCCGACCACAACGTGCCGACCACCGACCGCAGCCACGGCATTGCCGACCCGGTCTCGAAGCTGCAGGTGGACACGCTCGATTCGAACTGCGATTCCTTCGGCATTACGCAGTTCAAGATGGCCGACCAGCGCCAGGGCATCGTGCACATCGTCGGTCCGGAACAGGGCGCGACGCTGCCCGGCATGACCATCGTCTGCGGCGACTCGCACACGTCCACGCACGGCGCGTTCGGTGCGCTCGCGCACGGCATCGGCACGTCTGAAGTCGAGCACGTGCTGGCCACGCAAACGCTCCTGCAAAAGAAGAGCAAGAACATGCTCGTGAAGGTCGAGGGCCAACTGCCGCGCGGCTGCACCGCGAAGGACATCGTGCTCGCCATCATCGGCAAGATCGGCACGGCGGGCGGCACGGGCTACGCCATGGAGTTCGGCGGCTCGATGATCCGCAGCCTCACGATGGAAGGCCGCATGACCGTGTGCAACATGGCGATCGAAGGCGGCGCGCGCGCCGGCATGGTCGCCGTGGACGACACCACGATCGAATACCTCAAGGGCCGTCCGTACTCGCCGCAAGGCGCGGAGTGGGATCAGGCCGTCGAATACTGGAAGAACTTCCGCACCGACGAAGGCGCGCACTTCGACCGCGTGGTCGAACTGAGCGCGGCCGACATCGTGCCGCAGGTCACGTGGGGCACGTCGCCGGAAATGGTCACGGCAGTCGACAGCCGCGTGCCGGACCCCGAGCGCGAGAAGGACCCGGTCAAGCGCGACGCGATGGAACGCGCGCTGCAGTACATGGCGCTCGAACCGAATACGCCGATCGAGTCGATCAAGCCGGACAAGATTTTCATCGGCTCGTGCACGAACGCGCGCATCGAAGACCTGCGCTCTGCCGCTTACGTCGTGAAGAAGCTCGGCCGCCGCGTGGCGCCGAACATCCGCCTCGCGATGGTCGTGCCGGGCTCGGGTCTCGTGAAGGCGCAAGCCGAGCGCGAAGGCCTCGACAAGGTGTTCACCGAAGCCGGTTTCGAATGGCGCGAGCCGGGCTGCTCGATGTGTCTCGCGATGAACGCCGACCGGCTGGAGCCGGGCGAGCGTTGCGCGTCGACCTCGAACCGCAACTTCGAAGGCCGCCAGGGCGCGGGCGGTCGCACGCACCTCGTGAGCCCGGCCATGGCAGCCGCCGCGGCAATCGAAGGCCATTTCGTCGACATTCGCAAGCTGGGCTGAGCTGAGGCTACACGGATCATGGAAAAATTCATCGTACACACCGGCGTCGTGGCGCCGCTCGATCGCGAGAATGTCGATACCGACGCGATCATTCCCAAGCAGTTCCTCAAGTCGATCAAGCGCACCGGCTTCGGCCCGAATGCCTTCGACGAATGGCGTTACCTCGACCACGGCGAGCCGGGCCAGGACAACTCGAAGCGCCCGCTGAACCCGGACTTCGTGCTGAACCAGCCGCGTTATCAGGGCGCCTCTGTGCTGCTCACGCGCAAGAACTTCGGCTGCGGCAGCTCGCGCGAGCACGCGCCGTGGGCGCTCGACCAGTACGGCTTCCGCGCGATCATCGCGCCGAGCTTCGCCGACATCTTCTATAACAACTGCTTCAAGAACGGCCTGCTGCCGATCGTGCTTTCCGAATCGGATGTGGATCACCTGTTCAACGAGACGTACGCGTTCAACGGCTTCCAGCTCACGGTCGATCTGGACAAGCAGGTCGTGCGCACGACGGACGGCTCGAAGGAATATCCGTTCGAAGTGGCCGCGTTCCGCCGCTACTGCCTGCTGAACGGCTTCGACGATATCGGCCTCACGCTGCGTCACGCCGACAAGATCCGCCAGTACGAAGCCGAGCGCCTCGCGCGCCAGCCGTGGCTGAACAACCGCGTGCTCTGATCAACGCAGAACAAAATACAGCGAGGAAACAAGGATGAAGATTGCAGTGCTGCCGGGCGACGGCATCGGTCCCGAGATCGTCAAGGAAGCCGTGAAGGTGCTCAACGCACTCGGCGAAAAGTTCGAGCTGGAAGAGGCGCCGGTTGGCGGCGCGGGCTACGAGGCTAGCGGCCATCCGCTGCCCGAGGCAACGCTCGCACTGGCCAGGTCGGCCGACGCGATCCTGTTCGGCGCCGTGGGCGACTGGAAGTACGACAAGCTCGAGCGCGCGCTGCGTCCCGAGCAGGCCATTCTCGGCCTGCGCAAGCATCTGGAACTGTTCGCGAACTTCCGCCCGGCGATCTGCTATCCGCAGCTCACGGGGGCCTCGTCGCTGAAGCCGGAAATCGTTTCGGGCCTCGACATCCTGATCGTGCGCGAACTGAACGGCGACATCTACTTCGGCCAGCCGCGCGGTACGCGCGAAGCGCCGGACGGCAACTTCAAGGGCGCGCGCGAAGGCTTCGACACGATGCGCTATGCGGAGCCCGAAGTGCGCCGCATCGCTCACGTGGCGTTCCAGGCCGCGCAAAAGCGCCAGAAGAAGCTCACGTCTGTCGACAAGGCCAACGTGCTCGAAACGTCGCAGTTCTGGAAGGACATCATGATCGATGTCTCGAAGGAATATCCGGACGTCGAGCTGTCGCACATGTATGTCGACAACGCGGCCATGCAGCTCGTGAAGGCGCCGAAGGCGTTCGACGTGGTGGTGACCGGCAACATGTTCGGCGACATTCTCTCGGACGAAGCCGCGATGCTCACGGGCTCGATCGGCATGCTGCCCTCGGCCTCGCTCGACAAGAACAACAAGGGTCTGTACGAGCCGTCGCACGGTTCGGCGCCGGACATCGCGGGCAAGGGCATTGCCAACCCGCTCGCCACGATCCTCTCGGCGGCCATGATGCTGCGCTACTCGCTGGGCCGCCCGGAACAGGCGGACCGCATCGAGAGCGCGGTGAAGAAGGTGCTGGAACAAGGCTATCGCACTGCCGACATCGTCACGCCGGACTGCAAGCAGGTCGGCACGGTGGCAATGGGCGATGCGGTGATCGCAGCGTTGTAAAGTCGCAAGAAGGGCATGCCGTTTCAGGCGTGCCCTTTTTTGTATCGCGCGCCAGAACGGGCGTCCAAATAGCGGAAAGTATGGTTTTTTCCGCGCAAATTAACTGTTTCGTGTATATTGCTTCGATGGCGAAGATCTCCCAGATCACGACTGTTACGAACATCCACGGCATGAAAGCCCGTGCGATTTCGCTCGCCATCACCACGAAAACGACGATTATCAAAACGATCACCATTCGTTGATCGCTCGTCGTGCCCGCTCATCTTCCCCGCGCGGCCACGCCGGGCGAGCGAAGCGGGGAAGTGTCCATCTCAAGGGTTAGTCATGAACGTAGGTCTCGTAGGTTGGCGCGGCATGGTCGGCAGCGTGCTGATGCAGCGCATGCAGGAAGAACGTGATTTCGACCTGATCGAACCGGTGTTTTTCAGCACCAGCAACGCAGGCGGCGCAGCTCCGTCGTTCGCCAAAAACGAGACGAAGCTCAAGGACGCGAACAGCGTCGACGAGCTCAAGAAGTGCGACATCATCATCACTGCCCAAGGCGGCGACTACACCAACGAGGTGTATCCGAAGCTGCGCGCGGCAGGCTGGAACGGCTACTGGATCGACGCGGCCTCGGCGCTGCGCATGAAGGACGACGCCGTCATCATCCTCGACCCGGTCAACCTCGACGTCATCAAGGACGCGCTGGTCAAGGGTCAGAAGGACTTCGTCGGCGGCAACTGCACGGTCAGCCTCATGCTGATGGCGCTGGGCGGCCTGTTCCGCGAGAACCTCGTCGACTGGATGACGGCCATGACCTACCAGGCCGCTTCGGGCGCGGGCGCGCAGAACATGCGCGAACTGCTTTCGCAGATGGGCGCGCTCAACGCATCGGTCGCGAGCGACCTGGCGAATCCGTCGTCGGCGATCCTCGACATCGACCGCAAGGTGCTCGCCACGATGAACAGCGACGCCATGCCGACCGAACACTTCGGCGTGCCGCTCGCGGGCTCGCTGATTCCGTGGATCGACAAGGATCTCGGCAACGGCATGTCGAAGGAAGAATGGAAGGGCGGCGCGGAAACCAACAAGATTCTCGGCAAGCCGGCCATGGGCCAGCCGGGCTCGATTCCGGTCGACGGCCTGTGTGTGCGTATCGGCGCGATGCGCTGCCACTCGCAGGCGCTCACGATCAAACTGAAGAAGGACGTGCCGCTCGACGAGATCGACAGCATCCTCGCTTCGGCCAACGACTGGGTCAAGGTCGTGCCGAACCAGCGCGAGGCTTCGATGCGCGATCTGTCGCCGGCCGTGGTCACGGGCACGCTGTCGGTGCCGGTGGGCCGTCTGCGCAAGCTGGCGATGGGCGGCGAGTATCTGTCGGCCTTCACGGTGGGCGACCAGCTGCTGTGGGGCGCGGCTGAACCGCTGCGTCGCATGTTGCGCATTCTGCTCGACAAGTGAATGAATTAAACTACGCGGCTAATGACGCGTAGACAGGGTGAAAAGCGCCGCGCCAGTCGCGGCGCTTTTTTTATTGCATGCTTTTTATTGCATGCATCGATGCAATCGCCCCGAAGCACACACCTATTTGATCGACAGCCGCAAGAGCGGTATGCCAGGGCAACTGATGATCGTTCGATTTGATTCTGTTTCCGCCGCGCCTCGCGCGAAGCGCGCCCAAGGGCGGCGCGCCATCCGCGCCACCGTGGCGGCGGCGAGTTTGCTGTTCTGCGGCCTCGCTGCTGCGCAGGGTGGCGCGAGTGCGGCGCAAAGCGCTGCAGGTGCCAGCGCTCCCAGTGCTGCATCGTCCGCCGCGGCGGCGGTGAGCGTCGCGGGGCAATACACCGTTCATCCCGGCCAGTCGTTGCACGACGTGGCCGTCGACCTGACGCAGACGCACGACAAGGCCGCGCTCGCACGCATGAGCCAGGCGCTGTTCGATGCGAACCCCAATGCGTTCATCAAACAGGATCCCAGCCGCATGCGCGTGGGGGCGAACCTGAACGTGCCGGCGACGCCGGACGTTTCGAGTGCGGCGCAGGGCATGACGGCGGCATCGGGTGGGGCTGCAGCTTCGGCTGCCGCCAGCGCGGCCGCCACGGCGGCGACCGCGTCTGCCAGCACACCGGCCGCCGCTTCGAGCGGCGCTGCCGAGGTTGTGGCGGCTGCATCGTCGGCGGCTGCTGCCGCAACGGCTGGCGCGAGTTCGGCAAGTGCTGCCGCGACGACTGCGGGGGCTGCCTCGGCAGTCGCAGCGAGCGGCCCCGAAGCGGCCGCGCAAGGCGCTTCTGGTGCCGCTGCCGTGGGCGCCAGCGCCGCGGCGCCGGCGTCGGCGGCCAGCGACTCGCACGTATGGAGCGGTGCGGTCCAGCAGGCCCCGGCCAGCAGCGCATCGGCACAAGGCGGGAAAGCGCCCGTGACGGTCTCGAGCCTGCAGCAGCTCCTCGCCTTGAAGAACCGCGTGCTGATGGCGTTGCAGCAGCACGGCATCGGCAAGCCGGCGCAGACGGCCGGCGGCGCGTCCGCGGGTGCGCCTGCTGCGCAAGGCGGGGCGCCGGTGCAGAACGGCGCGGCGAACGCCGGGCCGGCTGGCGGTCAACCGGAAGTCTCGCCGATCGCCATGGGTGCCGTTGCGGCGGTCGTCGTGGTGCTGCTCGCGTTGTTCGTGCGCCTGCTCACGCGCAAGCGCAAGAAACCGGCTGAGCAGGCGCCTGAGGCCTCGCCGGAAGCGCACGAGCCGGCGCCGTCCGGATCGGCTGCTGCTGCCGTGGCCGCCGCGCCTGTGGCCGAGGAGCCGCCGGTACTGCACGAGCCGATTTCGCGCGCCGCGGATGAACCGGGTGTGAACGAAGTCGCGCCTGTGGAGGAGTCGGAGTTTGTGCCGCCGGTTGCGCCGGTAGAACCCGCAGCGGACGAAGTCGCGATCACGCCGGTGCCCACGCCGGCCGTCACTGCCGCGCCGCTCGAACACGATGAAGCGCTGCCGCCCACACTGACCGACAAGTTGCACCCGGCCACCCCGCAAGAGCCTTCGGTTGCGCAGGAAGCTCCCGCAGCACACGAACTGCCGCACGGCGTCGAGCCGGGCGAACCGCAGACGCTTGCCGACGCGACCGACGCCGCCAGCCACGCCGCAGCGGCGGAACTGGGCGCGGATGCGCTGCCGCCCGACAGTCTCGGCGCGCCGCGCGCAGCCGAAGACGCCGAAGCGCTGGCGCGCACGCTGGAAGAACCGGCGCACGCCGAAAAGCCCGCTACGCCCGATCTCGCGCTCGACTTCGGCGACGGCGCACCGCAAGCCGAGCAGGCGCCGCAGGCCGAACCGCCCGTCGCAACGCCGCCCATCACGGAAGCCTTCGAGCGCCCGCCGGCACCGCTTACCGCACCCGAAATTCCGTCAGTACCCGCAGTCACCGCAGAAGACATGAGCTACGCCGAAGTTCCGATCGCGTTCCCGCAAGATGCAGTAGCAGCGCTGGGCGGCCTCGACCTGCCTCTGCCGCCGCGCATCGGGGAGCCGGTCATGCCCGCGGCGCCGCTTTCGACCGAGCCGGCCGCCACGCCCGAGGCGTCGGCGCGTCTCGCGTCGCCGTTCTTCGAGCCGCCTCCGCCGCTGGCGGGCCAGGCCATCGAGGCGGGTACGGCGGGCGCAGGTGCGCTCGCGGGCCTCGGCGCGCCGCGCTTTGGCGCGCTCACGCTCGACTTCGACCTGAACCTGCCGCCCGATTCGGCCGAGCCGCTGCCGGTCTTCACGCCCGAGCAGCTCGCGCGCATCGCGCGCAACAAGCTCGACCTCGCGCACGAATACATCGCGCTGGGCGACGTGTCCGGCGCCCGCTCGCTGATCAACGAAGTGATCGAGTCGAACGACCCCGCCACGCGCAGCGACGCGCAGGCGCTGCTGTCGACGCTCGCGCCGCTTTCGTGACGCTGCTGCAAGCCGTATGCGTATCGCGCTAGGAATCCAGTACGACGGCGCCGCCTTCTGCGGCTGGCAGTCGCAGCCGCACGGCAAGACGGTGCAGGACGTGCTCGAGCGCGCACTGCGCGAGTTCGCCACCGTGCCGCTGTCCACCATCGTCGCGGGCCGCACCGACACGGGCGTGCACGGACTCGGCCAGGTGGTGCACTTCGACACCGACCTCGACCGCACGCCGTTTTCGTGGGTGCGCGGCACCAACGCGTTCCTGCCCTCCACAGTGGCCGTGCAGTGGGCGAAGCCGATGCCCGAGACGTTCCACGCGCGCTTCGCGGCGTTCGAGCGCACCTACTACTACGTGCTCTACGTGAATCCCGTGCGCTCGCCGATGCTGGCGGCCCGCGCGGGCTGGATCCACACGCCGCTCGACGTCGATGCCATGCGCGAGGCGGCGGCGCACCTCATCGGCGAGCACGATTTTTCGTCGTTTCGCTCGTCGGAGTGCCAGGCGAAGACGCCCGTGAAGCATCTGTACCAGATCGACATCCGGCCGCAGGGCGACTTCATCCACTTCCGTTTTCGCGCCAACGCGTTCCTGCACCACATGGTGCGCAACCTCATGGGTTGCCTCGTGGCCGTGGGGCGGGGGCGCTATCCGTCCGCGTGGATGGCCGAGGTGCTGGCGGGCCGCGACCGCACCGTGGCCGCGCCGACCTTCATGCCCGACGGCCTCTATCTCGCCCAGGTAGGCTATCCTGATGCGTTCGCGGTACCCGCTCCGCATACCGCGAGCGTGCCGTGGAGCGCGATCTGGAGCGACGCGCCCGAAGGCCGTGCCTGAAGCGGCCCGCACCGCGAATCGCGCCAGCATATACGTTGCGATTGAATCATCGAGACCAACCCCGCATCCAGAACCATGACGTCAGCCGAGCCACTCGCCCCCGCGCACCGCACCCGCATCAAGCTGTGCGGACTTTCGACGCCCGAGGCGGTTGCGCACGCCATCGACCTGGGCGCCGACGCCGTCGGTTTGGTGTTCTATCCGCCCAGCCCGCGTTCGGTGAGCGTGGCGCAGGCGGTCGAGCTCACGCACGACCTGCCGCCGTTCGTCTCGGTCGTCGGTCTCTTCGTGAACGCCACGCCGCAATGGATGAGCGAAGTGGCGAGCAATGTCTCGCTCACCATGCTGCAATTCCACGGCGACGAAACGCCCGAGCAGTGCGAGTCGCTGGCTTCCGTTGCCGGTTTGCCCTGGTTGCGCGCGCTGCGAGTGGCGGCCGATACTCAGCAGGCCGATTTGATAGAATCGGCTAATCGTTATTCATCAGCCAGCGGCCTGTTGTTCGACACCCATGTCGAAGGTTACGGCGGCGGCGGAAAGGTCTTCGATTGGTCACTTATTCCCGCAGGGCTCGCGCGTCGGGCCGTTTTGAGTGGTGGCTTGAACGCGCAAAACGTCAGTGATGCGATTCGCCAGGTGCGTCCGTTCGCTGTCGATGTCTCCAGTGGCATCGAAGTGCCGGGCGCAAAGGGCGTGAAGGATCACGCCCGCATGGCGGCGTTCGTACGCGCAGTGCGCGAAGCGGACGCGGGATGAATCCGGGGCGGATGCCCCTTTGGCCGGCACGGCCCGCGCAACGCGGGTCCTTCCAAGCCCGGCCGAGCGAGTGACCTATGTACAATTTGCCAGATGAACGCGGCCATTTCGGCCCTTATGGCGGCGTATTCGCTGCCGAAACCCTCATGCAGGCGATCGACGAGCTGCGCGACGCCTACACGAAATACAAAGACGATCCCGGCTTCCGCGCTGAATATGAGCGCGAGTTGAAGCATTTTGTCGGCCGGCCGTCGCCGATTTATCACGCACAGCGGTGGAGCGAGCTGCTGGGCGGCGCGCAGATCTATCTCAAGCGTGAAGACCTGAATCACACCGGCGCACACAAGGTGAACAACGTGATCGGCCAGGCGCTGCTCGCCAAGCGCATGGGCAAGCCGCGCGTGATCGCCGAAACCGGTGCGGGCCAGCACGGCGTGGCGACGGCAACGATCGCGGCGCGTTTCGGCATGGAGTGCGTGGTCTACATGGGCGCCGAGGACGTGCGCCGCCAGGCTGCCAACGTCTACCGCATGAAGCTGCTGGGCGCGACCGTGGTGCCGGTCGAGTCGGGCTCGCGCACGCTCAAGGACGCGCTCAACGAAGCCATGCGCGACTGGGTCACCAACGTCGAAAACACCTTCTACATCATCGGCACCGTGGCGGGCCCGCACCCGTACCCGATGATGGTGCGCGACTTCCAGCGCGTGATCGGCGACGAATGCCGCGTGCAGATGCCTGAAATGACGGGCCGCCAGCCCAACTCCGTGATCGCCTGCGTGGGCGGCGGATCGAACGCGATGGGGATCTTTTACCCGTATATCGACGACACTTCGGTGCAGTTGATCGGCGTCGAGCCTGCCGGCGACGGCATGGACACGGGCCGTCACGCCGCCTCGCTCGCGGCGGGCACCGTGGGCGTGCTGCACGGCAACCGCACGTACCTGCTGCAGGACGAGAACGGGCAGATCATCGAGACGCATTCGGTTTCGGCGGGCCTCGACTATCCGGGCGTCGGTCCCGAGCACGCGTGGCTCAAGGACAGCGGCCGTGCGCAGTACGTCACGATCGACGACGAGGAAGCGCTCAAGGGCTTCCACGACTGCTGCCGCATCGAAGGCATCATTCCCGCGCTCGAATCGAGCCACGCGCTCGCGTACGCGGCGAAGCTCGCACCGACGTTGCCGAAGGAGAAAATCCTGCTGGTGAACCTGTCGGGCCGCGGCGACAAGGACATGCACACGGTCGCTGAGCGATCGGGCATCCAGTTCTGAGCGCCCGGAGCGATACAAGCGATGCGTGACGAGTTCGACGAGCCGCAGATGCCGGCGCCCGTGGGTGAGGTGAACGCCGAAGCGGCTGCTTTGGAGGCCGCGGAGGCGGTCGCCAACGCCGCCGAGTTACCCGCACTCGCCACGGTGCCGGAAACCATCCGGCTCCTGAACCGCGATTTTCTGACCGATGCAGCCAACCTGCCCGATGCCTCGATCGACCTGATCGTCGCCGACCCGCCCTACGGGCTCGGCAAGGACTACGGCAACGACTCCGACATGCGCTCGGGCGAGGACTTCCTCGCCTGGACGTATGAATGGCTCGACCTGGCGATTCCGAAGCTCAAGCCCACGGGCTCGCTCTACGTGTTCTGCACGTGGCAGTACGCGCCTGAGATCTTCGTCTATCTCAAGTCGAAACTCACGATGATCAACGAGATCGTCTGGGATCGTCGCGTACCCAGCATGGGTGGCACGACGCGCCGCTTTACCTCGGTGCACGACAACATCGGTTTCTTCGCGGTCTCGAAGAATTACTACTTCGACCTCGATCCTGTCCGCATCCCGTACGATGCCGCCACCAAGAAGGCGCGTTCGCGGAAAATATTCGAAGGTAGCAGGTGGCTGGAGCTCGGCTACAACCCCAAGGACGTCTGGTCCGTCTCGCGGCTGCATCGCCAGCACGCGGAGCGCGTGGATCATCCCACCCAGAAGCCCCTGGAAATCGTCGAGCGCATGGTGCTCGCGAGCTGCCCGCCGGGCGGCCGCGTGCTGGACCCGTTCATGGGCAGCGGCACCACGGCAGTGGCTTGCGCACGTCAGCAACGCGAATTCGTCGGCTATGAAATTAACGAAAGTTACTGCGCGATCGCGCGCGAACGCGTCAGCGCGGCCGCCGCAAGCGCCGTTGCGGCCGGCGCCTGATGCGCCGCCGCCGGACCCACGCGCAGTAACGCCTGAAAATTGAGGACCCTGAAATGTCCCGTATCAAGACCACGTTCGAGGCGCTCGCCGCCCAAGGCCGCAAAGGCCTGATCCCGTTCATGACGGCCGGCGACCCCGATCCCGCGCGCACCGTCGAGTTCATGCACGCGCTGGCCGCCGGCGGCGCCGATGTCATCGAGCTGGGCGTGCCGTTTTCCGACCCGATGGCCGACGGCCCCGTGATCCAGCAGTCGTCCGAACGCGCGCTCGAGAAGGGCGTGACGCTCAAGAGCGTGCTCGCCGACGTGAAGTGCTTTCGCGAAACCGACGACAAGACGCCCGTCGTGCTGATGGGCTACGCGAACCCCATCGAGCGCATGGGCGCCGATGCGTTCGCGCAGGCCGCGAAGGAAGCGGGCGTGGACGGCGTGCTCGTGGTGGACTATCCGCCCGAGGAGTCGGTCGAGTTCGCGGCGAAGATGAAGGCCGCCGACATCGATCCGATCTTCCTGCTCGCGCCGACGTCGACCGATGAGCGCATCGCCGAAGTGGGGCGCGCTGCGAGCGGCTATGTTTACTACGTCTCGCTCAAGGGCGTGACGGGCGCCGCGAATCTGGACGTTTCGAGCATCGCGGGTAAAATCCCGGCGATCAAGAAGCATGTCTCGCTGCCCGTGGGTGTGGGCTTCGGCATTCGCGACGCGCAAACGGCCGCTGCCGTCGCGCAGGTTTCGGACGCCGTCGTGATCGGCAGCCGCATCGTTCAGCTGCTCGAACAGGCCGCGCCGGAGACAGCCGCCGACACGCTCACGCAGTTCATCACGGGCATTCGCGCGGCGCTGGACGAAGTCTCCGTCGCGTAGCGCTGCAGGCTGGCGTAGTTGGCTAGAGTCGAGACTGCTGTAAAATCCACTTTTCGCCATGCGCGGTCGGGGTCGAACCCGGTCTGGCTAGACCCGGTCGGTTTTACCGATCGGACGATGAAACGATCCGCCGCGCCCGCGCATCACGAAGGTCAAGGAAGGAACATCAATGAGCTGGCTCGATAAACTGCTGCCGCCCAAGATCAAGCAAACCGATCCGAAAAGCCGCAAGAGCATTCCGGAAGGGTTGTGGATCAAGTGCCCGTCGTGCGAAGCGGTTCTGTACCGCAACGACGTCGAGGCGAATCTCCACGTCTGCCCGAAGTGCGATCACCACATGCGCATCAATGCGCGCGAGCGTCTTGACGGCCTGCTCGATCCGGAAGGCCGCTACGAGATCGGCCAGGAGATCGTGCCGGTCGACGCGCTCAAGTTCAAGGACAGCCGCAAGTACCCGGACCGCCTGAAAGAGGCGATGGACGAAACCGGCGAAACCGACGCGATGGTGGTGATGGGCGGTGCGATCCGCACGCTGCCCGTGGTGGTGGCCTGCTTCGAGTTCTCGTTCATGGGCGGCTCGATGGGCTCGGTGGTGGGCGAGCGCTTCGCGCGCGGCGCGCAGAACGCGCTCGAGCAGCAAGTGCCGTTCATCTGCTTCACGGCATCGGGCGGCGCGCGCATGCAGGAAAGCCTGCTGTCGCTCATGCAGATGGCCAAGACCACGGCCATGCTGACCAAGCTGGCCGAGGCCAAACTGCCGTTCATCTCCGTGCTGACCGACCCGACGATGGGGGGCGTTTCGGCGAGCTTCGCGTTCCTTGGCGACGTGGTGATCGCCGAGCCGAAGGCGCTGATCGGCTTTGCCGGCCCGCGCGTGATCGAGCAGACCGTGCGCGAAAAGCTGCCGGAAGGCTTCCAGCGCGCCGAATTCCTGCTGCAGAAGGGCGCGATCGACATGATCGTGGACCGCCGCAAGCTGCGCGACGAAATCGCGCAAATGCTGGCGCTGCTGCAGCGTCAGCCCGCCGACGCGGTGGCTTGATCCTTGTTTTGAGCGATCTGCGGCGCTGCGTGCGCTGCAAGCCGCAACGCTATACCCGACGCGCCGCGAGCGAAAGCAAGCGGCGCGTTGTCATTTCCGCGATAATGCCGTTCTTTCGAAGCGGATCATTCGTGTGAACCCGCCGCCGTTGGCGGCGTCTCACGCGCAGCACCTGGCAATTTCTATCCTGATGAGTACCTTTCCCACCCTCGACGCGTGGCTCACGCACCTCGAAACTGCGCATCCGGTCGGCATCGACATGGGGCTGGACCGCATCCGTCAGGTGAAGGACGCGCTGGACCTCAAGTTTGACTGCCCGATCATCACGGTGGGCGGCACGAACGGGAAGGGCTCGACCTGCGCGATTCTCGAAACGATCCTGCTCAAGGCGGGCTATCACGTGGGCTGCCACACCTCGCCGCATCTGCTCGAGTTCAACGAGCGCGCGCGCGTGGATGGCCAGCAGGCCGGCGACGCCGAGCTGCTGCCGCACTTCGAGGCCGTGGAAGCCGCGCGCAATTCGCTCGCCAAGCCCGTTACGCTCACGTACTTCGAGTTCACGACGCTCGCGATCATGCATCTGTTCGCCTCGCGCGGGCTCGACGCCGTGATCTTCGAGGTGGGTCTGGGCGGGCGTCTCGACGCCGTCAACGTGCTCGACACCGACTGCGCGATCATCACGAGCATCGACCTCGATCACACCGAATACCTCGGCGACACGCGCGAGAAGATCGCGTACGAGAAGGCCGGCATCTTCCGTGCGGGCAAGCCCGCGATCTGCGCCGACCCGATGGCGCCGCAGTCGCTCATCGACCATGCTGAGGCGATCGGCGCCGAACTGTGGCTCTTCGGCCGCGATTTCCGCTACGAAGGGCAGCCCGGCAACGAACGCCAGCAGTGGAGCTACGTGGGCCCGACGATGCGGCGCTCGGCGCTCGCCTATCCGGCGCTGCGCGGCGCCAACCAGCTGATCAACACCTCGGCGGCGCTCGCGGGCCTCGAGTCGCTGCGCGACCGCCTGCCGGTATCCGCGCAGGACATCCGCCTCGGCCTCGCCAACGTCGAACTGCCGGGGCGCTTCCAGGTGCTGCCGGGCAAGCCTTCGATCATTCTCGACGTCGGCCACAACCCGCACGCGGCGGCCGTGCTCGCGCAAAACCTCGGCAGCATGGGCTATTTCCCATACACCTACGCGGTGTTCGGCGCGATGCGCGACAAGGACATCGCGGGCGTGATCGAGCACCTGAAGGGCGAGATCGACTACTGGTGCGTGACCGATCTGCCGCTGCCGCGCGCGGCCACGGCCGGGCAGCTCGAAGAAGTGCTGCGCGAAGCGGGCGTGACGGACGGCGCCGATAGCAGCGTCACGCGCTACGAAAATCCCGCGGCCGCCTTCCAAGATGCGCTAAAACGTGCAACCGAAAATGATAGAATTCTTGTTTTCGGAAGTTTCCTGACGGTTGCCGGGGTCATGGCCTGGCGAAAGTCGCAGCAACACTGACCGCCCGGCACCCGCACGCCGCCCACGTAAGACAGGCCAGGTAGGCCAACAGCAAGCCATACATGGGAATTTTCTCGTTCGGCAAGAAAGATGAAGCTGACGCGCCCCGCCGGCGCGGCACCGAGTCCGGCTCCAGCCGGCGCAGCAATCAGAGCGCGCGCGTGGAGCGGCGCAGCCGCCGGCCGGACCGGTCGGGCGACGCCGAGGCGATGCTGCTCGACCCCACACTCCCTGAAAAGCAACGCGCGCGCCGCCGTCTCGTCGGCGCGATCGCGCTGGTGCTCGCGGCCATCGTGATCCTGCCGATGGTGCTCGATTCGCACCCGAAGCCCGTCACCGACGATATCGCCATCGACATTCCGAGCCGGCCGGCCGACAAGGCCGCCGCGCGCCAGCGCGACGCCGAAGACACGCAAGCCGGCGTCGCTCCCGACAATCCCGCAGCCGCCGAAGCGACGCCTGGCGCGTCGGGTCTCGCGGCCGCTTCGGGCGCCGCGGCCGCGCAGAGCGCCCAAAGCACGGACAACACGCCGGCAACGGCTGCCAAAAAGCCCGCCCAGGCGGCAGCCGCTCCCGCCCAGTCGACGCAAACCGCCCAGACGCCAAAGCCCGCTGCCAAACCGGCCGCGCCGGCCAGCACGGCCGTTGCCGCGAGCAGCAAGCCGACGACCGCCGCAAACGACACGGCTGACAGCAGCGACAGCAACGGCGCGAAAACCGAATCCGGCAAGCCGGCAGCGCCTCCGGGCGCGCGTTTCGCGGTGCAGCTCGGCGCGTTCTCGAACGGCACGACGGCGAACAATTGGGTAACGAAGTTGAAAGCGGCGGGTGTACCCGCATATACCGAACAGCGTAAGGAAGCAGACGGCACGATGCGCACGCTGCTGCGCGCGGGCCCGTTCCCGGACCGCGCCTCGGCCACGGCGGCGATCGCCAAGGTGCGCGGCGCCGGCCTGATGGCGGGCTCGAACGCCAACGCGGAATAAGCCGTCGATGTTCACCGCATTCGACTACGCTGTAATGGCGGTGATGGGCCTGTCGGCGCTGCGCGGCGCATGGCGGGGCTTGATCGGCGAGATTTTTGGATTGATCGGCTGGATCGCGGCGTTGCTCGTGGCCTGCCGCTACGTGGACCACGTGGTGCCCTGGATTCCGGCGAACTGGCCGGGCGGGGCGCTCACCCAGTGGCTGATCGCCTTCGCGCTGATCGTCATTGCCGTGGTGCTCGTGGCCGGCGTGGGCAACGCACTGATCGGCCGTCTGGTGCAGGTGAGCGGATTGTCCGGCGTGGACCGTTCGCTCGGGATGATGTTCGGCCTCGTGCGAGGCGTCGTGCTGGTGCTGATCCTCGTCGTCCTCGGCGGGCTGACTGAGCTGCCCCAGCAGGACTTCTGGCGCCACGCGCTGCTGCGGCCCTATGCCGTGCAGGGCGTGCTCGAACTGAAACCGTTGTTGCCCGAGGCGCTCGCGGCCTACGTTCACGTCTGATCAGAAACTGATCGGACGCGATGCGAGGCGCAGCTTTCCGGCAACACTGCCCATTTGCGGCGCTCGACCGGTGTGGATGAAGCTGGGCGACCCGCGACCGATTTCGCTTTTTTGAAGGACCTGCCATGTGCGGCATCGTAGGCGTAGTTTCCCGCTCTCCCGTCAACCAGCTCCTCTATGACGCGCTGCTGCTGCTGCAGCACCGCGGTCAGGACGCGGCCGGCATTGCCACCGCGAACGGCAGCACGTTCCACATGCACAAGGCCAACGGCATGGTGCGCGACGTGTTCCGCACGCGCAACATGCGCAGCCTCCCCGGCACCAGCGGCATCGGCCAGGTGCGCTACCCGACGGCCGGCTCGGCGTCGAGCGAAGAAGAAGCCCAGCCGTTCTACGTGAACGCGCCGTTCGGCATCGTCCTCGCCCACAACGGCAATCTCACGAACTGGCAACAGCTCAAGGAAGAGATGTTCCGCGTGGATCGCCGCCACATCAACACGCATTCCGACACCGAAGTGCTGCTCAACGTGCTCGCGCACGAAGTGCAGCTCGCGACCTCGGGCCTCGAGCTCGACCCGGCCGCGCTCTTCAAGGCGGTTGCGGGCGTGCACCGCCGCCTGCGTGGCTCGTACGCGATCGTCTCGCTGATCTCCGGCTACGGCCTGCTCGCGTTCCGCGACCCGTTCGGCATTCGCCCGCTGTGCATCGGCAAGATGGAAACGCCGGAAGGCACCGAGTGGATGGTCGCATCGGAATCGGTGGCGCTCGAAGGCATCGGTTTCGAGTTCGTGCGCGACGTTCGCCCGGGCGAAGCGGTGTTCATCGACTTCGACGGCAACTTCCACTCGCAGCAATGCGCCACGGCGCCGACGCTCAACCCCTGCATCTTCGAACTCGTGTATCTCGCGCGTCCGGACTCGGTGCTCGACGGCGTGCCGGTGTACAACGCGCGTCTGCGCATGGGCGACTATCTCGCCGAGAAGATCAAGCGCGAGCTGCCCGACGTGAAGATCGACGTGGTCATGCCGATTCCCGATTCGTCGCGCCCCGCGGCCATGCAGGTCGCGAACAAGCTCGGCGTGGAGTATCGCGAAGGCTTCTTCAAGAACCGCTACGTGGGCCGCACCTTCATCATGCCGGGCCAGGCCATGCGCAAGAAGTCGGTGCGCCAGAAGCTCAACGCCATGGGCATCGAGTTCAAGGGCAAGAACGTGCTGATCATCGACGACTCGATCGTGCGCGGCACCACCTCGCAGGAAATCGTGCAGATGGCGCGCGACGCCGGCGCGACCAAGGTGATTTTCGCCTCGGCGGCGCCGCCCGTGAAGTACCCGAACGTCTACGGCATCGACATGCCCACGCGAGGCGAGCTCGTCGCGCATGGCCGCACCGACGACGAAGTGGCGCGCATCATCGGCGCGGACTACCTCGTGTATCAGGACGTGGAATCGCTCAAGCAGGCAGTGCGCGACATCAATCCGGAGTTGAAGGAGTTCGAGGCTTCGTGCTTCGATGGCGACTACATCACCGGCGACATCACGAGCACCTACCTCGACAACATCGAGACGGCGCGCCTCGCGCCCCAGGCGCAGTCGGACCGCGACGCCGCCAGCGATGCGATGGACGGCGGCTCCCGCTCGCAGTTGCACCTGCAGCTCTCGGTGGAGTGACCCCTTCGGCAAGCGCGAGCGTGAGGCTCGCGTTCCCGCCGAATCCGAAAGCCCGCTTTCTGCCGACGCAAAAGCGGGCTTTTTTGCGCCTGCGCGTGCAGGATTGAAGCCTGATTGTTCAGCACACGGAGAACACGAACATGGACGACACCTTCAACTTCGACACGCTGGCCGTTCGCTCCGGCACGCTGCGCAGCGAGTTCAACGAACATTCGGAAGCGCTCTACCTCACGTCGAGCTTCTGTTTCGGCAGCGCCGCCGAAGCCGCCGAGCGCTTCAAGAACGCCGAAACCGCCTATACGTACGCGCGCTTCTCGAATCCGACCGTCACCATGTTCCAGGAGCGCCTCGCCACGCTCGAAGGCGGCGAGGCGTGCATGGCGACGGCTTCGGGCATGGCCGCGATCATGTCGGTGGTGATGGCCGCGCTGCAGGCGGGCGACCACATCGTCAGCTCGCAGAGCATTTTCGGCTCGACGCTCGCCATGTTCTCGCAGATCTTCAGCAAGTTCGGCATCGCGACCACCTTCGTCGATCCGACCGATCTCGCCGCGTGGCGGAACGCCGTGCGCCCCGAAACGAAGATGTTTTTCCTCGAAACGCCGTCGAACCCGCTCACCGAAGTTGCCGACATCGAAGCCGTGAGCAAGATCGCCAAAGCGGCGGGCGCGCTCTTCGTGGTCGACAACTGCTTCTGCAGCCCGGCGTTGCAGCAGCCACTCAAGTTCGGCGCGGACGTGGTGATGCATTCGGCCACCAAGTTCCTCGACGGCCAGGGCCGTGTGCTGGGCGGCGCGCTCGTCGGCTCGAAGGCGTTCATCATGGAGAAGGTGTTTCCGTTCGTGCGCACCGCGGGCCCGACGCTATCCGCGTTCAACGCGTGGGTGCTGCTCAAGGGCATGGAAACGCTTACGCTGCGCGTGGAGAAGCAGTCGGCCAACGCGCTCGACATCGCGCGCTGGCTGGAGACGCATCCGGCCATCGAGCGCGTTTTCTATCCGGGCCTCGAGTCGCATCCGCAGCATGCGCTCGCCATGCGGCAGCAGAAGCTGGGCGGCGCGATCGTCTCGTTCGAGGTGAAGGGCGACACGCCGGAGCAGCAGCGCGCGAATGCCTGGCGCGTGATCGACGGCACGAAGATCTGTTCGATCACCGGCAATCTCGGCGATACGCGCACGACCATCACGCACCCGGCCACGACGACGCACGGCCGTATCACGCCTGAAGCGCGTGCGGCGGCCGGCATCACCGAAGGGCTGATCCGCCTCGCCGTCGGCCTCGAAAACGCGCAGGACGTGCGCAACGATCTCGCGCGCGGACTCGATGCGGCGCAGTAAACGGTTTTAAGCAGCGGTTGTATCATCGTGGGTCGGGCGCTGCCCGGCCCATTTCCTTTTTCTTTTCCCGTGAGCTCGCCATGCCCATCGTTCGTGCGTTGTTCGTCTATCCCGTGAAGTCGTGCGGCGCGATCGCGCTCGACGATGCGCAGCTCGGCCTCAAGGGCATCGAGTGGGACCGCCACTGGATGGTCGCCGACGAGAACGGCCGGCTCGTCACGCAGCGCCAGTACGCCGCCATGGCGCGCATCGTGCCCACCTTCGTCGAAGACGGCGTGCGCCTCACCATGGAAGGCATGAGCGCAGCGCTCCATCTGCCGTTCGCGCCGCGCGGCGGCGAAGCGCGCGTGCCGGCCTCGGTCTGGGACGACGATTTCGAGGCGCTCGACGAAGGCGATCACGCGGCGCAGTGGTTCACGCAGGCGATAGGCGCGCCGGTGCGCCTGCTACGCTTCGCGCACGACGTGACGCGTCTCGCGAGCAAGAAGTGGACGAACGGCGAAGACGCGCCCACGCAATTCGCCGACGGCTTTCCGATTCTCGTAACGAGCGAGGCGTCGCTCGCGGAACTCAACGCGCGCCTCGCGGCGAAGGGCGCGCCGCCCGTGCCGATGGCGCGCTTTCGTCCGAACATCGTCGTCGGCGGCATTGACGACGCATTCGAGGAAGACTTCATCGACACGCTCGCCATCGAATCGGCAACGGGCGGCGAGGAGATCGTGCTGCGTTTCGTGAAGCCCTGCGCGCGCTGCCCGATCACGACGATCGATCAGCTATCGGGCGAGCGCGACGCGCAATGGCCCACCGAACCGCTCGACACGCTGGCCGTATTTCGCGCCGATCCGCGCGTGGACGGCGGCCTCACGTTCGGCCAGAACGCGATGGTCGTGACGGGCGCGGGCAAGCACGTGACGGTGGGCGCACGCGCCGCATGGGAATACCGCTTCGACGAATGAGGCGCGGCTGCGCGCTCAGTGTGACGGCAGCGCGCGCCACTGGCCGGGCGCGAGCCCGAAGCGGCGCGTGAACGCGTGTGTGAACGCGCTCTGGTCGCCGAAGCCCACTTCGAGCGCGATATCGGTGAGCGAGGCGCGCGGGTCGGCGAGCAGCGTGAGCGCCGTGTCGAGCCGTAGCCGCTGCAGGTAGCGATGCGGCGTCTCGCCGAACGCCTCGATAAAAAGCTGATGAAAGCGCCGCATGCCGAAGCCGCAGTGCGCGGCGAGATCGGCAATGCGCAGCGGCTGCGCGAGATGAGCGCGCAGCCAACGGTCGATGCGTGCGAAGTCCAGCCCGGCAGCCGCGCTGAACTGGGCGCTGGCTGCCACGCCGGTTTGTGCGATGAAGGCCGCGCACAGGCGCGCCGAGGCGTCCCAGTGAAAGCGGCGCGCGCGCAGGTCGGCGCCGTCGCGCGGCGGCGCGGCCGCGGCGGCGCGCTGCGCGATCTGGCTCACGAGCTGCGTGAGCGCGGGGTCGAGGCGCACGGCGCGCGCGGTGTCGAACAACCGTTCGGGCACCGCGAGCGTGGCCGCGGGCAGGTCGAGCACGAGCTGGCGGTTATCGCCAATACCCATGTAGTCGTGCCGCGCGCCCGCCGGAATGAGCCACGCGGAACCACTGTCGATGCGCTCGCCCCGGCCGTTCACGGTCATCTCCATCTCGCCGTCGAGCCCGAGCACGATCTGGTGAAAATCGTGCAGATCGGTTGCCTCGATCGCGCCGTAGCGGCGCAGTTCGACGCCGGGCGCGGTGACGGGAGTGTGGTGATGCGGATTCATGATGACCGGTTGCGATTGCAATTAAGGCGAGCGCCGTGACGCGTCAAGCGGGCGTCAGACGTCGAGCAGCTCGACTTCGAACACGAGCGTCGCGTTCGGCGGAATCACGCCGCCTGCGCCGCGCACGCCGTAGCCCAGTTGCGGCGGAATCGTCAGCTTGCGCACGCCGCCTACCTTCATGCCCTGCACGCCTTCGTCCCAGCCCTTGATGACCATGCCGCCGCCCAGCACGAAGGCGAACGGGTCGTTGCGGTCCTTGCTCGAATCGAACTTCTGGCCGTCCGTCAGCCAGCCGGTGTAGTGCACGCTGACGGTCTGGCCGGCCTTGGCTTCGGCGCCGGTGCCTTCGGTCAGGTCCTCGTACTTGAGGCCGGATTCGGTGGTCACGATAGACATGAAAAACTCCTGATTCGGATAGGTTGGACCCGTTATTGTAGGCGCTTTGCCGGGCCGGGCGGGCAGCGCCTTGTCGGGCACGCCGGTTGCTCGCTAGCCGCTGCCTATAATGGGGGACCGCTCGCCCGGCTTGTGGCGAAATACGAGGAATCTGATGTCGACTTCGCAAAACCGTACCGAGCGCACGGCGCGCTTGTGCGCCGAGGCAGCGCTGTTCATGCGCGACCATGTGCTCTCGCGCGTCTCGCATGATCTGCGCAGTCCGCTCAATGCAATCCATAGCTGGGCTTACGTGCTCGAACGCAAGATCGACAACGCCGACGCCTCCGCGCAACGTGCGCTGGGCGGCATTCGCACGGGCGTGGAGCAGCAGGTTCGGCTGCTCGAAACGCTCGTCGATACCACGCGCGCCGAGACGCGCAAGCTGCGCATCGAGCGCGCGCCGTTCGCCGTCGCGGCACTGATCGGCGAGGCCGTGGACGACGCCCGCGCCGCACTCGGCGATGCGCGCGGCGTGACGTTCGCCGTGCACGATTCGACAGGCGCGGCGACGCTCGACGGCGACCGCGAACGCATTGCGCAGGCGCTGTGGCTGATGCTGGTGTTCGCGGCGGAAACGAGTGCTCAGGGAGCCAGCGTGACGCTCGCGGCGAGCGCGAGCGCCACTGCCGCCCAACTGGAAGTGCAATGGCGCGCCACGCGTGCAGCGCTCACCGACGGCGCGCTGGCGCACGTGCTGGAACCGTTCGCGCGTGCCCAGGCGAGCGAGCAGCAGGAAGCGGGGCGCTACGCATGGGTGCTGGCGCTGTGCCACCGCGTGGCCGAGGCGCACGGCGGACGCTTCGAGGCGCCGGCGCTCGTGGGCGAGGACGAGGAGATGGTGCTGGTGCTGAATGTGCCGCTGAGCGGCGCGTGAGCGGGGTCGAGCCGGATTGCACGTGAACGGCTGCCGCGTGAGCGGCGGGCCGGATTGAGCCCGCCACACCTTTCATCCACCTTGCACCCTTATACTGAGCGCTTCGTCCCTCGGAGCCATGTGTCTTGATCCAGCTTCTCGCCCTCATCGGGGCGTTCCTGCTCGTTGCCCTCAACGGTTTCTTCGTCGCGGCCGAATTCGGCCTCGTCAAGCTGCGCGCCACGCGCGTGCAGGCCCTCGCGCACCAGCACGGCCTGCGCGGCCGCCTGCTCGCCAAGGTTCACGGCCAGCTCGATGCCTATCTTTCCGCGTGCCAGCTCGGCATCACGCTCGCTTCGCTCGGCCTCGGCTGGATCGGCGAGCCCGCTTTCGCGCAGTTGCTCGCGCCGGTGTTCGAACTGCTCGGCGTGCAATCGGCGGAGCTCGTGCACGCCATCTCGCTGGTGTTCGCGTTCACGGTCATTTCGTTCCTGCACATCGTGGTGGGCGAGCTTGCGCCGAAGTCGCTCGCCATCCGCCAGGCCGAGAAGATTTCGCTGTGGACGGCCATGCCGCTCTACGGCTTTTACTGGACCATGTATCCCGCGATCTGGGTGCTCAACACGAGCGCGAACGCGGTGCTGCGTCTCGCGGGCCTGTCGTCGGAGCACGGCCACGACACGCACTATTCGACCGACGAACTCAAGCTGATCCTGCGCAGCCGCCGCGCCGCCGCCCAGGCCGAGGCGCATGACGCGACGCACGAGCCGCGCGGCGCAAAGAGTGCAAACGGCGCGGTGCCGCTGCTCCCCGCACCCGCCGCGAACGCCTATAGCGCCGACGAATGGAACACGCTCGCCCATTCGCTCGACTTCTCGCGCCTCACGATTTCCGACCTCATGCGGCCGACGCACGAGATGGTGGGCCTGCGTCGCGACCTGTCGCTGCGCGAGAACATGCAGATCGTGGCGCGCCATCGTTTCAGCCGCTACCCGCTGTTCGAGGACGCCGCGGGCGAACGCGTGGCGGGCCTCATTCACCTGAAGGACCTGCTGCTCGCCCGCGAGGCGGGCAACGCCCTCAGCGATCTCGGCAAGTTCGTGCGCCCCGTGCAGTACGTGCGGCCCGACACGCCCGCGCTGGCACTGTTCCGCCGCTTTCGCAAAGGCGCGCCGCATTTCGCGCTGGTGGGCCACAAGAACGCCCGCCCGGTCGGCTTTCTCACGCTCGACAATCTGCTCGGCGCGCTCGTGGGCCAGATTCACGACGAGTTTCACCAGGCCGACACCGACTGGACGCGCATGGACGACGGCACGCTGATGGGCCGCGGCAGCCTGCCGGTGGTGTCGCTGGAGCAGGCGCTCGGCATCGATATCGACGAAGGGCGCGCGGAGTCGGTGGGCGGTCTCGTGATTCATGCGCTCAACGATCTGCCCACCGAAGGGCAGCGCGTGGAGTTCGACCGCTTCGATATCGTCGTGAAGAAAATGAAGGGGCCGCGCATCGTGCTCGTGCGCGTGTATCCGAAAGATCTCGAGGACGAGGGCGGCTGAGCGCGCCTCGCGTGCCGCCTAGCTGCGTGCGAGCGTGCTGAGCACGGCCACGGGCATGGCGCCCAGGATGTCGCGCAGTGCGAGCGTGCCGCCTTCGCGCACCGTGTACGTGGCCTCGCTGAGCCAGTCGTGCAGCGTGCCTTGCGCGCATCCTTTGGGCAATTCTATGGCCGTATCTTCCCAGCGTTCGGGCGCGACGAGCGGCGTGTCGCCATCCAGCAAGCCCGCCGCGAGGCGGGTGCCGATCACGACGGCCCACGCGTTGCCGTGACGGCGCGCGAACGCGATCACATGCGAGGCCTGCGCGCCGCTAGCCGTGAGCGGCAGATAGTCGCCTTCGCGCAGCAGTTCGGGCGCGCGCGAGCGCAGCGCGAGCAGGCGGTGCACGGTGGCCAGCTTCACCTGTGCGTTGCGCCAGTCCTTCAGCTTCGCGGCGGGCGCCTGCTCATCGAGTGCGGCCGCGCGGGCGGCGTAATCGACGGGCCGCCGGTTATCCGGATCGACGAGACTGAAGTCCCATAGCTCGGTGCCCTGATAGAGGTCGGGCACGCCCGGCGAGGTCAGCCGCAGCACCGTCTGCAGCAGCGTATTGAGCGCCCCGGCGGGCGCCACGCGCGCGACGAATTCGGCCAGCGCCTGCAGGAAGCCGTCGCGCCGCTGCGGTGCGAGGATATCGAAGAGAAATGCCTGGCAGTCCGATTCGTAGGCCTCGTCGGGCGAGAGCCAGTTCGTGCGCAGCTTCGCTTCGCGCAACGCCTTGAGCAGCCACGTCGAGACGCGCTCCGCCAGCGCACGCACGCCCGCTTCGTCGCCCGGGTCCAGTTCGGGCGGCCAGCAGCCCACCAGCGTTTGATACAGCATCGCCTCGGCTGCCGGTCCCGGCGACCAGGACGTGCCGGCCGTCCCGTCGTTGCGGCGATGCGTCTGGTTCAGCGTCGACCAGGCGCGCAGCGTGGCGCTCCAGTCGAGCGCAATCTCGCTCAACACGGCGAGCCGCGCGCGTACGTCCTCGCCGCGCTTGTGGTCGTGCGTGGCCGTGGCGAGCAGCCCATAAGGACGCCGCTGGCGCAGCCGGTTGGTCGCATGAAAGTCGTGGGGCGTGCGCGCGAAATCGTCGGGGTCTGCGCCCACTTCGTTACGCGAGAGCAGGCGGCCGTAGCGATAGAGCGCCGTGTCCTCCGTGGCCTTCGCCGCGAGCGGCGCGGTGAGCTGCGAGAACAGCGCGAGCGCCGTGCGTTGCGCGATGAGCGCGTGGCTGAGCGGCGTATTCGCCGGGTTGGCGCCCGCGCTCGCACTCGCGCCCGCGTTCGCGCCGGCTGGCGCGGCGCGTGGCGTCCTGGCGCCGCTGCCTCCACTGTTGCCGCTGCCGCTGCTGGCGCTGTTCGCGGCCGGTTCGGGCGTGCGCCCGCCTAGCCAGCCATCGACGAGGTCGAGCGCCGCGAGGCTTGCGCGCGGCAATGCGCGTCGCGCGGCGTCGAGCGCAACATCGAAATAACGGTTGTCGAGCGCGCTGCGCAAGCCGTTCGCCGGATAGATCCGGTAGATCGGAAAGTACATGGCCAGATGCGCGGCCACGCGATGCACCGACGCATAGGTGGTGTCGCGTGTGCCGGGGAGTTCGCGCGCGATGCGGTGCAGCGCGCGCGTCACGTGGTCGAGTTCCGCGGGGAGATAGGCGGCCAGCATCTCGCGGCGCGCGTCGAGCGCGTAGGCCGCGAACGGCCGGTCGTCGCTGGAGATGGCGGCCCACGCTTCGGCAAGCGGCGCCGCGCCCGCGGGATCGTGCAGCAAGGCGCCCACGTCGTTCATGAAGTCGTAGCCGGTCGTGCCTTGCACGGGCCAGTCGTCGCGCAGCGTTTCGCCTTGCGCGAGGATCTTCTCGACCACGATGAAGGGCGGCGTGGCGCGCAGCGCGGCGAGCCGCTGCCGCAGGCGCTCGCAGTACTCGCGCGGGTCCGCGAGCCCGTCGATATGGTCGATGCGCAGGCCGTCGATCACGCCGTCGGCGTAGAGGCGAAACACGAGCTTGTGCACGGCCTCGAACACGTCGTGACGTTCTACACGCACGCCGGCGAGCGCGGTGATGTCGAAGAAGCGCCGCCAGTTGATCTCGTCGGTGGCGGTGCGCCACCACGCGAGCCGGAAGTGCTGGCGCTCCAGCAGGCGGTGCAGGCGCTCGCGCGGCACCGGGTCGCCGCTTGCATAGGATTCCAGAACGAAGTCGATGGGGGCCGTGCCGACCCGCTCGACGAATGCGCGCAGCGCGTCGCGCCCGGCGCTGGCGCGCGCCTGGTCGTCGGGCTGGGTCGTGAGGCCCTGGAATGGCCCGGCGAGCGTGTTGAGATCAGCGCGGTTCGCGGACTGCAGGAGCGTCGCGTAATCGGTCGGGCAGATCGGGCACACGTGCGGCCCGTACTGCACGTAAAAGCGCGCGGCGGCGGGGTCGAACTTCAGCTCGATGCGGCCCGCGGCGAGTTCTTCGCCGTACTGTGCGCCGAGAAACGGCATCAGTACCTTGCCGCGCAGGGCGGGGTCGGGCGAGTGCCAGTCCACGTCGAAGTGGCGCGCATACGCGCTGTGACGGCCCCATTCGAGGATGTCCAGCCACCAGGCGTTGTGGCCGCCGCCCACGCCCATGTGATTCGGCACGAAGTCGGCGATGATGCCCATGCCGCGCTCGTGCACTTTCGCGGCGAAGCGGCGCAGCGCGCCTTCGCCGCCCAGCTCCGCGCTCACCGTGCCGTAGTCGACGGTGTCGTAGCCGTGCATCGAGCCGGGCTGCGCGGTCGTGACGGGAGACAGGTAGAGATGGCTCACGCCGAGCGCGGCGAAGTAGTCGAGCTGCGCGAGCGCGTCGACGAACGTGAAGCCGTGATGGAGCTGCAGGCGCAGCGTCGCGCGAGGGTGTGTCATGGCGTCGGCTTCTTTTCGGTCGCACCTGGCGCCGAGCTGGCGGTTGGGTTGGCGTCGCTCGCGCCTGCACCGGCGTTCGGGTCGGCCTGCGTGCGCGCGACGGCCTCGCGTGCGCGTACGACGGCTTCGACGCGCGCGGCGACGGCCGGATCGGCGAACAGCGTCTCGACGGGCAGCGGCAGGCGGCGGCGCCAGTTCGGATGCTCGTCGATCGAGCCGGGCAGATTCGGCTGGTCGGACAATGCGAGCAGGTCTTCGAGCGGGCAGGTGACGAGCGGGCTGCGCGTTGCCGCGACGTAGGCGAGCGCGGCATTCACGGGCGGCTCGTCGGTGGGCGGCGGTTCGGTAGCGCGCGGCGCGAGCCCGCTGTGCTGCAGCGCATGCCAGAGCGCGACGCGATCCGTCGCGCGCCGCGCACGGTCGAGCGCGACGGGGTCGCGCCCGTCGGCACGCGGGAGCGTCTGGCCGATGCGGTTTCGCCAGTCGATATCCGCGCCGCTCCACCAGCCCGCGACGGTCGGCAGATCGTGCGTGGTGGTCGTCGCGACGCCGTGCGGGTCCCAGCGCGCGGGCGCGAGAAAGCCCTTGCCGTCGTGCTCGAACCACAGCACGCGAATGCCATACAGCCCGTGCGCGGCGAGCCGCTCGCGCAGCCCTGGCGGCACGGTGCCGAGGTCTTCGCCGATCACGATCGCGCGATGCCGCCACGATTCGAGCGCGATGAGCCGCACGAGGTCGTCGAACGGATAGCGCAGATACGCGCCGTGGCGCGCGCTTTCGCCTTCGGGCACGAGCCAGAGCCTGCGCAACCCGAGGATATGGTCGATGCGCACGCCGCCCGCATGGGCGAAGGCCGCGCGCAGCATGTCGATGAACGCGCGAAAGCCGTTGGTATGCATGGCGCGCGGCGAGAACGTCGTGAGCCCCCAGCTTTGCCCGGCCTGGTTGAAGATGTCGGGCGGCGCGCCGACCGACACGCGTTGCAGCATGTCCTGCGGCAGCGACCACGCGTGCGAGCCGCCGCCGTCGCAGCCCACGGCGAGATCGGCGACGAGGCCGATCGCCATGCCGGCCTCGCGCGCGCGGCGCTGCGCGCCCGAGAGCCCAAGCGCCGCGAGCCATTGCAGGAAGCAGTGAAAGTCGACTTCGCGCCGGTGCTCCTGCGCGAATGTCGCCACGTCGGCGCTGCGCGGGTCGCGCAGCGGTTCGGGCCAGTCGCGCCAGTGACGCGCGCCGCCGGGGCCATGCAGCATGGCTTCCTGCAGTGCCTCGAAACGCGCGTGGTCTTCGAGCGCCTCGCCGCCCTGCGCGCAGAACGCGGCGAAGGCGGCGGCACGCGGCGAGCCGCTAGCGCGCTCGTCGGCGTCGAAGCGCTCGAACAGCGCGCGCAGCACCTTGAGCTTGAGCGGCAACGCACGCTGCCAGTCCACGAGCGGCGCGGCTTCGAGTTCGCGCCAGGCGTCGAGCGCATTCGCGGCCACGCTCGCGTCGTGCGCGCCCTTGGCGCCGAACTCCGCGGCGGGGTCGATATGCGCGACATTGACCCACAGGCGCGACGACGGCGAATAGGGGCTGAAGTGGCCCGCCTCGGCGCTGAACATCGCATGGGTCGGGCTCACCGCGAGCGCCTGCGCGCCGCGCCGCGCGCTTTCCGCGGCTAGCGTGGCGAGCGCGGTGTAGTCGCCGATGCCGCCGTCGCCGTTGCGTCGGAGTCCATACAATTGCGCGGCGAGCCCCCACAGCGGCGGCACCGCGCCGCTGTCGCCGTGACGTGCGCGCCAGGCGTCGGCGACGGTATGGCAGTGCGGCGGCGCGACCGCAATCGTCAGGCGATGATCGTTGACGGTGAGCGTGTGGTAGCCCGGCTCCGCGAGCGGCGCGAGCAGCGCGCTCTCGCCGCGCGGCGAGGTGAAGCGGCCCTCGATATGCTCGCCGCTTTCGAGGTCGATCCGATAGTGGCTGCCCGCGCGTACGGCCGAAGGCGGCAGCTCGATCGCGCTGTCGTATTCGGCGGTGATGAGCGGCGGTAGTCGCCGCGTCGACTGTTCAGCGTTGAGCGCGGAGGTGCTCTGGCGGATCTGCGTGGCGTTGGCGCAAGGCAGGCCCGCGCATTCCAGCAGGGCAGCGAGCGTGCTGTCGGGCACGCGCTGCACGGTGCCGTGCGCGTCGGTCCATTCGACCTCGAAGCCCGCGCGGGCGGCAAGGGTCGCGAGCGTTTCGCCGCGGCGCGCCGTGCTCATGCGTTGGGCTCCTCGCGATGCACGACGCGCGCGTCGTGTTCGCTCGAATACTCGGGCACGTCGCCGGTGAGCCATGCAATGCACGCGCTCTCCGGCAACACGCCGTTGTCGGCATGGTCGCGCGCCCGCGGTGGCGTTTCGAAGATCACCATACCCTCGGGCCGTGGCTCGAGCAGCACGCCGTCGCGGCCCAGGTTCAGCGCGATCGTGAGCGTTTCGCCATCGTCGAGGCACCAGCGCGCGACGAGCGCGGCGAGGCCGTTCGCGGCGTCGTCGGCGAGCACGGTCGCGCCGAGCGCGCGTGCGTGGTGCAGGCGCGGCATCAGCAAATGCGCCCGCACGCACAGCGCCGACTTGTAGAAGTGCATCCATTCGAGCCGTTCGCCGTCGAGCGGCGCATCGGCCAGCGGCGACGAATTCAGGAAGGTCTGCAGATCGTTCGGATCGGGAATGCGTGCGCGGCTCGCTTCGTCGTTGAACGCGCTGAATGCCTTGAATTCGCGGCGCCGGCCTTCACGCACTGCATCGGCGAGCTGGCCGGTGAAGGCGGTGAAGAACTGGAACGGCTGCGTCGAGCCGTATTCCTCTTCCATGAAGAGCAGTGGAATCTGCGGCGACAGCAGCAGCATTGCCGTGGCCGCGCGCAGGGCGTCGTCGTCGGCCAGCGTGCGCAGCCGGTCGCCGAGCGCGCGGTTGCCGATCTGGTCGTGGTTCTGCAGGAACATCACGAACGCGGTGGGCGGCAGGTGCGCGCTCGGTTCACCGCGCGGCTTGCCCGCATGCACCGGCGACGGGTCGCCCTGGTACACGAAGCCTTCGCCGAGCACGCGCGCGAGCTTGCCGATGGGCGAATCCTTGAAGGCGCGATAGTAGCCTTCCGACTCGCCGGTCAGCAGCACGTGAAAGCAGTGATGCGCGTCGTCGTTCCATTGCGCGCTGAAGTGCGATTCGAGCAGATTGGCTTCGTTGTGCTCGTTTTCGAGCACGAGGTGCACATGCCGCCCGGGCTCGACACGCGCCTTGACGTGGTCGGCCAGCTCGCGCAGCCAGTCGGTGTTGCCGATCGCGTGCGCAGCGTCGATGCGCAGACCGTCGAAGCGATATTCCGTGAGCCAGTAGAGCGCGTTGTCGCAGTAGAAGTCGCGCACTTCGAAGCGGTCGAAGTCGAGCGCTTCGCCCCACGGCGTCTTCACGTCCTGACGGAAAAACGGCTTGGCGTAGAGGCCGAGCCAGTTCCCGTCGGGGCCGAAGTGGTTGTACACGACGTCGATGAACATCTGCAGCCCCAGCCCGTGCGCGGCATCGACGAGCGCTTTCAGTTCGTCAGGACTGCCATAGGCTGCGTGCGGCGCGTAAGGCAGCACGACGTCGTAGCCCCAGCCGCGCTCGCCCGGATAGTCGTTGAGCGGCATGAGTTCGACGGCCGTCACGCCGAGCGCCGCCAGCGCGGGCAGACGTTTCATGACACCCTGATAGCCGCCCAGCGCGCCCACGTGCAGCTCGTAGAGCACGGTCTCTTCCCAGGGGCGTCCTTGCCAGTGCGCGTGCTGCCAGGCGTACGCGCGCGGGTCGAGCACTTCGCTCGGCCCGTGCACGCCCTGCGGCTGGAAGCGCGATGCGGGGTCGGGTACGCGTTGCTGGCCGTCGAGGCAGTAGCGGTACAGCGTGCCCGGACCGCACGGCGCCTGTGCTTCGAACCAGCCGTTGCCGGTCGGCGTCATGTCGAGCGGCGGCGCGTCTCTCACGTTCTCGAACACGATCTGCACCGTTTGGCACGACGGCGCCCAGAAGCGAAAGCGCGTATGCGGCTGCGCGTGCGCCGCGCCGATCAGCTGCGCGCCGAACGGCAGGCAATGCATGTATTGGCGGGTGTGCGGATCGTGCGAAAGCGGGGACATGGTGGATTCCTGGTTGCGTCCTGTTCCTATCCAGCGGCGGCTTCGTCCGGGCCCGCGGGGGCGCCCGAGCCGGAAGCGCCGGGCGTGCGACGCGGGTCCGGCGTGGGCGCGTCGCCGCGCGCGCCCGCTGGCCGGTGCGTGTCGGCACGCGCCGGACGGGCGCAGAGCACGGCGAGCGCGCGCGCGGCCAGCTCGTACGTCGTGTCGGGCAGCGCGTAGGGCGCCGCGTCGGGCCGCGCGGTATCGAGCAGCACCTCCCATGCCATGTGCGGCGCGGGCGCCATGAACGTCACCGCGCCCTGCGAGGCGTTCAGCATCATTAACAATACTTCCATTTGGCCGTGGAGTCCCGCTCCCGCGCGCCGCATGGTGAACGCGCTCGCTTCCGGGTCGTGCCAGGCCTCGGGCGAGAGCGGCTCGCCGCGTTCGTCGAACCAGTCGATGTCGTGCATGCCGGGCATCAGTTCGCGCTCGCCGAACAGAAAGCGCGTTTCGTGCAGCAGCGGATGTTCGCGGCGCAGCGCGATCACGCGCGCGGCGAAACGCGTCATCGCCTTGCCCTGGGGCGTTTCGGCGAGCGCCCAGTCGAACCACGAAATGTCGTTGTCCTGGCAGTACGCGTTGTTGTTGCCGCGTTGCGTGCGGCAGGCCTCGTCGCCGGCGAGCAGCATCGGTGTGCCGAGCGCGATGAGGAGCGTGGCCATCATCGAGCGGGCCACGCGCGCACGCGTGGCGAGGATGGCGGGGTCGTCTGTCGGGCCTTCCACGCCCCAGTTCGCGCTCCAGTTTTCATTGTGGCCGTCGCGGTTTTCTTCGCCGTTCGCTTCGTTGTGCTTGCGCTCGTACGAAACAAGGTCGGCGAGCGTGAAGCCGTCGTGCGAGGTGATGAAATTGATCGACGCCCAGGGCCGGCGCTTGCGTTTGTCGAACAGGTCCGCGCTGCCGGTCAGGCGTGCCGCGAGGTCGGCGCGCTGGCCCGGCGCGCCGCGCCAGTAGCGCCGCACGCTGTCGCGAAAGCGATCGTTCCATTCGGAAAAGCCGGGCGGGTGGTTGCCAAGCTGATAGCCGCCCGGGCCCACGTCCCACGGCTCGGAAATCAGCTTGCATTGCGACAGCACGGGGTCCTGGCGCAGCACGTCGAAGAAGCCGCCGTTCGGGTCGAAGCCTGCCGGTTCGCGCCCGAGTGTCACGCCGAGGTCGAAGCGAAAGCCGTCGATGCCGTATGAGGTGACCCAGTGGCGCAGCGAGTCGGCGACCATCTGCAGCACGCGCGGATGCGAAAAGTCGAGCGTGTTGCCGCAGCCCGTGTCGTTGATGAAGTGGCGCTCGTCGCCAGGCACGCAGCGGTAGTAGCTGGCGTTGTCGAGGCCGCGCCACGAGACGGTGGGGCCCATTTCGCCGCCTTCGCAGGTGTGGTTGTAGACCACGTCGAGCAAGACTTCGATACCTGCCGCATGAAGCTGCCGCACGGCAATGCGCATTTCGTCGGTGTCGTAGCCCACGAGGTAGCTGGGCTCGGGCGCGAAGAATGCGGCGGAATTGTAGCCCCAGTAGTTGCGCAGTCCGCGATCGATCAGAAAGCGCTCCGAGAGAAACGCGTGCATCGGCAGGATCTCGATGGCCGTCACGCCGAGATTGTGCAGATGCTCGATGAAACGTGGCGCCGCCAGCCCGGCGAACGTGCCGCGCATGTGCGTGCGCAAATCGTGCCGCTGCATCGAAAGACCGCGCAGATGCGCCTCGTAGATGACGGTGTCGCCCCACGGCGTGTTGGGGCGCCGGTCGCGCGACCAGTCGAAGTTGTCGTTCACGACCACGCACTTGGGCATGGCCGGGGCGGAATCGCGCCGGTCGATCGACAGGTCCACGCGGTTCGAATGCGCGCGGTAGCCATAGAGCGTGTCCGACCAGCGGAACTGGCCGATGAGTTGCTTCGCGTAGGGGTCGAGCAGCAGCTTGTGCGGATTGAAGCGGTGCCCGAGATGCGGCTGATAGGGCCCATGCGCGCGCAGGCCGTAGACGGTGCCGGGATGCGCGCCCGGCAGATAGCCGTGCCATACCTCATCGGTGCATTCGGGCAAGGTGTAGCGAGTGCGTTCCTTGCGGCCCGTGGGGTCGAACAGGCACAGTTCGATGCGCCACGCGTGGGACGAGAACACGGCGAAGTTGGTGCCGAGTCCGTCCCACGTCGCCCCGAGCGGCCAGGGGGAGCCGGGCAGCAGGCGCTCAGGCGGACCGTTTGCCATGACGATGCTCCATCTGTTGTTCTTCGTTTTGCATCGGGTTCCTGATCAAATCCCGCCGCTGCGCCGGCTTAGCGGCGCAGGCGCAGGATCAGCGTGCCGAGCGGCGGCAGGACGAGTGCGGCCGACTGCGGCTTGCCGTGGCTCACCACGCTCTCCGTGGTGACGAGGCCCCCGTTGCCCATGTTCGAGCCGCCGTACACTTCGGCGTCGGTGTTGAGCGCTTCTTCCCACTGTCCCGGCTGGGGCATGCCGATGCGGTAGCCGTGGCGCGGCACCGGCGTGAAGTTGCAGATCACCACGATCTCGCGGCCCGAGCCGTCCACGCGGCGCCATGCGAGCACGCTGTTTTCGCTGTCGTCGGAAACCAGCCATTCGAAGCCGCCGGGTTCCGAGTCGAGCGTGTAGAGCGCGGGCTCGCTCGCGTAGAGACGGTTGAGGTCGCGCACGAGCGTTTGCACGCCGCGGTGCAGCGGGTCGTCGAGCAGGTTCCAGTGCGGCGTGCCGTCGTGATCGAACTCGGCCATCTGCCCGAACTCGCCGCCCATGAACAGCAGCTTCTTGCCGGGGTGCGCCCACATGAAGCCGAAGTACGCACGCAGGTTCGCGAACTTCTGCCAGCGGTCGCCCGGCATCTTGCCGAGCAGCGACCCCTTGCCGTGCACCACTTCGTCGTGCGACAGCGGCAGCACGAAGCGTTCGGACCACGCGTAGACCATCGCGAACGTCATCAGGTGATGGTGATAGCGGCGATAGACGGGGTCCTCGTGCATGTAGTGCAGCGTGTCGTGCATCCAGCCCATGTTCCACTTGAACTGGAAGCCGAGGCCGCCATCCTCGGGGCGCGCCGTGACGCCCGGCCATGCTGTGGACTCCTCGGCAATGGTGATGACGCCGGGGCGTTGCGGAACATATTGCGTTTCGTGATTGAGGCGCTTGAGGAACGCAATCGATTCGAGATTCTCGCGGCCGCCATAAATGTTGGGCACCCACTCGCCTTGCGCGCGCGAATAATCGCGGTAGAGCATCGAGGCGACCGCGTCCACGCGCAGCGCATCCACGTGGTAGCGCGTGAGCCACGCAAGGCCCGACGCGACGAGGAACGCGCTCACTTCGCGGCGTCCCAGGTTGTAGATCATCGTGTTCCAGTCGGGGTGATAGCCCTCGCGCGGGTCGGCATGCTCGTAGAGCGCCGTGCCGTCGAAATCGACGAGACCGTGCGCGTCGTTCGGGAAGTGCGCGGGCACCCAGTCGAGAATTACACCCAGCCCCGCCTCGTGCGCGCGGTCGACGAACGCCGCGAAGTCCACCGGCGCGCCAAGACGCGCGGTGGGCGCGAACTGCGAGAGCGGCTGATAGCCCCACGAGCCGCCAAACGGGTGTTCCGCCACGGGCAGCAATTCGATGTGCGTGAAGCCCATGCCCTGCGCGTAGGGGATCAGGCGCTCGGCGAGCGCGCCCCAGTCGGGCGCCGGGGCGTCGGCGCCTTGCGTGGGCAGCCACGAAGGCGCATGGACCTCGTAGACCGACATGGCCGCGCGCGCGTTCTGCCGTTCGGCGCGCGTTTGCAGCCACTCCTGATCGCGCCACGCGTAGTGGTCGATCGCCTCGACGGGCGCGACGATCGAGGCCGTGCCAGGCGGGCATTCCGTCTGCAGCGCACAGGGGTCGGCCTTGAGCGGCAGGACCGCGCCGCGCGCGCCGAGTATCTCGTACTTGTAGCGCGCACCGGGCGCCACACGCGGAATGAACAGTTCCCATACGCCGGCTTCGTGGCGCAGACGCATGGGGTGGCGCCGCCCGTCCCACGCGTTGAAGTCGCCCACCACGGAGACGCGCTTCGCATTCGGCGCCCAGACCGCGAAGCGCACGCCGGGTACGCCATCGCACGTCAAGGGCCGCGCGCCGAGGCATTCGAGCACCGCGTAAGGGTCGCCGTCGGCGAGGCGCACCAGCGCTTCGTACGAAAGCTGCGGGCCGAATGAATAGGTGTCCTCGATTTCCTGGCTCACACCATGCCAGTCGACCTCCAGCCGGTAGGGCACCGCTTCCGCGAGTGGCCCCGCGTACAGGCCTGCGGGATGCACGAGCGAGAGTTCGCCGAGCGTGTGGGCGCGGTCGCGTGCCACCACGCTCGCGCCCGAGGCGTTGGGCAGCCATGCGCGCACGTAAGGGGCGCCGTCCACCCAGTGCAGCCCGAGCACGGAGAAGGGATCGGAGTGGTACGCGCCGGCGAGTGCGTCGGCGTCGTGGGGATTCAGGCCGGCCTGGGGTGCGCGTTCAACCATGGCCACCTCCGCCGGAATGCGATTGCGTGGACTGTGTGGGCGTGAGTCCGAGCACGCGTGCCGCCAGCGCCGCGAGACCGCGTACCGGCAGCGCGAGCCAGGTGGGGCGGTTGGCCGCCTCGTAGCGGATCTCGTAAGCCGCTTTCTCGATCAGGAACAGGTCGAGCAGCGCCTGCTCGTGCGAAGCGCTGACGAGCGTGAGCGGACCTTCGGCGACGGCTGCGCGGTACTGGCTCAGGAACGCTTCGGCCGCATAGCCGCGGAAGCGTTCGAACAGGGCGCGCTTGCGATCGACGACTTGCTGCGGCGCGCTTTCGAGCGTCGATTGCGCGGCGGCGCCCGCATACGAGAGCGAACGCAACAGGCCCGCCACGTCGCGCAGCGGCGAGGCCTTGGCGCGCCGGTATTCGAGCGCTCGCGCGGGCTCGCCTTCGAAGTCGATCAGATACGCGTCGCCCTGGGACAGCAGGACCTGGCCCAGGTGGAAATCGCCGTGGATGCGGATGCGCGCGGCCTTGGTGTCGTCGGGCACGAGTTCGTCGACCTTCGCGACGAGCGCCTTGCGGCGATCGATCAGACTGCGCGCGAGGTCGCGTGCGTCTTCGTCGAGCGTTTGTTCGTCTTCGCCCGTATGCTGCGCGACGATGTCGAGTGCTTCGTTGAGCATGGTCTTCGTGTCGGCAATCCAGTTGCGCACGTCGTCGGGTGTGGCGGCAACGGGCGCGAAGGCTTCGTCGTCGCTGGGTTGGGAGAGCATCGCGTGCAGCTCGCCCAGGCGCTTGCCGATGGCGCCGATCACCGCGCAGTAGCCCTGCACGGCTTCCTCCTCGTGCGCCTGGTCGACGCTCGTGTCGTCGTCGACGGCGAGCGCGAGCTCGTCGATCGTGCGGCGCTGATAGTCGAGCGCCCAGTCCCACGCGTTGCCCTGATTGTCGATGAAACCCTGCACGATGATGAGCGTATGCGGCACGCCCGCGGGATCGACACGCACCACTTCGCCATAGAGCGGCGCCGTATTCGCGTAGCCGAGCTTCGTGAGGTAGCGGCTCATTTCCGCTTCGGGGTGCACGCCCGCCATCAGCCGGCGCACGATCTTGAGCACGAGGGTTTCCGCGATCACGAGCGAACTGTTGCTCTGCTCAGCCGCGAGCCAGCGCACTTCCGGCGTCTCGCCAAGGTCGAGCTCGTCGAGGCGCTCCGTCGGCTCGAAGCGGATCGTGCTCTGCTGCACGGTGGGCACCGTAGCGCGCTCGCGCAACTTGCGCAGCACGCCATAGGCGAACCACGGCAGCGAGAACGCATCCGTGAGATAGCCCACCGTGCGGCCGCGCCGCACGCGCGAGAGCGCGAGCTGAATGTGCAGCGGCGTGGTGATTTCGGTGCCCCAGGTAATGGCGATCGGCAGAACGTAGCGCTCGCTCGTGCCATCCGCCAGCTCGGCCTCGATCTCCGTGAACGCGAAGCCCGCGCCGTAAATCGTCGTCAGTGCCGCGAGGCGCACGGCGCGCAGCGGCTTGTCCTTGGAGGCGAACCAGCGGCGACGCGAGAGCCACGAAGGCAGCACTTCCGATTCGAGCAGCCGCACGTTTTCGGGCGTCGCACCGGTCTGCCCTTCGCGGATCACCACGGTCACGAACTCGGGCAATTGCTCCGAGGTCGGCTGGCTCCACGAAGGCCGCTGATCGCCGGCGCTCAGGAGGAACCACAGGAAGCCGTAGGGCGGGAAAGTCAGCAGATAAGGCAGCTGCCCGATGGCCGGAAACACGGAGTCGGCCGTCATTTCGACGGGGGACATGCCTGCGAATTCGGAAAGATCGAGTTCCACCGCCTGCGGCGCGCGCGACAGGTTCGCCACACACAGGATCGGCGCTTCGTCGGGCATTTCGCGCAGGTACGCGAGAATCTTGCGGTTCGCGGGCCGCAGGAAGCGGATCGTGCCGCGCCCGAACGCCTGTTTGGCGCGGCGCGTGGCGAGCATGCGGCGCGTCCAGTTGAGCAGCGAATGCGGGTCGCGGCTTTGCGCTTCGACGTTGATGGCGTCATAGCCGTAGAGCGAGCCCATGAGCGGCGGCAACACGAGCTGTTCGGGGTCGGCGCGCGAGAAGCCGCCGTTGCGGTCCGACGACCACTGCATCGGTGTGCGCACGCCATCGCGGTCGCCCAGGTGAATGTTGTCGCCCATGCCGAGTTCGTCGCCGTAATAGATCACGGGTGTGCCGGGCATGGAGAGCAGCAGCGAGTTGATGAGTTCGATGCGGCGGCGGTCGCGTTCCATGAGCGGCGCGAGACGCCGGCGAATACCGAGGTTCAGGCGCGCGCGCCGGTCGCTCGCATAGGTGTTCCAGAGGTAGTCGCGCTCGGAGTCCGTCACCATTTCGAGCGTGAGTTCGTCGTGATTGCGCAGGAAAATCGCCCACTGGCAGCTCGGCAGCAAGTCAGGCGTCTGCTTCATGATGTCGAGAATCGGGAAGCGGTCCTCGCTCGCGATCGCCATGTAGAGGCGCGGCATGAGCGGGAAGTGGAACGCCATGTGGCATTCGTCTTCGTTGCCGAAGTACTCCTGCACATCTTCCGGCCACTGGTTCGCTTCGGCCAGCAGCATGCGGTTCGGGTAATGCTCGTCGATGGCCGCGCGTATGCGTTTGAGAATGCCGTGCGTCTCGGGCAGGTTCTCGTTGTTCGTGCCTTCACGCTCCACGAGATAGGGCACGGCGTCCAGACGCAGCCCGTCGATGCCCATGTCGAGCCAGAAGCGCATGACCTGCAGCACTTCGCGCAGCACGGCCGGATTGTCGAAGTTCAGGTCGGGCTGGTGCGAATAGAAGCGGTGCCAGTAGTACGCGCCGGCCACCGGGTCGTGCGTCCAGTTGGACGGCTCCGTGTCGATGAAGATGATGCGCGTGCCCTGGTACTTCTGGTCGGTGTCGGACCACACGTAGTAGTTGCGATGATTCGAGCCGGGTTTGGCGCGGCGCGCGCGCTGGAACCACGGGTGCTGGTCCGAGGTATGGTTGATGACCAGTTCGGTGATCACGCGCATGCCGCGCGCATGCGCTTCCTGAATGAAGCGGCGCACGTCGGCGAGCTGACCGTAGTCGGGGTGAACGTTGCGATAGTCGGCGATGTCGTAGCCGTCGTCGCGGCGCGGCGAGGGATAGAACGGCAGCAGCCAGATCGCCGTGACCCCGAGGCTGGCAATGTAGTCGAGCTTCGCGAGCAGGCCAGGAAAGTCGCCCACGCCATCGTTGTTCGCATCGAAGAACGATTTCACGTGCACCTGGTAGATGATCGCGTCCTTGTACCAGAGCGGGTCGTCGGACAGCATCGACGGCTTGCCGCGCCGTTGCGTGCCGCGTTCCTCATCGTGCGGATCGTGTGCGGTCGAGTCTCGCGTGACGGTCTGCACGTTCGTTGCCACAGGCTCGTGCGTAGCGGGGTCGCGTTTCATGTCGCTCCTCCGGGCGGGAAGTCCGCGTCCAGTTCGGGATGGCCCTCGATGTGCTCATCGGCGTGTTCAGGCAGCGGTTCTTCGCGCGGCAGGCCCTTCGCGGGCTCGATGCGCCAGATCGCAAACGCTCGCGCATGCGGGTCGAGCCGCACGTGCTGCCAGCGCCCACGCCACTCGAAGCGCTCGCCCGTCATTTCGTCGATCACATTGAGGGGGGCGTGGTCGTCGAGGTGCCAGCGCTGGAACGTCGCCCACGAAAGTTCGAAGTCGGCGCCCTGCTCGTTGAAGGCATCGAGATTGATCGCCACGACGAGCACGTTGTCGCGCGCAGGCGTGGCCTTCTCGAAGCAGAGCAGCGAGTCGTTGCGCGCGTCGAGGAAGGTGATGCCGAGATGCGTGTGCAGCGCCGGGTTGGCGCGCCGGATGCGGTTGAGCGTGGCGATCTCCGCGACGATATTGCCGGGGCGATGCCAGTCCCAGGCGCGCAGCTGATATTTTTCGGAGTCCAGATATTCCTCCGAATTGGGCATGGCGCGTCCTTCGCACAGTTCGAAGCCGCAGTACACGCCCCACAGCCCGGAGAGCGTCGCGGCCAGCGCGGCGCGGATCAGGAAGCTCGAACGCGCGCCGGTCTGCAAATGGCGCGGATTGATGTCGGGCGTGTTGACGAAGAAGTTCGGCCGATAGAAGTCGCGCACCTCGGTCTGGGCGAGTTCCGTGAGGTACTCGGTGAAATCGCGCTTCGATTCGCGCCACGTGAAATACGTGTACGACTGCGAGAAGCCGAGCTTGGCGAGCCGGTACATGAGGCGCGGCCGCGTGAAGGCTTCTGAGAGGAAGATCACGTCGGGGTGGCGTGCGCGCACGTCGGCGATCATCCATTCCCAGAACGGCAGCGGCTTCGTGTGCGGATTGTCCACACGGAAAATACGCACACCCGTGTCCACCCAGAACAGGATCGCGTCGCGCAGCGCGAGCCACAGATCAGGCTTCGAGTCGTGCGCGTAGAACTCGGGGTTGACGATGTCCTGGTATTTTTTCGGCGGATTTTCGGCGTAGCGCAGCGTGCCGTCGGGCCGCCATGCGAACCAGGTGGGATGCGCCTTCAGCCACGGGTGGTCGGGCGAGCATTGAATCGCGAAGTCGAGCGCGATTTCGAGGCCTTGCTCACGCGCCGCGGCAAGCATGCGGCAGAAGTCTTCGAGTGTGCCCAGTTGCGGATGCACCGCGGTGTGGCCGCCTTCGGCCGCGCCGATGGCGTAGGGGCTGCCCACGTCGCCGGGCTGCGCATTGAGCGTGTTGTTGCGCCCCTTGCGGTTGGCGAGGCCGATGGGGTGGATCGGCGGGAAGTACAGCACGTCGAAGCCCATTTCGCGGATGCGCGGCATCTTCGCGATCACGTCGTCGAAGGTGCCGTGGCGCGATTCGTCGTCGCTCATCGAGCGCGGGAAGATCTCGTACCAGCTCGCGAAGCGCGCGGCGCCACGCTCCGCATCCACGCGATTGACGATCGTATCGCGCGAAAGAAACGGCCGATGGCGCGCGGCGCGCACGGCCGCGGCCGTCGAAGGCGCGGCGATGATCGCGCAGCGTGTTTCGGTGTCCGCAGCAATGAAGCGTTTGACGATGGCGTCGAGCGTTTCGTTGCTGCGCTTCTGGTCGTTGCCGCCCACGCCCGATGTTTCCGCAGTGGCGAGCACGAGCGCGAACAGGCGGCTCGCTTCTTCCAGCTCCAGATCGACGGGCTGGTTCGCCGCGCGCTTCTTGTGCAGATGTTCCGCAAGCGAAGCGAAGTCGTCGCGCCACGCGATCACGACATACTCGTAGCGTCCGATGCGATCGAGCGGAATGTGGCCCGCCCACAGGTCGGTGCCCGCAGGCGGCACGGCCGTCATCGGCGATTCGTGCCAGGCGGTTTCGTCGGCGGCGCGCCAGAGCACGGCGGCGTCGATGCGGTCGTGGCCCTCGGCGAAGATGGCCGCGCGTACTTCGCAGCGCTCGCCCACGGTGCGCTTCGCGGCGAAGCGGCCGTGATCGACCGAGGGCTGCGCGCTTTCGATGGCGATGCGGGGCGCGGCGATCGCTTCGAGCACGCTCTTGTGTCCACTCGTGTCGGTCTTGCCGCGATCTTCGGGCGGCGCGAGCACCACGAGCGGGCTCGCGAGCGCGCGGAACATCCAGCATGCGCCCGCGGGCAGCGTGAACGTCTCGGGGATCGCGCTGGCGTCGCGCGGCGCGGGCAGGCGCGCGCCGCGCAGCGTTTCGGCGTCGAGCGGCGCGAAGCGCGTGAAGCCGCCAGGCACACCGTCGAGCAGGCGCGCGAGATCCACGCGCACCGGCGCGGCGAGCGCGGGATTGATGAGCGTGAGGATGGCGTCTTCCGCGTCGCGCAGGTCCGCGCGGTCGCCGCGCAAGAGCGCCGCGACGCTGGCGCCGGGGCCATTGAGCGCGCGCAGTTCACCGTTGGTCTGCAGCGCCCACGTTTCGCGTTGCAGCGCGTTGGCGTGCGCGACATCGGCGCTCAGATCGAATGGCGCGCGCGCCTTCGCGGCTTCCCACGCCTGCGCGCTGTTGCCGCTGTGCGAGGTCGCTTCGTCCACGCCATATTCGAAACCCATCGGCATGAGCCAGCCGGTGCCGAGCGCGGCTGCCGCACGCAGCATGCGGCGATACGCGCGCTCGACCGCGCGCGCATCGGCAGCGCCTTCCTGGTCGTGCGCGTAACGCGCGCCATAGGGCGCTTCTGGAAACGTTATCGGCGAGCCCACGCGGCGCAACGCGGCGTGCTCCTCGACCATCCAGCTCGACGAGAAGTCCCACCAGCGCAGCGAGGAGAAGGCCGCGTCGAAGCCCGCACCTTCGAGGTGCGCGAGCGCCTCGCGCGGCAGGCCAGGCGTCGCGGCGAGCCAGCGCGCTTGCGGAAAGCGCGCGCGTACGGCATCGAAGATCGCGCGCAGCACATGGGGCGGCGTGCGGTGCGGCGAGTCCACGCGAAAGCCGCCGATGCCCGCTTCGACGAGCGCGATGGCGCGCGCCGTCCACCATGCGATGAGCGGCGCGCTCGCGCGCTCGAAATCGGCATAGGCGACGTTGGCTTCGCTGTGGCCGTGGCGTGGGTCGAGGCGCGCGTCTTCGGGCTCGAAAGGGTGGAACCACTCGGGATGCGCGGCGTAGAGCGCGCCGTCGGCGGCGCTGCGATCGAGGACGAGATCGGCGAGCAGCGTGACGCCGCGCGATTGCGCCGCGAGCGCGAGTTCGCGCACGGCGTCGTCTGCGGAAAGCGGGCTGCCGAATGCCGCGTTCAGGCGCGCGTGGTCGGCGACGACGCGGTCGTCGCCAGACGCGCCCGAGGCGAACAGCGCGCCGATCAGGACGTGATCGAAGCCCAGCGACGCCGCGCGGGCGATGTGCGCCGGCCACGCGTCGAGGGGTCCTGCCAGGACGGAATGGACGAAGTAGATCCGCGGCGCATAGGCGTGGGGGGGTTCCATCGGTCGTATTCCAGGTACGTCAGGCGAAGGGGATGCAAGCCGGGGTTAGCCGAAATGCGATCGCGCCGCCCGGGGGCTGCCGGAGCGTGCCGCGCTGCGCGTGGTGGACAGGCACCTGTTCAGAGTAGTGCAAGAGCAGGCCGGAACCAAACCGCTTGCGCCGCGTGGCGACTTGCGGGGGAGTCGAGCAAGGCACATGCCCATGCGCGACCCAGGCGCGCGGCGCCGCGTGCAGGCGCACGTTCGCAAAGGCTGGGCGCAAAGACGGGGGATTCGAGCGGAGAAAGCGGCGGCGATTGCCGGTATCCGTTGCAGCGGAGAAAAACGGCTCAGCTACCGACCATGCTCGCGGCGATGTTCACGCACAGACCTAGCACAGAAACGTTGAAATAGAACGACAAAATCGATTGCGCGAGCACGCCGCGCCGCGCGCTGCGTCCGCGCAGGCCGATATCGGCGGTTTGCGACGCGCAGGCGATGGTGAACGAGAAGTACAGAAAGTCCCAGTAATTCGGCGTGAGCTTTTTGTCGGGAAACACGAGGGCGGGCTCGTTGGGATCGGAACCGTAGTAGAGGCGCGCGTAGTGCAGCGTGAAGATGGTGGGGATGAGAAACCACGCCCCGATGAGCGTGAGCCCCGTGAGCAGCGAATGCAGCACTTTCGAGGCCGTGCCGAGATCCTTCGTCGTGCCCAGCTCGATGACGATGGCGACGATGCTCGCCACGGTTGCGATGCAGATGAGAAACAGCACGGTGCCGGCGTTTTCGTCTTCGCGGCGGGCGTTCGCGCGCACGCTCTCTTCGTTTGCTAACACCATGTGCAGCCAGATGAGCACGAGGTAGGTCCATACCGTGGCGTCCCAGCCGAGCAGGACGCGCGCGGAAGTATGGATCGAGGCGGGCGCGAGCAAGCCGAGCACAACACCCACCGTGATGGCGATCATCAAGTGCGGCCGGTTGCGTAGTACCAGCGGGATGAGGTTCATGGCGTGGCGCGGGGTGGCGCGGGTTAGCAATCGATTGCGGCGATTCTACCGTGCGTGGTCCGCCGGGGTGACGCGCTGTTCGCTGTTATGCCGGGCATGCAAGCTTTCGGTTTGTCTTATCGGGCCTTTCGGTTTGTCTTATCGGGCCATAAGGGGCTATATTGCTTGCGCAACGCGGCAGCGCGCTTTCGCAGGCAGCGCAACGATGGTGCATATGCGGTGATCCGCGTTGAATGACGATAGCAAACGTTGTTGGTATGACCTGGTTTCAGGCGCCGCCCGCGCCGGCGGCAAGCGTGTTTCGCCCCCAGCCAGGGGAACCTGGCGGGATCGACCTCATCTGGAGTGCCCATGACAGATGTGACACAACACGGGATGTCTCAGGCGCCGCACGATCTTCCCGCTGTACTCGAGCGCCTTGGCCGTCCCGGCCGCAGGCGTTTCGTCTCGGGAACGTGCGCAGCGGCGCTGCTCGCCTTCGCGGCTGCCGGGCGCTCGCGCGCGCCGTTCGGCATGGGCCGCGCTTTCGCGGCGACGCCGGCGAGCGCATCCGGCAGCGGCTATGACGCGTTCATCAAGCTATCGCAGCGCCTCACCGGCCGCACGAGCTTCGACGCCGTGCTCAGCAAGCGCGTCTATGCCGCGCTCGACCACGCGAGCAGCCAGTTCGACGCGAACGTCGCGACGCTCAACACCTGGATTCAAGGTCACGGCGGCGTGCCCTCCGATACCGTGACCGCCGCACTCGAGCCCGATCAGCCGGAACTCGCCTCGATGGTGGGTGACATCATGCGCGCGTGGTATCTCGGTCTCGTGGGCGAGATGCCGAAGGTGCAGGTGGTGGCCTTCGAAAAGGCGTTGATGTTCGACCCCGTCAACGACGTGCTCACGATTCCCTCGTATTGCCGCGACGTGCCGTTCTACTGGAAGCACAAACCCGCAGGCGAATAGCGGCGCAACGGGCACGCGCATCACGGCCGCGCCAGGCCCCCACAACGAAAGCCAAAGGATGAGGTCGACAATGGCGACAGGACATTCCGCCGACGTGGTCGTCGTCGGTTCCGGCGTGGCGGGCAGTCTGGTGGCGCACCAGCTCGCCCGGGCCGGCGCTTCCGTGGTGTTGCTCGAAGCGGGGCCGCGCCTCGCGCGCTGGCAGATCGTGGAGAACTTCCGCAACTCGCCCGCCAAGGCCGATTTCGCTACGCCCTATCCGTCTGTGAGCTACGCGCCGCATCCGGAATACGCGCCGCCCAACGAGTATCTCGTGCAGAAGGGCGATTATCCGTACAACTCACAATATTTGCGGGTCGTGGGCGGCACCACGTGGCACTGGGCCGCCGCCGCGTGGCGTTTGCTGCCGGCGGACTTTCGTTTGAAAACACAGTACGGCGTGGGTCGCGACTGGCCCTATCCCTACGAGACGCTGGAGCCGTGGTATCAGCTCGCGGAAGAGGAACTGGGCGTGTCCGGACCGGACGCGACCTACGATCTCGGCTCGCCGCGCGCGAAGCCGTATCCAATGAGCATGCTGCCGCTTTCCTGGATGGATCAGCGCTTCTCGCAAGTACTGAATGCGAATGGCTTTCACGTGGTGCCCGAGCCGGTCGCGCGCAATAGCCGCCCGTTCGATGCGCGTCCCACCTGCTGCGGCAATAACAACTGCATGCCGATCTGTCCGATCGGTGCGATGTACAACGGCGTGGTTCACGCGGACAAGGCCGAGCGGGCGGGCGCGAAGCTCGTGCCGCAGGCCGTGGTCTATCGTATCGAGGCCGACAACAAAGGGCTCGTTACCGCGGTCCACTACAAGGACCCGAGCGGCAGAAGCACGCGCGTGACCGGCAAGCTCTTCGTGCTCGCCGCGAACGGCATCGAGACGCCCAAGCTCATGCTGATGTCGAAGAGCGATGCGTTTGCCCACGGCATCGGCAACAGCTCCGACCAGGTGGGCCGCAATCTCATGGATCATCCGGGCACGGGCATCACGTTCATGGCCAACGAACCGCTCTGGCCGGGGCGCGGGCCCATGGAGATGACTTCGGTCGTGAACTTCCGCGACGGCGCGTTCCGCTCCGCGTATGCCGCGAAGAAACTGCATCTGTCGAACGCGGTGCCCACCATGGCCGTCACGGCTGCGCTCATCAAGAACGGCCTGACGGGCGGGGAGCTGGACCGGCAGATCCGCGAGCGCACGTCGCGTACGCTCACCATCAACAGTTTCCACGAGCATTTGCCCGAACCGCAGAACCGCGTGCTGCCCTCGGGCGAACACAAGGATGGACTGGGCATTCCGCAGCCCGAGATCTATTACTCGATCAACGATTACGTGAAGAAGAGCGCGGCGAACACGCATGAACTCTATGTGCAGATCGCGCAGCTTTTCGGCGGCACGGACATCGCGTTCGACGACACCTTCGCGCCCAACAACCACATCATGGGCACGACGATCATGGGCGCGAGTGCCGCCGATTCGGTCGTCGATGCCGATTGCCGCACGCACGATCATGCGAATCTATTCGTCGCCAGCAGCGCGGTGATGCCCTCGGCCGCCTCGGTTAACTGCACGCTGACGATTGCCGCGCTGTCGCTGAAGCTGGCCGACAAACTGCGCCACGAGCTTTGATACGAGCCAGACGATGAAAACAGCGAAGTCCTCCACCGTGGCCACCACGCATCACGAGCGAGAGAGACGCGCGCGTGCCGCTATCGCGGCCGCGCTCTTCTGTGCCTTCGCGCTCTATATCGCGTGGCACGCGTCGCACGAATCGCGCACGCGTCCGGTCGACGAACTGCCGATGTCCACGGCGCGCGGCGACGACACATCGACGCCGATTGCGGACGCGGACAAGCCCGAACTCATCAAGCGCGGCGCCTATCTGGCGCGCACAGGCGACTGCGTCGCGTGCCATACCGCCGACCCTGGCAGGCCGTTTGCGGGCGGCCTGCCCATCAGCACGCCGTTTGGAAAAATCTACACGCCGAACATCACGCCGGACCCCGATACCGGCATCGGCCAGTGGAGCGATACCGACTTCATACGCGCGCTGCACGAAGGCATCGGCAAGGGCGGCGAGCGGCTGTATCCCGCGTTTCCATACGTCGAATTCACGCGCATGACCGAGCAGGACATGCTCGCGATCCGCGCGTATCTGAATACGGTCGCGCCGGTGCACTACACGCCGCCCGCCAACGAGCTGCGCTTTCCATTCAACCAGCGCTGGCTGATGATCTTGTGGAATCTCTTCAACTTCAACGAAGGCCGTTTCGTGCCGGACCCGAAGCAGAGCGCCGAATTCAACCGCGGCGCCTATCTCGTCGAAGGCCTCGCGCATTGCGAGGAATGTCACACGCCGCGCAACTTCATGCAGGGTCTCAAGACGACGGAGCGCTTCTCGGGCGCGACGCAAGCAGGCTGGCAGGCCTACAACATCACGCCCGACCGCACGAGCGGCATCGGCAACTGGAGCGACGACGCGCTGATCGCCTATCTTTCCACGGGCATTGCCGCGGGCCACGCCAGCGCAGCCGGTCCGATGGCCGACGTGGTCCAGCACTCGACGCAATACCTGACGCATGAGGACCTGCGTTCGATCGTGGCGTATCTGCGCGCGCTGCCGCCGGTTTCGGGCGGCGTGACGCGGCCGCGCGACGGCTGGGGCAAGCCCACTGTGAACGACATCACCGCGCTGCGCGGCACGGCGATCACGTCCGTGAACGGCTTGCAGCTTTTCGTGGCGAACTGCGCGAGCTGCCACCACTGGACCGGCGAGGGCGTCGGGGGAAGCGCGCCGGGTGCGTATCCATCGCTCATTCATAACAGCGTCGCGGGCGCGCCGAGCCCGAACAACCTCGCGATGGTGATCCTGCGCGGTGTAAGGCGTCAGACGAAGGACAGCGACCTGCTGATGCCGGCATTCGGCGATGCATTGAGCAACGAACAGGTGGCGGCAATTTCCAACTACGTGACGACGCAGTTCGGCGATCCGCGGGCCACGCTCACGGCCGGCGAGGTCGCGGCGCTGCGTGCCCAGCCCCAGTAACTCACCGTAACCGCGGGGCTTTGCGCCGCGCTCGCGCCGACACTGATAGCCGCAAACGCGTATGCTGTGAATGCAGGCACGTCGCTTGCGTGTAGCCTGCTTCGTGACGCGCCTGTCGCAATCGCAACCGATACGATATTTGGCGCTCATATGGCCCACTCACACAGCGCTATGATGAAGTGATGACGCATACACCCGACGCTCTCGTGCAGCACCATGCCGCCAACCTTGCAGGTCGCGACTTCGTAGTAGGCGACTTGCATGGTTGCGTGGAGGCGTTGCGCTATCTTTTGCGCGAAGTCGAGTTCGACACCGCGCGTGACCGCCTGTTTTCGGTGGGCGATCTCGTTGATCGGGGCGAACGCGAGCAGTGCGAACAGGCGCTCGCGCTGCTCGACAAACCGTGGTTCTACGCCGTGCTCGGCAATCACGAAGACGCACTGTGCGCCGTGGCCGAAGGGCGGATGCCGCGCAACCGCTGGTATGGCATCGGCGGCGGCTGGGCGCAGAGCGTGCCCGACGCCGAACTCGTGCACTACGCGCAACGGCTGCGCCAGTTGCCGCTTGCGCGCGTGGTGGGCGAGGGCGAAAAGCGATTCAATATCATTCACGCAGAATTTTTCGGCGACGACGCCGCGCTCGACAGCGGCCAGTTCGATTCCGACGTGCGCGAGCGCATGCTGTGGGGCCGCGATCTCGTGCTCGGCACGGGCGACCCGGCGCGCTATGCGCTCTCGCTCACGTTCTGCGGGCATACGCCGGTGCGCGAAGTGCGTCAGATCGGCTCGCAGGTGTTCATCGACACCGGAGCGTTCATCACCGAAGGACGCCTCACCATGGTCGAGGCGCTTACGTCGCGCATCTTGTCGGTCTCGCAGGTCGAAGCGCTCGCGCACGGCGCGGCCGCGATCGTGCTGCCCTGAGGCCCGGCCCCTGCCGGTCTCCCGTTGGCCGCTCGGGCTACACGATGCGGTTCAACTCGAACACCATGTCGATGGTGTGCCCATTCCAGTTGTATTCCAGATACGCCGCGTGATGGCATGCGCGCAGCAGCGTCGTGCTGAGGGCGGCGAGACATTCGCCGTCCTCGTCGCGCACCGACGGATACGCAATGCCTGGCGCACGCGCCTCGCGGGCGGCGCGGCCCAGCGTCTGGCCGGCCGTGTAGTCGTCGGGCGAGAGCACGCCCGGATCGAGCGCGGGGTCGTCGCGCAGATCGATTACCTCGCCATGCGCGATCACCGTATAGAGTCGCATTTGCTGGCGGATGGGCGGCTCGTTCGTGGCCGCGAGAAAAAACCCCGAGTGATAGCGCGTTTCCGCCACGGCGGTGGCGCGCGAGCGCGCGCAGTAGAACACGCCGTAGGTGCCGTCGGAAAAACGGCTGCCCTGCGGATTCAGATGCGTGAAGGCCGCCATGATCGGCCCGTAGCCGGGGCCGAAGCGGCGCTCCTCGCGCGGCACGAGGTCGAGGTCGCCGGTTTCGGTGCGCAGCCGGTCGTTGGTGAGCGCTTCGAGCGCATAGAGCGCCTCGAAGTCGTCCGCGGAAGCCACGCGGTCGAACAGGTTCACGGCGGGAAACCGGGTGGGAATCACCCTGAACGCGGGTGACCAGGTGAGCTGCGCGCTGCGCCAGCGGTCTTGCCAGTTCGTTTGCGTCACGCCCAGCCGCCTCGCATTGCGTCGAGATACTGGCGCACCGCTACGAGGTCGCTGACGTTGCCGGCCAGCATGCGGTCGAGCGCGCGCCGTCCGCCAAAGGGCGGCGCGCTGTTGGGACGCTTGATCCAGGTGTCGGCGGAGGTGGGTTGGGGGAGGAGAATCTGCAGCGCCTTGTAGATGCCGAGCAGCAGCGAAAGGCGCTCGAGTGTGTCGCGGCCCAGCCGGGCGGTTTGCGGGGACTGCTTCCACTTGAAGAACGTGGATCGGCCCGGCGAGCCGAGCAGAATAATCTGCTCTTCGGCGCTCAGGTCCCAGTCGCGCGCAATGTTGAAGAACGCCCTGAGCCCCGCCGCCGACATTTCGGTGAGCGAGGGTTCGGCGCGGGGGCGTCGCGACGGCGTGACGGAAGCAGTGGCGGGTGGCATGGTGGTCGAGTCCTGAATTGAACTTTTAGTAGATATTAGTCCATATATGGATTATTGCAAGTTTTGACTCGGTATAATCCTCGCCGGACATTGGGACGGCATTTGGGGAGAGACGAGGTGCGGGCAGGCGTATTGATGGTCGCGGCGATGGTAGTTGCCGCGCCAGTGTGGGCATGGGGGCAGGGGAAGACGGCAGGGGCGCATGCAGGACACGGAGCGGCTGCTGGGCAACAGTCGCATGGCGGGCAGGCGTCCAAAGCGCGGGGCGGGCACGGCGGTGCCGCGCCGCACGCGGCCGGACGTCATACGCATACGACGGGTTCCTCCACCCATACGAGCGCCCCGCACCATGTTGCGAAGGCCGACAAGCCGCCGCACGCGAAGGGCCACGCCGCGGCCCAACGGCACACGCCCGGCGAGGCCCACGCGGCAGCACGTGCGCATCATCCGACTGCTGGCGCGGCGCCTGCGCCCAAAACCGTCACGCAAAAGCGCCCCACGCCGAAGCCGGCCGCCGTGCGGCCCGCGCCACGCCACAAGCTCGTGGTGGATGCGCCGCCGCCGCACATCCAGCGTGCGATTCCCGTGCCGCATGCGCTGCCGCCCATCCTGAGCTGAGCGCCAGCTAGCCTGTGCCGAGGCCCGAGGCGAGCAATTGCAGTGTTGCCGCGGATCGCGGCTCGCGCACCCGCGAGTGGAGCAGGACCTGCGAAACCGGCAGCGCGGGCAAACCGAGCCGTGCGCCGACGTCGATCAACTCGCGCGGCGCGACCCGGCGCGCCAGCGGCGAGACCGCGAGCCCGGCGGCCAGCGCCGCGCCCACCGCGGCGACCCCGCCGCCCACGAACACTTCGGTCCACGCGACGCCCGCTGCGTCGAGCGCGCGAATCGCCGCGGCCCGCACCGCGCATGGCGCGGCGAGCAGCGCGAGCGGCAGCGCCGTGCCGGGCTGCCGCTGCCATTGCGGCGCGGCGAGCCAGACGAGCGGCTCCGCGAAGAGCCGGCGGCCATCGCCGCGTGGCACCTCCTCTTCGTCCTGACGCACGACGACGGCATCGAGCCGCCGCTCGTCGAACTGCGCGAGCAGGTGCGCCGAGTGCCCCAGATGCAGCTCGATCACGAGCCCCGGATCGTGGACGCTAAGCTGGGCGAGCTGGCGGGCCAGGTTGGCGTCCGCGACATGCTCGCTCAGGCCGAGCGCGAGCCGCCGCTCGTCGCCCGAAAGCGCCCCGAGCGCGCGCTCATGTGCGCCCAGCAGGTCGCGCGCAGCGGCGAGGAACGTGAGGCCATCGGCCGAAAGCCGCACGACGCGCGGCGTGCGTTCGAGCAATTGCCTGCCCAGATGCGCCTCGAGACGCTTGAGCTTGAGGCTCACGGCCGACTGCGTGGTGTCGAGGGCGTCGGCGGCGCGCGTGAAGCTGCGCAGCTCGGCGACGAGCACGAAGGCGCGCACGGCGTCGAGATCCAGTGGTTTCATTTCAAATGAAAATTGATGAAATATCTATCTATGCCTGTTTATTATGATAGACCGCGCCTAAGCTGATGTCATCTCAAACCCACCGAAGCAGGAGATCGACATGCCGTTCACTCGTATCGCAGTTCGCGCAGGCAAGCCCGCCACGTATCGCAAGGCGCTCACGCAGGGCATTCATCAAGCGCTGATGGAGGTGTTCAAGGCGCCCGAAGACGACATCTTCATGATCATCACCGAGCACGATGCCGATAACTTCGTGTTCGGCCGGCACTACCTCGGGATCGAGCGCAGCGACGATCTGGTCATGATCCAGATCGCCGTGAGCAACACGCGCGGGCAGGATCAGAAGAAGGCGCTGTTCGCGCAGATTGCCGAAAACCTCGCGCGCGATCCGGGGGTGCGGCGCGAGGACGTCTTCGTGAATCTCGTGGATGTTGCGCGGGAGAACTGGTCGTTCGGGAACGGGGTGGCGCAGTACGCGACTTGAGCGCGGAGCTTGACGCCTGATGCGGCCGTCAGCATGCCTCGCGATTGCTCTCGCCAGGCGGCCGCATCACCATTTCTTCTCGTCGAGCAGCCGGTCGAAAAGCCGTTCCCGCAGCGCGTCGGGCACGGCCGAAAGCCCGAGCAGCGTGCTGAATGCGATGCCGCTCGCGGCGAAGTAGCGTAGCAGCGAGAGTTCGAGGTCGCGGGCCTCGGCCTGCAGTTGTTCCATCTTGGCCGCGTCCTGGGCCTTCAGGTCTTCGAGCAGCGCCGGGCTTTCGACCAGGGCCGCGAGCACGGCGCGCGCGACGGAGTCCGGCTGGTTGATCGACTCCCTGAAAATCGCGATCTGCGCCGAAAGGACCGGTTCCGCCCGGGCCTGGCCGCCCGCCGCCAGGTGATCTTGCGCGATCTGCTCGAATTGTTCCCGCTGACGATCCAGCAGCGCGCGCAGCACGCCCAGTTTGTTACGGAACTGGTGTAGCAACCCGCCTTTGCTGATACCGCTTTCGCGCGCGAGCGCATCGAATGTCAGGCCGCCGACCCCGTCGCGGGTCAGGATCGCAAGCGCCGCGTCAATCGCCTTTCTGCGGGAAATCTCGGAACGTGTCTGGTTATCCATGGGCGTGATTGTACCCCTGCATCGCATTGCAAACAAACCGGATAGACGGTTTACATCCTCCGAGACCGATGCTACGCTTCGTCTCGTCGTGAACTCGGCCGGATGCCAGGCGGTATCCGGCAACTTTTAAAAGGATGCCTTCGTGCTCAACAACCGTCTTCTTCTCACGTCTTCGGCTTGCGTAGTACTCCTGATGTTGTCGGCGTGTGCGGGCGTGCAGCCCGTTGCCTATAGCAGCCTCGCCTCGTCTTCGCAGCTCAAGGAGAACCGGGATCACGACGCCGCGCAGACGCCGTTCCGTTATGCGGCGCCGGTGCTCTGGTCGCGCTATTCGCAGGTCATCGTCGATCCGGTCGCGGTGTATCAAGGCGCCGACAATCAGTTCGGCGACCTGTCGGACTCGGACAAGGACGTGCTCGCCGCCTACATGCACAAGACGTTTGCCGACACGCTATCGAAGCGTTTCGATCTGGCGGCCCAGCCGTCGCCCGCGACGCTGCGCGTGAAGCTCACGTTGACCGGCGCGGAGAAAACGACGGCCGTGATCGGCCAGGCGATGCATTTCGACATCGCGGGCAATCTCTATAACGGCGTTCAGGCGATCCGGGGCGGCAAGGGGGCGTTCAGCGGCTCGGTGTCGTATGCCGTGGAGGTCTACGACAGTGCGTCAGGGCGTCTGCTTCGCGCCTATGTGACGAAGCAATACCCGAACGCGATGAATCTGCCCGCCGCGTTCGGCTCGCTGAGTGCGGCCGAAACCGGCATCGACAAGGGCGCCGATGCACTCGTCGAGCAGTTGCGCTAACGGCGAAGCCGCCTGCGGGCAAAGGGCGCCGCCGGTCCGAATTTCATCGACTTTCTCGCCAGAACCTCAACGCACCGTGAGTCTCTCCAGCTTGTTTGCATGCGCGTTCGGCCGTGCGCTCGCCTTTGCATCCCGATTTGCGAGGCGCGTATGGCATGTCGTCGTGGGGAGGTTGTGAGTGACCGGCGGTGGTGGCACGCCGCAGTCTGGGCCGCGTGGGTTCTGGCGAACCTGGCTGGCGGCCTGCTGCTTGCTCAAGCGCTGTCGCAACGCAGCACGCACGTCACCGTGAGCTTCGTGTCCGGCGCCGGGCTCGTCGCCGGGAAAACGCCGGTGCGATATCGCGGCGTGGTCGTTGGCCGGCTCGAGCATCTGCGTTTGTCCGCGGATGGACAGCGCGTCGATGCCGAACTGAGGCTCGATGCCGCCGGACCGCACATCGCCACGTGCGGCACGAAATTCTGGGTCGTGCGTCCGCGCATCGACGTGAAGAACATATCCGGGCTCCTGACCGCCGTATCGGGAACGTGGATCGACGTCGATATCGACGCCCATTCGCTCAGGGCGTGCTACACGTTCACCGGTTTCGACACGCCGCCGGCCATCACCAGCGACCAGGAGGGCGCGCGTTTCGTGATTCGCGCCCCAACGCTCGGCTCGCTGAATGCCGGCTCGCCCGTTTATTTTCGCGGTGTGCAGGTCGGGGAGGTGCTCGGCTATTCGCTGGTGCCCAGCGGCGACAACGTCCGTATCGGCGTTTTCGTCAGGAGACCGTTCGATTGTCTGGTCACGTCCGATACGCGCTGGTGGCAATCGAGCGGCGTCGAACTCAAGCTCGATTCCGGCGGTATGCGGCTGGAGACGCCGCCGGCCGCGGCGCTGCTCGCTGGCGGCCTGGCATTCGATACGCCGCGTGGGAGCGTGCGCGCCGTGTCCGCCACGAGCGTGGAGGATTTCCGCCTCGCGGAAAGCCGCACGGACGCGATGCGCGCCAACGAAGGTCCGCCTGCCGTGGTGCGCATGCGTTTCGCGCAGTCGGTGCGAGGGCTGTCCGTCGGGGTGCCAGTCGAATTCCGCGGGGTCGGGTTGGGCACGGTCACGGCAGTCGCGATCGACCTCCAACCCGAAAGCGGACGTTTCGACATGCTGGTCACGCTGAGCCTGTATCCCTCGCGGCTCGGCCGCAACTACCGCGACGCGCTCGGCGACGGCACGGGAGCGGCGGGCAAGAGCCTCTTGCGACAGCTCGTCGCTCAGGGACTGCGCGGACAGCTGCGCACCGGAAGTCTTTTGACGGGGCAGAAGTACGTCGCACTCGACATCTTCCCGCACGCACCCGCGGCGCGCGTGGACACGGAGCGCTCGCCGGTCGAACTGCCGACGGTGCCCAACTCGCTCGAGGAACTCCAGGATCAGGTGTCGAATATCGTGCGCCGGCTCGACCGTATGCCGCTTCAGGAGATCGGGCGCAACCTGGACGCCTCGTTGCAGCAGTCGAATGTCCTGTTTGCACGGCTAGATACGGAGCTCGTGCCGGCTGCGCGTTCGACGCTCGAATCGGCGCAACAGGCGTTTCGTTCCGCGCAGGCGACGCTCGACGAGAGTTCGCCGTTGCAGCGCGATACGCGTCAGGCGCTGGCCGGGTTGCGGCGTACGCTGGCCAGCCTGAACGCCCTGGCCGATTATCTCGAACGCCACCCCGAGGCATTGATCTGGGGGAAGCGCGCAGACCCGTGAATCGGCAAGCCGACTACAGCGCCCGACTCACCAGCAACGGATCGACTACCCCAATCGCCTCCGCATCCCGGCTCGCATAAGGCAACTTGTGCAGCACGAATCGCATGGCATTGAGCCGCGCGCGCTTCTTGCAATCGGAGCGGACGACCGTCCACGGCGCATCGGCAGTGTCCGTTTGCGAGAACATCGCCTCTTTCGCCTGCGTATACGCCTCCCATTTGTCGAGCGAAGCGAGATCGACGGGACTCAGCTTCCATTGCTTGAGCGGATGCACCTTGCGCTCCTTGAAGCGCCGCCGCTGCTCGCCACGGCTGACCGAAAACCAGAACTTGATCAGGTGGATGCCGCTGCGAATCAACTGCCGTTCGAACGCCGGCACCTGCTGCATGAAATCGGCATATTCCTCAGGCGAGCAGAAGCCCATGACATGCTCGACGCCTGCGCGGTTGTACCAGGACCGATCGAACAGCACGATCTCCCCCGCCGAAGGCAGATGCTGCACGTAGCGCTGGAAATACCACTGGCCGTGCTCGACTTCGGTGGGCTTTTCGAGCGCGACGACGCGCGCGCCGCGCGGGTTCATATGCTCCATGAAGCGCTTGATCGTGCCGCCCTTGCCGGCCGCGTCGCGGCCCTCGAACAGGATCACCACGCGCTGACCGGTTTCGCGCACCCACGCCTGGAGCTTGAGCAGTTCGACCTGCAGCCGATACTTCTGCCGCTCGTAGGCGCGGCGCGACATCAGATTGCGATACGGATAGCTGCCTTCGCGCCAGCCGGAGGCGAGTTCCTCGTCGGGGTGGCGCGTGCGCGAGGGGCGCCAGTCGGCAGGGTTGCCTTCGAGGATCAGGCTGCGCAACTGGGCGGCTTCGTCGGGCGACATGCCTTGCATCAATGCCGCGATCGACTCGAGCAGCATGGCGGGCGGATTGTGCCCGGCGCGAGTGCGCGCGACGAGATCGTGGACAGCGCCCGCGATGGCCTCGCTCGCGGATTCGACGGCACTGTCGACCGTGCGCAACTCGGCGCTGTGGGGCGTGACGAGCGGTAGTCGCGCGGCGGGGCCGGCGGTGTCGGAAGCAGGGCAGGGAATGGATTTGGGCATGGTGTCGGCGGATGCGGGGAGGGGAGCGCGTGCGGAGTGACTCGCATTCAAGGCGGATGCCCCGAAGTGCGAGCGGCAATGGCGCGCAGGGAAGTCGTCGCGGCTTGACTGGCAGGGCGGCGCCGGGGCAAAAGCCGGCGCGCCGACGGCCAGCGCCAGCCCGCTAACCCAGCTAACGGCCAGCGCCGGACGCCGCCTGATTTCAGGCGTTTGCCGCCTTTTTGAGGATGAGGTAGAGCGAGTCCTTGAGTTGAAGCTTTTCCTTTTTCAGCTGCTCGACTTCCATGCCGTGCGAAGCCACGACACCAGCCTCCATGTTCTTGATCTGCTGGTCGAGTTCGTTGTGACGATGAAAAATCCGGGCGAAATGGTCGTCCTGGATCTTGAGGCGCGAAATCAAATCTCTGTACTCAGGGAACACTCAACACTCCTTACAGACAGGCAAAATGGGAGAAATTGGCACGTGATTATTTTTCCACCCTCCAGTCGTGGCAGTCTTGACCATCATCAGACTCCGGTTGCCGGAAGGGTCAGGGACGTTACCTGGGGCATCGAGGCGCGCGCGCGTGTACCATCGATCGCGTCGTCGCAGTTCCTGGCTCTCCATCCGCTTGCACTGTTCCAAGCCGTCGCCCGACAGAACCCTGGAGCGTTCATGGATCGCGTTCTGGAAATCGTGCTGGATGTCGTGATCCCGGCAGCGCCGGATAGAAAAAGCGCAAAAAAAGTCGCCGCCGCCACGGGAGCGGCGTCCAGGGCGCACGCCGGCCCGAAACCATCGGAGCGGGCCGCCAGCCTGGGCGCGGCTTTGCCGACGCTCGTGGCGCTGCACGATGCGCACGAGCGCGTGACGACGGTCGCCTTCGACCGCGGCGGCGTCCTTGGGGGACTCGGCTGGCGCGTGGCGGTTGAATCGCGCGGCGACACGCAGCGCGTCGTCGTGTCGAGCCGGCGCGTTCATACGCCGGGGGTCACCGTGGTCGCACCGATCTTCGAGGCGGCGCTCGATGCGAACGGCATCGCGCATGCGCTCTTCGACGCCGCGCCCGAGCCGTTTCGCGAGGCGCTGGGCAGCGCGGACGATCTCGCGGCGTCGGCCACGCTCGTGACGACGCGCAGCCGCTGGCAGTGGCCGCGTGACGGCATCGAGGTGCTGCTCACATTCGACGAAGATTTGCACGAGCCGTCGGCAGCGCAGCAAGAACCGCCGGCTCAGGACACTCACGGCGCGGATGCTGCGCACTCGCCCGACTCGCACGAGTTGCACGAGTTGCGCGTGAGCGCGCCCTGGCCCGAAGGCGAGGACGAGCGGCCCATCGTCGATGCGCTGTTTGCCTGTGCTGGCGACCTGATCGGGGCGCTGCCCGCATTCGTGCGGCTGACCGACGCGCTCGAGCGCGCCAGCGCCGACAGCGTGACCGGCGACGCCGAAGCCATCAAGGCCGAAGCCGTGGATCTGGCCGGCGCGGCCACCGCCGAGGCCGCGCTCGTGGCGATCGGGCGCAACATCAGCGCGCAGTGGTTCGGCAACGACGCGGGGGTGCGCGACAGCACGAACGGCGAGTTCATCCATCAGATGCGCGTGTCGCAGCGGCGGCTGCGCACCGCCATGCGCATCTTCTCGCGCTGGTGCGACGAGACCTGGGAAACGCGCATCGAGCCGGAGCTCAAATGGCTCGGCGGTCTGCTCGGCGATGCGCGCGACCGCGATGTCTTCGTCGAATCGACGCTGCCGGCGCTCGCCACCGCCGACGTCGAGCCGGGCCGCTGGGACGCGATTCGCGACGCGGCAAACGCGCAACGGCTCGCCGCGCGCGCGCGGCTGCGCGAGGCGCTGGCTTCGCAGCGCTACGCGCTCGCGGCGCTGGCGTGGCTCCAGTGGCTCGACCTCCTCGCGCGGCGCGCGCACGACGCCGGCAGCGCCGGGTTTTCGCTGCACCGCCACGCGAAGAAGCGCGTGCGGCGCTACTACGAGCGGCTCGCGAGCACGCAAAAGCTCACGGCCATCGACGAGGCGAGCCGTCATCGGGCGCGCATCAATGCGAAGTATTTGCGCTACACGATCGAATTCTTCGCGACGCTCACGTCGCGCCGCACGCGCATGGAGGTGGCGCGCTCGCTCGCGCGGCTGCAGAGCGTGCTCGGCGACGGCAACGACGCCGCGGTGGCCCTGCGCTACCTCGAGCGCATGGATGCCGAGCCGTATCAGCTCGGCTTCGCGCGCGGCTGGTGCGAGGCCGTCAAGCGCTATACCGCGAAGGAGGGCGAACGCCTGTTGCGCGAACTGGGCGAGCCGAAGGTGGCGCGCGGCGCCTGAGGCGCGTCTCTATAATCGTTGGCGCGGCTTAGCGGTTTGGCGAGCCGCGCCGAACCGTCGCTCGTTTCATTTTGTTTGGCTTGTTTTGCGCATGATGAATCCCACTGACCTGAACTCCCCATCCACCGGAGCCGGCCAAGCCGACACCGGTTCCACTGACACATCAACACCCGCGGAAGCGCCGGAACTGGGTCTGGGCGGCTCGGTCTGGTTTCAGTCCGGCCAGCAGATGCTGGGTGGCGCGGCGCGCATTGCGCTGCTGGAAGCCATCCATGCAACCGGTTCGATCACGGGCGCCGCGAAAGCGGTCGGCATGAGCTACAAGGGCGCCTGGGACGCCGTCGACGTCATGAACAATCTCGCGGGCGAGGCGCTCGTGGTGCGCGCGACGGGCGGCAAGGGCGGCGGCGGGACGACGCTCACGCCGCGGGCGCTGCGGCTCGTCGGGACGTTTCGCGCCATCGAGCACGAGCACCAGCGCTTCATCGAGCGTGCGGCGCACGCGCTCGGGGCCGTTTCGGGCGAAGGCGGCGACGTGCACGCTGGCGGGTTCGCGCGCGACCTCGCCGTGCTCGGCCGCTTCGCCATGCGCACGAGCGCGCGCAATCAGCTCTTCGGCACCGTCTCGGGGATCGTGCGTGGCGCCGTGAACGACGAGGTGTCGATCGCGCTGCCCGGCGGCGAAGGCATTGTGGCCACGATCACGCACGAGAGCGCCGAAGCGCTCGGGCTTGCCGCGGGCGCGCCCGTGGTGGCGCTCGTGAAGGCGACGTCGGTCGTGCTGGTCGCGAGCGCGGAAGACGCCGAGCGGCTTTCGGCGCGCAACCGGCTCAGCGGGACGATCGAGGTCGTGCGGCGCGGCGCCGTGAACGCCGAGGTGACGCTCGCCCTGCCGGGCGGCGCCGTGATCGCCGCGATCGTGACCGAAGCGAGCGTGGACGCGCTGGGATTCGCCGCAGGACAAGCGGCGACGGCCGTGTTCAAGGCTTCGAGCGTGCTGCTAGGGGTGGCCGGTTGAGCGGCGAACGACACCGGCGGCCGCCAGTCAGGCGGATGGTTCAGGCGTGGCGCTGGGCGGGGGGCGTGAGGCCGTTGCGGGTTTGCGAGACGGGCGCGACCGGCGCGCGGTTGGGGCGGTTGGCCTTCCATTTGGCACGCACGTAGGGCCGGTCGTGACCCGAAACCGTGAGCGCGATGTGCGTGACCCAGCGATGCGTGGGCACATGCACGTTGTGCAATGCGATAGTCAGCGCCGCGAGGCTCAGCGCGACGGCCGCCGCTGAAATTCGCCGGGCTTGTGCCTGCCACCAGTAGCGCGCGAACACGAGCGCGGTGAGCGCCCCGACCACGCAGCCCGTGACAGCCTCGGAAGGCGAGTGAGCGTCGAGCACTACGCGCGAGAGCGCGACTGCGAGTCCCACCGCGAGGCCTATGGTCACGCCTGTGGCACGCACGAAGGACGGCGCGCCTTGCAGCATCAGGAAAAACGCAACGGGATAGACGGCCGTGGACAACATGGCGTGGCCGCTGATCCCCGTGAAATCCAGTTCTCTTACCCCCACACCCCAGCCGAGAAACGCGATCTTGGTAAGCGTCACCAGGCCGATCGCCAGGCCGAGCACCAGCACCCAGCTCGCCGCCATGCGCCACGAATAGCCGACCATCAGCCACAGCGCGATTGCCAACGCGAGCGGCAGGGTGAGCCCTGCGCCGCCGAGGTTGGTAATCGAGTACCAAAGGTGAATGGGCAAATCTGGCATGAGTCCGCGCTGCCGGCTGTCAGAAGAAGGATCCTGGGGTTGCAGGTGCTTAACCGCTACTTCATAGCGACTTAACGCGCGAGCCGCCTGGCTGGCCGACACGCGCGTGAGACACGCATCCAGTATAGCTGCCCCGCATAGACGAAGGCGTGCCTCGACGAACGCACGCCCGGACAGAATCCAGCCTGTCCGATCTGCAGCGTCATCCAAATGGTGTTATTGTGCGTTGCACAACGACGGATCGCGGCAAAACGCCACGATGTGTCAGACCCTTTTACGAGGCCATAGATGACGAAAAATCTGACGAAGCTATGGGCTGGTGGCATGCGACGTCTGCTCGCCATCCAGACCCGGGCGGCCCGCGACGCCCTGAAAGGCGCGGGGAGCGATGCACCCAGGCCGCAGGCAATCTGGCGCGCCGCTCAGGCCGCAGCCGAGCAGGCGGCCAAACACGTCACGCCGACGCAGGCGCGCAGCGGCGCGCCGGTGCGCGAGTCGCGCGTGGGTCCGCGCGCGGCCGCCTGGGCCGCGGGCGAATGGCGCCGCGCGGAGCACCTTGTACCGGCGAACGACCAGCATGCCGGGCGCTCGCTGCCTTACGGGCTTTATCTGCCGCCGGGGCGCAAGACGAAGGGCATGCCCGTCGTCGTGATGCTGCACGGCTGCAAGCAGTCGATGGATTCCTTCGCCGAAGGCACCCGCATGAATCTGCTCGCCGACCGCCATGGTTTCGCGGTGGTGTATCCCGAGCAGTCGGAACGCGCGCACCCGCACCAGTGCTGGCATTGGTACGACGCGCGCGACGCGGCGGGTGGCGGCGAAGCGGCGTCCGTCGTTTCGCTGGTCGATGCGCTCGTCGAGGAGCACGGCTTCGACCGCTCGCGCATCTATCTGGCGGGTTTGTCGGCGGGCGCGGGGCTCGCGATGCTGCTCGCGGTGCGCTCGCCCAGCCGTTTCGCCGCCATTGCACTGCATTCCGGCCCCGCTTTCGGTGAAGCACGCTCCGGCGTGACGGCGCTCGATGTGATGCGGCGCGGCGTGCACCACGAGCCGGTGGCGCTCGTCGATACCCAACTGGGCGCGCGCATCCATCCGGGCATGCCGGCGATCGTCGTGCAGGGCGAGGCGGACGCCGTCGTCGCGCCCGTCAACGCGGAACAGCTCGCGCTGCAACTGCTGCGCCTGAACGGACTTGCGGATACGCGCGGCGTGCGTCAGGGCGTCGTGTCGCGCGAGACCTTCAAGGACGGTTATCGCGAGCAGGATTACGAGCTCGACGGTGCGAGCGTCGTGCGGCTGTGCCGCGTGGCGGACCTCGACCACGCCTGGAGCGGCGGCGACGACACCGTGCCGTTCCATTCCTCGACGGGACCGGACGCGAGCACGCTGATCTGGGACTTTTTCGAGGCCCAGCGCCGCGAGGCCTTCGACGAGGCCTACGACGCCGAATTGACACAGGACGTTGGTTAAAAGCGACTACGGGTAACTTAGGGGTTTACCCTTAACAGGGTTTACCCTATAATGGCTTCATTCGATTCGCGGGCACGTGCCCGTCAAAGAAGGGCCAAATCATGTACCTGCTCAGCCGTCTTTTCCTGTTCCTCTCCGAAACCGCCGAAGCTCGCCGCCAGCAGCGCGAAGAAGCGTATCTCGCGCAGTCCGTCGACATCTACGATCTCGAGTTCCGCATGCGCAAGATGGATCGCGAGAAGGCCACGCGCCACCCGTCGTGGATGAACCACTACGGCTAAGCAGGAATGCTGCGCCCCGCTAGCGGGGCGAAATGAAAACGGCGCCAAAAGGCGCCGTTTTTGCATGGTGCGCGTGAAGGACGTGCCGCGCCGTTCAGCGGCCCGAGTCCGGCATTTCGGCGGCCTGCTTTTCCTGCACGCCGAAGCAGCCGCGGTAGGTCGCGTAGAACGAGCAATAGAGCATCGTCGTCACGATGATGAGCGCGGGCATCAGGATCGCGACCGTGAAGTCGCCGGCGCCGAGCGCGCGCAGCAGCGTCGACAGGCCGATCGATACGACCGTCGAGACGGCAAACCACAGCGCCCCGTACACCATGAACGCGCCCTTGTTGCGCCAGCAGCTCACAATGCTGAAGAACATGGCCTTCACGGGCGGCACGTCGTGCCACGCCGTGAGCACGGGCGCAAACCAGAACAGCATCGACACCGGCACGTAGCAGAGCAGCGAAGCCAGCACCGCGAGCGGCACGTCGCTGTTGGCGAGCGCTTCCGCGTCGAGGTCGCCGCCGATCGTCATCAGCCGCAATAGCGCGCCGCCGTCCACGAACGCAGACGCGGCCAGCACCAGCAACATCGCCGCCACGTAAATTGCCCCGAGCGCCAGCAGGTGCTTCGCCACGTTGCTGCCGTACGAACGAAAGCCGTCGATCAGAATGGTCGGGAACACCGGTTTGCCCGCGATCGTGTCGCGGCACGCCGCCATGAAGCCGACGGCCACGCCGGGCACGAACAGCAGCGGCAGCACGCCGCCAATCACGGGAATCGCGGAAATCAGCGTCATCGCCAGCAAATAGGCGAAAAACAGCGTGAGAAACGCGAGCGGATTGCGGCGGAACAGCCAGATACCCTGGCGGAACCAGACGTAGCCCGTCTTCGCGGGGACTTCAATTAGTTGCATGGGCGATGGGGCAAGGCGTGATGGGAGCCCGCCTCGCTGCCGGCGAGGCGCTCGCGCAGGATGCGCTCGAAGTGGCCGGGATCGTGCGGCTTGAGCAGCTCGGCCAAGCGGGGCAGGTGGAAATCATACAGGCGCGAGACCCAGAAGCGGTACGCGCCTGCGCGCAGCATGTCCATCCAGTGCCGCGTTTCCTCGGGCGTGAACGGGCGCACCGTCTGGTAGGCGCGCAGGAGCGCGTCGGCGCGCGCCGTGTCGAGCTTGCCGGTGGCGAGGTCGACGCACCAGTCGTTGACGGTCACGGCCACGTCGAAGAGCCACTTGTCGCAGCCGGCGAAATAGAAGTCGAAAAAGCCGCCCAGCCGAACTTCGTGGCCCGGCGCGGGGTGCGAGTGCGCGAACATCGCGTTGTCGCGGAACAGGTCGCAGTGGCACGGACCGCCCGGCAGCGCCGCATAGTCGGCCGAGCCGAAGAATGCGCGCTGGTGGTCGAGTTCGCTCGTGAGGAGCGTGCGCTGGGCGTCGTCCAGAAACGGCAGCACCGTCGGCACCGTTTCTTCCCACCACGAAAGGCTGCGCAGATTCGGCTGGTCGCCGCGGTAGTCGCGGCCCGCCAGGTGCAGGCGCGCGAGCATCTGGCCCACTTCCGCGCAGTGCTCCACGCCGGGCGTGAGTTCGGGCTTGCCTTCGAGCTTCGAGACGATGGCCGCGGGCTTGGCCTGCAGCAGGCCGAAGAGCGCGCCGTCCTTGCGCGGCATGGGGTCGGGTACCGGCACGCGATGCGAGGCGAGGTGCCGCATCAGGTCGAGGTAGAACGGCAGTTGTTCGGCCGTCAGCTTTTCGAAGATCGTCAGGACGTATTCGCCGCGCGTCGTCGTCAGGAAGAAGTTGCTGTTCTCAATGCCGGACTGGATGCCGCGAAATTCGACGACATCGCCGAGATCGTAGTCGCGCAGCCATTGGGCAAGCTCTTGGTCGGTGACAGCGGTGAAGACGGCCATGCAAGAAGGTCGGTTGATTGGTAATGGCGGGTCGGCGAACGCTGCGAAGTGCTGCCCGAGGGGCTTGCAGGCGTGTCCGGCTCAGGCGCGATGGCCGCGGCCCGGCTCATGGGGCGGCGCACATGGCGTTGGCGCGGGCATGCCCCTTAAAGGCATGCCCGCGCCCGGATGGCTCAGTAATGCAGGTTGATCGACGGCAGGCGCGTGCTGGCCTGGCCGTTGTTGCGCACTTGCGGCGAGGTGTCGGGGTTCGCGCTCATCGTGTAGCGCGTGCCGAAGTTCGAATGCACGTTGATCTCGACGGGCTTGCCCTTGTCGCGGAACTCGGTGATTTCGGTGCCGTTCGGGCTCACTTCGTGATAGCTGGGCACGCGCGGCACGTCGTTGATGTTGACCTTCGAGGTGACGCGTGCGGCCGGCTTGTTGTTGATCGCAGCCAGATCGGGCAGGCCCGCGCGTTCGTTCTCCGATTGCGCGGATTGTGCCTCGACGGCGGTCTTTGCGTCGTCGGCCGGCGCGGCCATGGCGACCCCGCTGAAAGCGAGCGTCACCGCGACGGCGGCAAGAAGGTGCGACTTCATGGTCTTTCTCCGATGGGATGCCCCAATTCTAGCAAATCCGGGCGCTTTGCCCCATGTCGCGCAAGCGCTGCGGCCCGCGCCCGGCGGGCGGTGCGCGGCGCTCGCGGCCCGTGCGTGGCGGGTGCTTCAAAAGCCCCGGGCGCGGCGAGGTCGGTCGCCAGAAAGTCGCACCTTCCGTGGTAATGTGGACCCATCAAACGGAGAGGCAACGAAGATGAACAACGATAGCTACCTGCGGCCCCTCATGACGCCGGCGCACGACTTCCCGGACGAATTCTTCGAAGACGCCGCCGACGCCGTGGCGCGCCTCTCGAGCATCTACGAAGCGAATACGTCGTTCCTGCGCGACGCGTTTGCGCGCTATCGCCGCGGCGAGGCGTTCGAGCGCCGCGTGCGCGCGTGCTATCCGTTCGTGCGCATTCGCACCAACGTCAACACGCATATCGACTCGCGCCGCTCGTATGGCTTCGTGGCGGGCCCCGGCGTGTTCGAGACGACCGTCACGCGGCCCGATCTTTTCGGCAACTACTATCGCGAGCAGTTGCGCCTCTTGGCGAAGAACCATCATGTGGCCATCGAAGTGGGCGTGTCGGATCAGCCGATTCCCGTGCACTTCGCGTTCGCCGAAGGCATCCACCTCGAAGGCGATCTCGACCGCGAGCGTCTCTTCGCCATGCGCGACGTGTTCGATACGCCCGATCTCGCGCAGCTCGACGACCGCATCGTAAACGGCACCTACGAGCCGGAGCCGGGCGAGCCGCATCCGCTTGCGCTCTTCACCGCCCCGCGCGTGGACTTTTCGCTGCACCGGCTCAAGCACTACACGGCGACGTCGCCCACGCACGTGCAGAACTACGTGCTCTACACGAACTACCAGTTCTATATCGACGAGTTCGTGAAGCTCGGCCGCGCGATGATGGCGCACACCGACGACGCCGACCTGCGCAACTATCGCAGCGAATACACCTCGTTTGTCGAACCCGGCGACGTGGTGACCTACAACGCGAACCTGGGCGAACAGGACGACGAAGGCAAGGCGCCCGCGCGCCTGCCGCAAATGCCGGCCTATCACCTCAAGCGTGCGGACGGCAGCGGCATCTCGATGGTCAACATCGGCGTGGGGCCGTCGAACGCGAAGACGATCACCGACCACATTGCCGTGCTGCGTCCGCATGCGTGGATCATGCTCGGCCACTGCGCGGGCTTGCGCAACACGCAGCGTCTGGGCGACTACGTGCTCGCGCACGGCTATGTGCGCGAGGATCATGTGCTCGATGCCGATCTGCCGCTGTGGGTGCCGATTCCGGCACTCGCTGAAGTGCAGCTCGCGCTCGAGCGTGCGGTCGCGGAGGTCACGAAGCTCGACGGCGTGGAACTCAAGCGTGTGATGCGCACGGGGACGGTGGCGAGCGTCGACAACCGCAACTGGGAGCTGCGCGATCATCGCGAGCCGGTGCAGCGCCTCTCACAGAGCCGCGCGATCGCGCTCGACATGGAAAGCGCGACCATCGCCGCGAACGGATTCCGCTTTCGCGTGCCGTACGGCACCTTGCTGTGCGTGTCCGACAAGCCGCTGCACGGCGAACTCAAGCTGCCGGGCATGGCCGATTCGTTCTATCGCGCGCAGGTCGATCAGCATCTGCAGATCGGCGTGAAGGCGATGGAGATTCTGCGCACGAATGGCCTGCACAAGCTGCATAGCCGGAAATTGCGCAGCTTTGCGGAGGTGGCGTTTCAGTAGACGCTTGATGGCTGGCTGGCGCATGGTGAGCGCCGGCCAGCCTGTCGAATTGCGCTGTTGCCTTGCATCAATTCGGATACCGAATCATTTGCCGCCGGTCGCTTACTGCCCGATCCCCGTCAACCCGATCAGACTCCCCGCGCCAAGCAGCCAAAGAGGGTGAATCTTCGTGCGAAACGCGAGCACGGCGCATACGCCGGTAATCGCCCAGGCGATCCACGAAGGATCGGAGGCTCTCGCGATCAGCACGGCGCTCGCGGCCACGAGGCCCGCCGTCACCGGCACGAGGCCCTTTTGCGCGATGCGCCGCGACGGGCGGTCCTTGAAGCGATTCCACGCATGCAGCGCAGCGATCGTGACGAGCGACGACGGCCCGAACTTCGCAATCGACGTGACCAGCATGCCTGCCCAGCCGGCCACGTGCCAGCCCACCAGCGTCACGACCATCATGTTCGGGCCCGGGGCGGCCTGGGCGAGCGCGAATAGCGCGCTGAACTCGCTCGCCGGCATCCAGTGGTGGACCTCGACGACCTGGCGCTGCATCTCGGGCAGGATCGTGTTGCCGCCGCCGAAAGCGAGCAGCGAGAGCTGGCCGAAGATCGCGGCGAGCGCAACGAGTGTGGCGCTCATCGCGAGCCTCCTTCCTTGCGCGCCGCGCGGGCCGCGAGCGCGATGCCGATCGGCGTGAGCACGAGCATGGTGGGCAAGAGCGGCGTGCGCAGCACGGCGATGGCCACGAAGCCGAGCGCGGCGACGACGGCCGCGGCGGGATCGCGCCGCAGCGGCAGCACGATTTTCAGCGCCATCGAGACGAGCAGCCCGGCGGCAGCCGCGGCGAGCCCGACGAACAGATGCCGCACATGCGGGTCGTCTTGCGTGCGCTCGTAGAGCACGCCGAGCCCGATCACGACGAGCGACGGACCCGCGATCAGGCCGAGGATGCCGGCGAGCGCGCCGCGCCATCCATGGAAACGCATGCCGAGCGCGACCGAGAGATTGATGACGTTGCCGCCCGGCAAGAACTGGCAGAGGCCGAGCAGATCGGTGAACTCGCTGGCGGTGAGCCAGCGGCGCTGCTCGACGATGGTGCGGCGCGCCAACGGCAGTGCGCCGCCGAACGACGTGAAGCCGAGACCGAGAAAGCCGAGGAACAGATCGCGTACCGTCGGCGTATGCAGGCCGTCGTCCGTGCCATGTCCGGCTGCGGCGGGCGAGGAGATGGGTTGTTTCATGAATGGAAGGGACCTCTGAGGCAAGTTCGGAGATTAAGCCCATTCGCGCGCGCGGCAAAACGATTTCTATGGCGCGCTCTTGTGATCTACACTCACAAGCATGGCACACTCCCTTCCGCCCTTTCCCGCGCTGCGCGCGTTCGAAGCCGCCGCGCGGCACAACAGCTTCTCTGCCGCGGCGGGCGAACTCAATGTGACTCACGGTGCCATCAGCCGGCAGGTGGCCGCGCTCGAGGCGTGGGTCGGCGTGCAGGTGTTTCACCGGCACGGCAAGCGGGTCGCGCTGACCGAGGACGGGCGGCGCTACCTCGCCGCCGTGCAGTCGGCATTCGACGACATCGCGCGCGCAACCAGCCAGCTGCGCGACACGGGCGTGGTGCACGTGCTGCGCGTGAGCGCGCTGCCTACCTTCGCGATGAAATGGCTGCTGCCGAGGCTCTCGCAGTTTCAGCGGCTCGCGCCGAACGTCGAGTTGCGCCTGTCCACCTCGAACGCCCCGGTCGAGACGCTCGAAGGCTTCGACGTGGCCGTACGGCGCGGTCCGGCCCACTGGCGCGACTGCGAGGCCGGTCATTTTCTCGACGAGATGGAACTGCCGGTGTGCAGTCCGGCGCTGCTCAAACGCGCGCCGATTCATCAGGCGAGCGATCTGGCGCGCCACGTGCTGCTGCATTCGGACACGCGGCCCGATGCGTGGCGCACCTGGCTCGCGGCCGCAGGCGTGAAAGCCAAATGCCGCAAGAAGCAGTCGTTCGACCACTTCTATCTGGCCTTGCAGGCCGCCGTGGATGGTCTGGGTGTCGCGCTCGGCCCGCTGCCGCTGCTCGACGACGAGCTCGCGTCGGGGCGGCTCGTCACCCCGCTCGCGGGGCCGCATCTCGACGCGCGCGGCTACTGGTGGGTGGCGCGCCGCGAGGTGGCGCAAGCGCCGCTCGTCGTGCAGTTTTGCCGCTGGCTGGAGGAGCAGGCGAGCGCGCGGGCGCCGCTCGGTGCATCCGGCGTGCCCACAAGCGCGGAGAAAGCATGAGGGGAGTGATGCGCTGAGGCGCGAGCGGTGCGCAGGCCTACGGAAACGTCAACCGCAGGCCATCCGCACGCCGCGCCGCAAGCGGTGCATCAGAGATAGAACATCCGGTCTTCGTCGGAGTCGCGGTCGCGGCGCGCCGGGTGTTCCTTGCCGGTATCTTCGGCGGTGTCCGCATCTTCGTAGAACTTGAGAACGGCTTCGAGCACCTGGTCCGGGTCGTCGATCACCTGCATCAAATTCATGTCTTCGGGATTGATGAGGCCCATGGGCACGAGCGCCGAGCGGAACCAGTCGAGCAGGCCCTTCCAGAATGCGGCGCCCACCAGAATGATGGGCACGTGACGCGATTTTTTCGTCTGGATGAGCGTGAGCACCTCGGCCAGTTCGTCGAGCGTGCCGAAGCCGCCGGGCATGACGATCACGGCGTCCGAGTTCTTCACGAAGGTGACCTTGCGCGTGAAGAAATGGCGGAAGCGCAGCGAGATGTCCTGCCACTGGTTGCCCGACTGCTCGTGCGGCAACTCGATGTTCAGGCCCACGGAAGGCGACTTGCCCGCATGCGCGCCCTGGTTCGCGGCTTCCATGATGCCGGGGCCGCCGCCGGAGATCACGGCGAAGCCCGCATCGGACACCTTGCGCGCGATGGTGGTGGCGAGCTGGTAGTACTCCGACTCCGGTTTCAGGCGGGCGGAACCATAGATGCTGACCGCTGGCCGGATCTCGGACAGGTACTCGGTCGCCTCGATAAACTCTGCCATAATCGTGAACATCTGCCACGATGCGCGCGCCTTCTTGGCCGTCGCGCGCTCTTGATCTGCGAGTGAACGCAGACTCGGAATCACTTTTCTCTTGTCCATAATGCCTGAAGAACTACGCGTGGAAACGAAGCTACAAAATGAGCTGGAAGGTAAGACCCTGTTGCTGGTCGACGGTTCTAGCTATCTCTATCGGGCCTTCCATGCGATGCCGGATCTGCGCGGTCCTGATGGCGAACCCACGGGCGCGCTATACGGCATCATCAACATGCTGCGTCGCATGCGCAAGGACGTTACGGCAGAGTATAGCGCGTGCGTGTTCGATGCAAAGGGCAAGACGTTCCGCGACGACTGGTACCCCGAGTACAAGGCCAACCGGCCTTCCATGCCCGAGCCGCTCGCTGCACAAATCGAGCCCATTCACACGGCCGTGCGCGCGCTCGGCTGGCCGCTCCTGATGATCGAAGGCGTGGAGGCCGACGACGTGATCGGCACGCTCGCGCATCAGGCCGAGAAGCTCGGCATGAAGGTCATCGTTTCCACGGGCGACAAGGACCTCGCGCAGCTCGTGACGGACCACGTCACGCTCATCAACACGATGACGAATGAAACGCTCGATCGCGAAGGCGTGATCGCGAAGTTCGGCGTGCCGCCGGAGCGCATCATCGATTATCTCTCGCTCATCGGCGACACCGTCGACAACGTGCCGGGCGTGAACAAGTGCGGCCCGAAAACGGCGGTGAAGTGGCTCACGCAATACGACTCGCTCGACGGCGTGATCGCGCATGCGGATGAAATCAAGGGCGCTGTGGGCGGTTATCTGCGCGACGCGCTCGACTTCCTGCCGATGGCGAGAAAGCTCGTCACGGTGGAAACGGCTTGCGATCTCGCGCCGCATCTCGAGTCGATCGAAGCGTCGCTCGCCACGCGAGCCGAAGCGCGCGAAGAACTGCGCGATATCTTTGCGCGCCACGGCTTCAAGACCTGGCTGCGCGAAGTCACCGAAGCGAGTCAGCAGAGCGAGACGGTGCCCGCCGCAACCAAAGGCGACGTACCTGAAAAAGACGCGAACGTGCAGCCCGCGCTGTTCGTCGATGCCCCGCGCCATTACGAAACGATCCAGACGTGGCCGCAGTTCGGTACGTGGCTCAAGCGGATCGAAGCCGCCGAAATCACTGCGTTCGACACCGAGACCACGGCGCTCGATCCGATGGTCGCGAAGCTCGTCGGCATGTCGTTCTCGACGGAACCGGGTGTGGCCGCCTATTTGCCGCTCGCGCACCGCGGCCCGGACGCTCCCGATCAACTGCCGCAGGACGAAGTGCTTGCGCGCCTGAAGCCGTGGCTCGAAAGCGGGAAGCACAAGAAAGTCGGCCAGCACATGAAGTACGACGAGCAGGTGCTCGCGAACTACGGTATCGAGCTGAATGGCGTGGAGCATGACACGCTGCTCGAGTCGTATGTGCTCGAATCGCATCGCAGCCACGACATGGACAGCCTCGCGCTGCGCCATCTGGGCATCAAGACGATCAAGTACGAAGAGGTGGCGGGCAAGGGCGCGCAGCAGATCGGCTTCGACGAAGTCGCGCTCGACAAGGCCGCCGAATACGCTGCCGAAGACGCCGATGTCACGCTGCAACTGCATCGCGCGCTCTATCCGCAGATCGCGCCCGAGAAGGGCCTCGATTACGTGTATCGCCACATCGAGCTGCCCACGTCGCGCGTGCTGCGCAAGATGGAGCGCAACGGTGTGCTGATCGACAGCGAAAGGCTCGAAAAGCAGAGCGCGGAAATTGCGGTGCGGCTCATCGCGCTCGAAGAGGAAGCGTATGCGCTCGCGGGCGGCGAATTCAACCTGGGCTCGCCCAAGCAGATCGGCCAGATTTTCTTCGAGAAGCTGCAACTGCCGGTCGTGAAGAAAACGCCGAGCGGCGCGCCTTCCACCGACGAAGAAGTGCTGCAGAAGCTCGCCGAGGATTACCCGCTGCCCAAGATCCTGCTCGAGCATCGCGGGCTTGCCAAGCTCAAGTCCACGTACACCGACAAGCTGCCGCGCATGGTGAATGCGCAAACGGGCCGCGTGCACACGAACTACGCGCAGGCGGTGGCGGTCACGGGCCGTCTTGCGTCGAACGATCCGAATCTGCAGAACATCCCCGTGCGTACGGGCGAAGGCCGGCGCATTCGCGAGGCGTTCATCGCGCCGCCGGGGCACAAGATCGTTTCCGCCGACTACTCGCAGATCGAACTGCGCATCATGGCGCATATCTCGGGCGACGAGTCGCTGCTCGCGGCGTTCGCGCGCGGCGACGACATTCACCGCGCCACGGCTTCCGAGGTGTTCGGCGTCACGCCGCTCGAAGTGAGCGCGGACCAGCGGCGCATCGCCAAGGTCATCAATTTCGGCCTGATTTACGGCATGAGCGCGTTCGGGCTCGCATCGAATCTCGGCATTACGCGCGACGCGGCGAAGCTTTATATCGACCGCTATTTCGCGCGCTATCCGGGCGTGGCGCGCTACATGGACGAAACGCGCATGGACGCGAAGTCGCGCGGCTATGTGGAGACCGTCTTCGGCCGCCGTCTGTGGCTGCCCGAGATCAACGGCGGCAACGGTCCGCGCCGCCAGGCCGCCGAGCGCGCCGCCATCAACGCGCCCATGCAAGGCACGGCCGCCGACCTCATCAAGCTTTCCATGGTCGCGGTGCAGAAGTGGCTCGACGAACGCAAGATCGGCACGAAGATGATCATGCAGGTGCACGACGAACTCGTGCTCGAAGTGCCGGGCGGCGAACTCGCCGAAGTGCGCAAGCGCTTGCCCGAACTGATGTGCTCGGTGGCGCAGCTCAAGGTGCCGCTCGTCGCCGAAGTGGGCGTGGGCGAGAACTGGGAAGAGGCGCATTGAAGACGATGTAGTGCTTAGTGAAGCTCTACTAAGTACATACTGAATGCGCTGTGCCGCAAAAGCCGTAACCAGGATGTAACTGCGCGCGCGCGATAAGGCAAGCCTCGCGTGCGTGATGTCGCGAATGCGCGCCGCAAGGGTTGCCGCCGCGCGCTCCGTCAGCCGACAATGATTTGATTGAAGGCCGGTGCCTCGCACGTCATGTTGTCGATGCATCGGCCTTTCTATCGCCTTTCGACATGCACGGAGAGTCTATGCATCGCTTTATCGTTGTGGGAGGAGGCGCAGGCGGGCTGGAACTGGCAACACGGCTCGGCGATCGTTACGGCGAAGCGCGCGCGAAGCGGGGCAAGCCGCAGGCGGCATCGATCACGCTGGTCGACCGCAATCCAACGCATATCTGGAAACCGCTCCTGCACGAAGTCGCGGCGGGCAGCATGGATCCGTTCACGCATCAGCTCGAATATCCGGCGCAGGCGCGCTGGCACGGCTTCGAGTTCCAGCAGGGCGAGCTGACCGGCCTCGACCGTGCGGCGAAGCGCATCACGCTCGGGCGCGTGCTCGACGAAGACGGCGCGGAAATGCTGCCCGAGCGCGTGCTCGAATACGACACGCTCGTGCTCGCGATCGGCAGCACGACGCACTTTTTCGGCGTGCCGGGCGCGGCCGAGAATTCCATCGCGCTCGACACCGTCGAGCAGGCCGAGCGCTTTCGCAAGCGCCTGATCGCTGCGTGCATGCGTGCCGAACATCAGGCGCCCGAAAGAGTCGCGGTGGAGGTGACGGCGGACGACCTCGCGCCGGCCATGAACGCCGGCGCCGAGCCGCGCGTGCAGGTGGCGATCATCGGCGCGGGCGCGACGGGCGTCGAGCTTTCCGCCGAGCTGCGCAACACCGCGCAGGTGCTGTCGGCCTATGGATTGCACAAGCTCGATCCGCGCCACGACGTGGGCATCGTGCTGATCGAGGCGGGCCCGCGCATCCTGCCCGCGTTGCCCGAGCGCGTGTCGTCGGCGACGGGCGAGCTGCTGCAAAAGCTCGGCGTGAAGCTGCTCACGAGCGAACGGGTGATCGAAGTGGCGCCTGGCGTCGTGCGCACCGCGAGCGGCAAGAACCTGCGCGCGGACCTCACGGTCTGGGCCGCGGGCATCACCGCGCCGGCCGTGCTGTCGCGGCTCGACGGCCTCACCGTCAACAAGCTCGGCCAGCTGATCGTGCGCCGTACGCTGCAAACGGAACTCGATGACAACATCTTCGCGCTCGGCGACTGCGCGGCCTGCGAATGGCCGGGCCACGAGCGCGGTGTGCCGCCGCGCGCGCAAGCCGCGCATCAGCAGGCCACTTTCCTGTTCAAGTCGCTGGGCAATCTGCTCGCCGGCAAGCCGCTCGAGGAGTTCACCTATCGCGACTTCGGCTCACTGGTGTCGCTCGGCCACTTCAGCGCGGTCGGCAATCTGATGGGCGGGCTGATCGGCGGGAATATGTTGATCGAAGGATTGTTTGCCCGTTTCATGTACATGTCGCTGTACCGGCTGCACATCGCGGCGCTGCACGGCTACGCGCGCATGGTGCTCGATACCTTCGCGCACTGGCTGCGCCGCACGACGTTGCCGCGCGTGAAGCTGCACTAGGCGGCTGCACTGAGCGTCTGCATCGAGCGGTGCTTGTGTCCGGGGCGCGGCGCCATTCCGCCTGTTTCCGCTGTTTGATCTTCAAGGAGCGTTGCATGCTGAAACCCGAAGTCGATAGCCTCGTCCCGCACGTACCGTTCGATCGGCGCACCTTCATCAAGGCGGCGCTCGGCAGCGGATTCGCAGCTGCCGTGCTGCCCGTCTCCGCGCAAACCATCCACACCGACAGCGAAGGCCTCGAAGCCGGCGAGATCGGCTTCCAGTCGGGCGGCACGCTCGTCCCGGCGTATCGCGCGCAGCCGCGCGGCAAGACGCACTTGCCGGTGATCATCGTGATTCACGAGATCTTCGGCGTGCACGAGCATATCGCCGATGTGTGCCGCCGCTTTGCGAAGCTCGGCTATCTGGCCATCGCGCCGGACTTCTTCGTGCGCCAGGGCGATGCCTCGGTGTACCCGACGGTGCAGCAAATCAGCGAGAACATCGCGAGCAAGGTGCCCGATGCCCAGGTGCTCGGCGACATCGATGCGGCGCTTGTCTGGGCCGGCGAGCACGGTGGCGATCTGAAGCGCGTGGGCGTCAATGGCTTCTGTTGGGGCGGGGTCTACACGTGGCTCTATGCCGAGCACAATCCGCGCATCAAGGCGGCGGTTTCCTGGTATGGCCGCGTGGCGGGCGCGCACACGGAAAATTCGCCGCAAAATCCGCTCGATCTCGCGGGCAATCTGCAGGTGCCGGTACTCGGCATGTATGGCTTGCAGGACAACAGCATTCCGCAGGACACGCTCGAGCAGATGAAGGCCGCCATCGCGCAGGGCCCGCAGGGCGGGCGCGGCTCGCAAATCGTCGTGTACGACGACGCGGGCCACGCGTTCTTCGCGGACTACCGGCCGAGCTATCGCAAGGCCGATGCGGAAGACGGCTGGAAGCGCGCGATTGCCTGGTTCAAGGAGCACGGCGTGGTGTGACGCCGTGCCCGCTTCCGGATTCCCGGCTCAGGGGTTGGGGCCAGTCGCGACCGGCCGCGACGCGTCGGCGCTCCATTCGCTCCACGAACCGGGATAGAGCGCCGCGCCGTGCAGGCCGGCAATCTCCATCGCGAGCGCATTGTGGCAGGCGGTCACGCCCGAGCCGCATTGCAGGACCACGTGTTCGGGCGCGATGCCCGGCAGCACCGCCGTGAAATCCTCACGCAGCGCATGCGCCGACTTGAAGCGGCCATCCGGCGTGAGATTGTCCTGATAAAACCGATTGCGCGCGCCAGGAATATGGCCGCCCACCGGGTCGATCGTTTCGTTCTCGCCGCGATAGCGGTCGGCGGCGCGCGCGTCGACGACCGTGAGTTCGTGCGTCGCGAGATTGCGGACGATGGCCTGGGCGTCCACCGTCACCTGCAGCGGCGCGCCGGCCTTGAAAGTGCCGCGCGCGGGCGTGGGCACGTCGCGCACGAGCGGGAAGCCCGCCGCCTCCCACGCCTTGAGGCCGCCGTCGAGCACGGCCACCGAGTCGTGGCCGAGCCAGCGCAGCAGCCACCATAGGCGCGCGGCGTAGGCGCCGCCTTGCGCGTCGTAGGCCACGACCTGCTGGCCTTCGTTGAGCCCGCGCAGCAACAGCGTGGCGACGAGCGCCGAGCGGTCGGGCAGCGGATGGCGGCCGTTCTTGCCGGTCTTCGGGCCCGAGAGGTCGCGGTCCAGATGCAGGTATTGGGCGCCCGGCAGATGGCCCAGCGCATAGCCGTTCTCACCCGCGGCGGGGTTGGCGAGATCGAAGCGGCAGTCGAAAACCAGCACGCTGCCCGGCGCGGCGGTCAGGCGTTCGTGCAGATTGGCGGCCGAGATCAGCGTGGTGTAGTGCGTGTGGGGCATGACGGCTCCTTGATTCGTGCAAGGCCGCCCTCTCTCGCTATGCGACGGCCCGGTGCCGTCAGTCTAAACAAAAAGACGGGCCTAAGCCCTAATGCCGTTCAGTTAAGCAACTGAACGGCATTTTTGTTGGTGGAGCAAAGGGGTTGTAAACACGTCGCGGCGATGTTAACTTTCGTCGCCATGCTGGTTGACACCCTTCCCCTGCTTGTCGAAGCG